>JABIYR010000121.1 GCA_018702695.1 Nitrospina sp. | reverse complement strand
ATAAAAAGGACACCTCTTAATGATTAGATATTATAATTTTCTCAATTTTTAGGGGTTTTTAGCACCTTACCCAGCAATCGCGCCGTTGCCCCCGCTTGCGCCAGCCCAGCCCGCTCTATGAGTTGCAAATGAGTATTGAAGAACTGTAAATCTTGTGGATTGTCGATATCATACCAAACTGGCAAAAGCTCTAAGTCTGCCTCCTCATGCACTAACCGCTCACAGGTTTCATGCAAAACATTCTCCTTCCCCCAAGTCACCCCTTCGAAAACTTCGGTCATTTTCCTGCACATGCCGATCAGGTAATAACCGCCATCGGTGCTCGGCCCCAAAATAAGGTCCTTATCAGAACTGAGAGCTCGCTTAATATAAGTAACAGGAAGCGAAGGACTGTCAGAACCGATGATGACCACTTTTTCATATCCCTCCGCAAATCGGTCCGCAATGGCTTGGCGCATTTTATCTCCCAAGTCCTGACCTTCCTGAACAAAGAGGTGGAGTTCCGTCTCCGCCAACCCATTAAAGAATCCCGACTGGTTCGAAGGCGCAATGCCCACAAACAAGTCTGCATTTTCTACCTGTCGAATCAGGTCCAGACTATCACGCAGGAAGCAGGTATAAAGCTCTAGAATCGTCTCGTCTGGCAGAAAGGGAGAAAGTCGGGTTTTGACCTTACCCAAAATTGGATCGCGGGCAAACAAGATCAACGCATTAGCATGTTTTTTTGCCATCATAGCTTCCCCAATAATAGAGAAAACGACGCCTGCCCTGAGCGCTTACCCGGCTCAGCAAAAAACAAGAGAATCCGGCGACCTAAAAAGGAAAAACAAATCGTTTGACTCAAGCCCTCAAACTCCATAAACTTCTCAAATATCTGCAATTTCCGCAAAAAGGAACCCCTTATCTTACACGATCTCGACGTTTCGCTATTCTACTGGATCAACCAGCATTTTCAATCCCGAATAATGGGACAATTTATGCTGTTCGTAACCATTAAGCAAAATTTCATCCATGTAGGCATTGCTTGCCTAGTGGCAATTTTAGTGGCTTATAAACGTTATGGCCTAGCTTTTATTCTGACGGCTGGCGCAACCATCGGACTGACCGATGCGATCAGCCATTATATTCTTAAAGACGGAATCGCCCGCCTCAGGCCCTGTCATGTTTTGCCAGACCTGATCAATACGGTGAATTGTTCCAACAGTTTTTCATTCCCCTCAAACCATGCTGGCAATACATTTGCCGCCGCAACCCTCCTCAGCCTTTGTTTTCGTAACACCACTCTACTGGCTTTCAGCTGTGCCCTGCTGGTCTGTTTTTCAAGAGTCTATCTGAAAGTACATTACCCAGCTGATGTTCTTGCGGGGGCAATCTTTGGCGGTACCATGGGCTACTTGGGTTATAAATATATTTATAGAAATATTTTAAAATATCTCCAGCCTTGACGAGTGGCGAGCCTTTCAGCCAAGCCCCATTCCAAGTACGAAGCGATTAAAATTAAATTCCCATGAACGCACCTAAAATACTGATTCTGAAATTTAGCGCATTGGGAGATGTGGTTCACACTCTCCCCATCGCCGCGACAATTAGGAAATCATTGCCCCATGCGCAGATCGTTTGGATGGTAGAAGAACGCTTTCAAGATCTCCTACGCGATAATCCCGATGTCGATGAGATCATCCCCATTCGCACCAAAGTGTGGCGCAAGAACTGGAACCGTAAAACACTCGATGAGGTTTTGAGCACGATCCGAACCCTGCGTCAGCATCAGTTTGACCTTGTGCTCGATTTACACGGCCTCCTCAAAAGTGGAATCATCGCCAAACTGAGCGGCGCTCCAACTCGTATTGGGTTTCACCGCAAGAACTGTAAAGAAAAAATCAACAGCCTCTTCACAAACAAAAAAGGCCCTTATATGGCAGGCGGACTTCATGTCGTCGATATGTACCTGACACTTTTGCAAACGGCGTTGGGGAAAATCGAAGAAACTAAAAAGTTCCCCCTGCAAGTGCCAAACGAGATGGATGAAAAAATGGCTCTCTATTTCTCACAAAATCCTGAGCTGACACAAAAACCAATTATAGGAATCAACCCCGGCGCTGGGTTCGAATCCAAGCAATGGCCTTTGAACCGCTTCGCAGAATTGGCAGACCTGATTTCTGAGAAATTAAATCACTCCATCATGTTGACCTGGGGGCCGGGAGAAGAATTCAAGGTTGAGCAAATTTCCGCCCAGATGAAACAAAAATGCTGGATCGCTCCGCCCACATCCATTTTAGAATCTATTGCTCTGTACAAACAGATGGCTCTACTGGTAAGCTGTGATTCAGGCCCACTTCATTTAGCGGCGGCATCCGACATTCCGACCGTCTCTATTTTTGGCCCCACCGACCCGGTTCGTAACGGAGCCTACGGTACAGACCACGAAGTGGTATACAAAATGCTTTCCTGTAGTTTTTGCTGGAAAAAAACATGCCCGCTAGGAACCAAAGAATGCATGCAACAAGTTAGCGTTGATGAAGTATTTCAGGCCGTGAAAGACCATCAACAAATCAAAAATAAATAGCACTGATACAGGGAGAATAATTATGGCCATCGACAAAGAACTCTTGGATATTCTGGTCTGCCCAAAATGTAAAGGCGATCTCGAAATGGACGAAAAAGAAGAAGGGCTGAACTGCAAACCCTGCGCCTTGCAATACCCGATCAAAGGCGACATTCCCATCATGTTGATTGAAGAAGCGATTCCGCTATAATTATTTGAATCATCTCGAACCACCCATCTCCTCGTAACCAATTAATATTGACGAGCTAACAACCCTTCACCCGTTCATGGCAAACCAAACCCTGCGCAACATAGAAAATAAAGCCAAGCAAATATTATGGCGGCTGATCGGCTTTTGCGCAGGCAAGGCTCCCAACCCTCCGGCTTTACCCTTAGACTTTGCTAATATTCATAATGTATTAGTCATTCGCCCTGACCGGTTGGGCGATGTCGTGCTTTCCACCCCTGTCTACGAAACCCTCAAAAAAGAGTTTCCTCATTTAGAGATCAGCGCTCTTGTTGACAGTGCTCAGGCGGGGCTTCTGACTGATAACCCAAACATCAGCCAACGGTTTATTTTCGACCCCAAGCAACCTTTAAATATTTTTCGGCAACTGAAAGACAAACATTTTGATCTGGTTCTGACACTCAATAAAAAATTCAGTGCCACCGCCACATTTTTCGCTCTTTGTTCCGGGGCCAAAATACGAATCGGTTATGACCATCCGGAGAACGCCTGGGCTCACAATATTCGCGTTCCCATAGTCGGCCTACCTCGTCACGAAAGCGAAAATAATTTAGACCTTTTACGGATTCTTGGCGTTAAAAATATCCAGACCCAACCCCGGCTGTATTTCAATGACCAAGAGACAAAAACCATTGCCGACATCCTGAAAAAATATCGCCTGAAACAAAACCAGCCTGTGGTGCTGGTCAAGTCTGGCACCCGCGTTGCCAAATGGGGCTGGCGATGGGAAAAATTTCAAACCGTGATCGAACATGTGCTCGAAACCGATAAAGCACAAATTTGGATGGTCAATGGACCGGGAGAAGAAAATGAACTCAAAACAGCCATTGCCCATATGCAAAAAAAACCGCAACTTCTCCCTCTGCTCAGCGCAAAAGAACTTGCGCTTTTGATACAAGAATGCGATGTTTTACTCTGTAACCACACTGGCATCATGCACCTCGCCTCAGCAGTCGATAAACCCGTTTGCGTAATCTTTAAACACGGGGAAATCAAACGCTGGGGCCCTTTGAATTCTGCCAGTGCCGTTTTAGAAGAAAGAGATAACGACTCCCTGTCACCCGACACAGTCCTCAAAACCTTGTTTGCAATGTTAAATAAAAAGGAATATTCATGAGCCAAGCACCCGTCCCAAAAGGCCCCGGCATACCGGGATTAATATTTGAGGAATCCCTTGTTTTTGAAATGGGTTCACCCGGCAGAAAAGCTTATTCTCTACCCTCCTGCGATGTGCCGGAAGTAGAGATTGAAACCTTACTTCCGCCCGGAGAAATCCGCGAAGCCATTGACGAACTGCCCGAATTAACGGAACTTGATGTGGTGCGCCATTTCACCCGACTGTCACAATGGAATTTTAATATCGACTCTAATTTTTACCCATTGGGTTCGTGCACCATGAAATACAATCCCAAGATCAATGAGACTCTGGCGCGCTTACCCGGCTTCGCACAGCATCACCCTTTGACTCCAGATGCCGACGCACAAGGAAGCCTGCAATTGATGTTTGAATTGCAAGAATGCCTCAAAACCATCAGCGGCATGGACCATGTCAGTCTACAACCCGCCGCCGGTGCGCAAGGCGAGTTTGCTGGGATGTTGATGATCAAGGCTTATCACTCAGCCCACGGCAATCCGCGAAAAAAAGTCTTGTTGCCTGACTCCGCCCACGGCACAAACCCAGCTAGCGCGACACTGTGTGGATACAAATCCGTCCAGCTCCCGTCTACAGCAGAAGGGTTGATCGATGTCGACAAACTCGAAGCGGCGATGGATGAAGAAACAGCGGCCATCATGCTGACCAACCCCAATACACTCGGTATGTTTGAAAAGGACATCCTTAAGATCACCGAAATCGTTCATAGTAAGGGGGGGCTGGTCTACTGCGATGGAGCCAATCTCAATGCCGTCATGGGCATCACAAAAATGGGGGATATGGGAATTGACGTGCTACATATCAACCTGCACAAAACATTTTCCACCCCGCATGGCGGAGGCGGCCCCGGTGCCGGCCCAGTATGCGTAGCTGATATTCTAGAACCCTATCTGCCCGCTCCGGTGGTAGAAAAATCGGGCGGAAAATATCTACTGAATTCAGACCGCCCTGAAAGTGTCGGCAAATTAAAATCGTTCAATGGCAACTTCGGCATGTTGTTACGCGCCTATGCTTACATCCGCACACTCGGCCCTGAAGGCATTCGTCAGGTGGCAGAATCTGCAGTGCTCAATGCCAACTATATTCGCGCCAAGCTGAAAGACATTTTTCACCTGCCTTTCACCGGCCCCAGTCTGCACGAATGTGTTTTCAACGATAAGGGTCAAGGCATCACCACAATGGACTTCGCGAAAGAACTCATCGACCACGGCTTTCACCCACCAACGGTATATTTTCCACTGATCGTTAAAGGCGCGTTAATGATAGAACCGACCGAAACCGAATCCAAAGAAACGCTCGATAGCTTTATCGAAACGATGCAAGCCATCGCTAAAAAAGGGCAAGAAGATGCCGAGAGTTTTCACGATGCTCCACGCTTGAGCAAAGTGTCACGCCCGGATGAAGCGCAAGCGGCAAGAAACCCGAAGCTGAGGTGGGTCTCTAACGCGGCCGACAGTTAAAAGTAAACATTCGCCGCCTTGTCGGCACCACTCCCTCCAGGACTAGCATGACAATAGCCAGCATGATCGCATTGTTCGGGGCAATGGTATCGCTCGCAATTATTCCTGATGCCAGCACGCTGGAAGTGGTAGCCCGGTCACTCGGGTCTGGGCTCTCTCAAGCCCT
>JABIYR010000018.1 GCA_018702695.1 Nitrospina sp. | reverse complement strand
CTCAGCATAATGAGTTTGCTTAAAAGCTAAGACGCCTTTTCGATTCAGAGTTTCCCATGTTTCCGGTTCATGGAAATAGCTATAAAAATAAAGCCCCGTACCCACGACTGCCACAAAAAGCGCAAGCAATTTTATCCTGGTCATGGAAACCTGCCCTGAACGGAGTGAATACAGAGAACGATTGCACTGCAGTGTATGCCTTAAGCCCCCTCATTTTCAAGCTTCCAATACAAATTCAAATCACGCTGAACCAAAGCTAAAACTCCTCCCTGACAAAGAATCAAAATCATTTCCCAAAACAGATAAAAAGGAACTGCGGGTGAAAGCATTTTTTTCATACAACTGAAAACAAAAAAAGCTAGCACAATAATTGGAACTGAAAACGTATTTTTCAATTTATTCTTGAGAAAACCTGAGATCAATTGAAATTGAAAATATAAAAAAGACGTTTCAGCCACCGCTATAACCAAATTAAAACAGATATCAACCCCCCAGCTGGTCGCTTGCAAACCCAAAGTTTTTAGCACCAGCCCATAAGCAAAATAAGGCGAAACCGTGATTATGAACAACCCCAATGCCAGTAGTTCGGGATTAAGTTTTAATTTTTTATAGCTGGTAAAATCACGGTAATTACCCAAAAACCAAAAATACAAATAAAGCCCAAACGTCAATTGATAAAAAATTAGAAATAATTTTACCGGCAGGCCCGAGAACGGCGTTTTAGGAAGTCTTTTATATTGCGAAATAATTTTGGTAGAAAAAATTTCTCGAATGGATTTTATTTTCCCACTTTTTTTATCAATGAGGTTGTCTTCAGGAACTAGTTTTCCCTTTGACAATAAACAGCGAATATCTCGTAGGTGTAAAGGAGCCCGCTTCCTGCGACCTTTAACGGGAAAATATTGTTTGGCAGAAAACTCTATAACGGTTGCCAGTTTCTCCAGTTCCCTTTTGGCCTTCAAGCCCAAATAAATTCCCAAAAAAATAATGGCGAAGATCAGGTAACCAGACCAAAATGTATTCGAATAAGCCGCTGTATCATAAAGCCCATGCAGGGTGATAACCACTAGCAAGCCGTGAATCAAGTGTCTGGCTCGATTGACACTGAACTTCGCCCGCCCCATGAAATATCCTAAGATAACACCGAAGAAAACATGTCCCGGAACAGCCGTTACCATCCGCAATATGCCCACGGTTTGTCCATGTTCGAGCACATAAAAAATGTTTTCTAGCGTTGCAAACCCACAACCGATCATGCCTCCATAAATAATGCCATCAAAAGGCTCATTAAAATCACGATCATCGTAGATAAAGGCTTTTAAAAAAAGAAATTTACACAACTCTTCGGCAAGAGCGACCCCAAAAAAGGCGTAAAAAATAATCTTGGGCCAGAAGAAAGGAGAGTGATTCTGCAAAGCCTGCAAGCCGATCAATTGACCTGCAACACCTTCAAAATAATGAGTCGGAAAAACAGCAAGACCGCCAAGAAAAAAACTCTTGATCGCCAGCCGACTGGGTTCTCGATCTAGTTTGTTCCAATAATAAATGAAGATGGCTAAAGCCACGCCTGGGCCAATCGCGATATACAGCAGTTTTAGCGTTTCCACCCCTTCAGTCATAAGGCAAGCCCATCTCTTATTTTAGACCGGTAATATCATTCCCACTCAAATCTATTTTTTCTGCCTGAGGCATTTTAGGCAAGCCTGGCATTCTCAAGATATCCCCTGTAAGAGGGATGAGAAACCCCGCTCCTGCGGCGATTAAAATTTCTCGCACCGTCACATTAAAATGTTCCGGTCGGCCTCGTAGCTTTGGGTTGTCTGATAAGGAAGCAGGGGTTTTTGCGATGCATACAGGAAGATTTTGATAACCTAATTGTTCAATTGACTTGAGGTCTCGTTCTGCTTTTTGAGTGTATTTAATTTCATCTGCCCCATACATCTTACTCGCGACCTTCCAAATTTTTGTTTTAACATCATCATTCCAGTCATAGAGCGGACGAAAAGGTTGCGGTTCTTTTTCTGCGTGTAAGAGCACCTTCTCAGCCAGTTCCAGTCCCCCCTTGCCACCCTCTTCGAATACATTGCTCACGGCGAAAGGAACCTCAAGCTTCTCTTCACAATGTTTTCGGACGACAGCGATTTCCTCAGGGTCATCGCCTAAAAAACGATTGAGACAAACAACGGGTGGCTCACAAAACTGTTTGATATTTTCCACATGACGATCCAGATTAGGCAACCCCCTTTTAACCGCATCAGGGTTGATTTTTTCCAAGTCTGCTTTTTCAATGCCACCGTGTGACTTCAATGCCCTGCAAGTTGCAACCAAAACCACGACCGAAGTATCCAGCCCTGCGCCCTTACACTTAATATCGAAAAATTTTTCTGCCCCCAGGTCGAAGCCAAACCCCGCCTCGGTGATGGCCCAATCAGATAGAGCCAATGCCATTTTTGTAGCTAGAATCGAGTTACAACCATGAGCAATATTCGCAAAAGGCCCTCCATGAACCAAGGCAGGCACCCCTTCCATAGATTGAACCAGATTGGGAAGCAAAGCATCTTTGAGCAAAGCCGCCATCGCCCCAGAAGCGTTCAAACATTTTGCTGTAACCGGTTCTCCCCGGTAAGTGAATGCCACCAGAATTCTGTCCAGCCGGGATTTCAAGTCGGCGTAACTCTCAGCCAAACATAAAATAGCCATGATCTCAGAGGCCGCCGTGATATCGAAACCACTTTCTCGTGGAACACCTTGCAAAACACCCCCCAAGCCAATCACGATATTGCGCAAAGCACGGTCATTCATGTCCATGACTCGCCGCCAGATAATGCGTCGCGGATCAATGCCCGACAATCCTTCGTGATAAATCCGGTTATCCAGCATCGCAGACAACAAATTATGCGCCGCGGTCACAGCATGAAAGTCACCGGTAAAATGTAGATTGATATCTTCTCGGGGTAAGATTTGGCTTAAACCTCCACCCGTGGCTCCGCCCTTCATCCCCAGACAAGGGCCTAAAGAAGGCTCACGAAGCGCTAGACAAACCGACTTGTTTAGCCGAGCCATCGCTTGTCCAAGCCCTATCGTTGTGGTTGTTTTACCTTCCCCCGCGGGAGTGGGAGTGATTGCAGAGACTAGAATCAACTTGCCACGTGGAGGATTGTTTTTCAGAATATCCAAACGTAATTTCGCCTTATCCGATCCATAAGGAATCAAGTCAGATTCAGACAGGCCCAGCAACTCGGCAATTTCGATAATCGGTTTCATTGCACTCATCCACCTTTCACAACTTTATTTTACCTCTCTTTAACCAAATAGACACCCTTCTCATGCTAAAAAACATTTTCAAACAAAACACCGCCCACCAGCGCTTCAACCCACTCATATTAAGAGACATTTTATATAGCCACCACTTCAAATATCAAAATGATGGAACTATCACGAAAATAAAATTGAAAAACAAACTTGGAGGGATGAATGACATGGGCAACCGCAAATTTTCTAGAGGGGTGTTGATGCGGGCAGAGAGCGTAACAAACCAAAGCTAACGAGCTACTCTCGGTCTAAATGCGCAAGCTTTGCCACTAGGCCCCAGCCAGCAACATTTACTGCAAAGCCGGCCAACTCCAACCTCGCTCCTATGAATGGAGATTGTTTTTAGTTGTCCATGTGGCGAGCCCAAACTTTAAACAAAACAACTCACGAAGATGGGCACTAGTCAGCTCGTTACAATATGGTTTCTATACCTTTATACAGGTCGTCATCGGATGGGGGTTCTTGACCCTTGACTCTTCTAACTTGGGTGAGGTTTTGCATGAAGTGACGGTTGCAGTTGTTGCAAAACCAACCCTCGCCTGAAAAGATCCAGCATTCTTCTTCGACCCAATATTCTGCTTCTTCTTCACTATCGCAATACTCTCCATTTTTCAGGCAGTCGTTCGATACTTGGGTATAGCATTCCACCGCATATTGATTATTTTTATTTAAGAACAATTCATACTCCCTATCCCATTGATATCTGTTTCGGGCTCATAAAAACACGGCTCTAATAATTGTAGATTCTGGCCATTATTATGGCTTTTCTGGGTTGATTTTTCAAAGTAGATTCAATATTTTTTTGATGTTAATCACGCTTTGCTCGTATGCCAAAATCGCGTTAGCTTTACCTCTTCTTCTAACATGCGTATACTGTCTAGCGTACCTGATATTTAAAAATATTTTTTAAATTTGGGGAGGAAAACGCATGAAACGCTTGATTATCTTTTGGGTCGTCCTGACTCTATTGATTCTGCCTGCACTGGCAAGCTATGCCAATGCAAATAATAAAGAAAATTGCCACACTATGTTTTCCCCCATTGAAAACATGGCTCACAGCATTAAAAGCCGCGGCGGCACATGGTCTCTTTTTGAAAGGCGAGACATCTATCGTAAACACGCCATCGTCGGTCTACATGTCGACTCTAAAATAACGTCTCTCATATACACCATCAATCATGTCTGCGAAGCTCAAGATAATATCCCAATGAATGATCTAGCGCGCCAATTGATTCCTAAAATGAAGGAGTTAGGGCTGGAAGGTTTTAAAAAATATTATGTCAGTCTTTCTTACCCCATCGAGGAGGTTATGACTTGGGCAAAATATGTGGACTATTTTGAAGCACATCATATGCGTAAGCTCGATTTCAACCTAACCAAAAAAACCATCCAGACGGCGAAAGTTTTTTTCGATCGCTATGTCGCACTCGACCGCAAAATCTCATCGACCAATGATGTTGCGGAGGTTGTCAAAGAAGGCAATGCGATCATTGAAGAAATTAAACGGTTCCACACAACCGACCCGACCTTGGTACAGGTTAATTCTGAAAATGCGGAAAAACCCCACGCCTCCACCCTCTTGGTCATTGCCGATGAGATGTAATGATTCGGCGATGGTTTGCTAGGCAGGAGCTATCGTTTTAGTTGTTCGACCGTTCATTTCACCCTCTCTCAAGAAATGTTTCAGAAAGCGAAGAATATACTATGAAAGCTCTGGTTCTAGATATTAAAGAATGGGAAAGCACAAAGGGCATGAAACTGTTGGATGTTCCCTTACCTGAACTGGACGAAGTCCGCTGTCCGGCGGATGCCAACAAATGCATCATCAAACCCCTCTATACTGGGTTTTGCGGCTCCGACAAAGGCATCTGGTTTCGTCACGCCTTCAAGGACATGATTTTTGACTCGATCCATCAAGAAGCTAAATCATATAGAATTTGTGGGCATGAATTATT
>JABIYR010000019.1 GCA_018702695.1 Nitrospina sp. | reverse complement strand
TATCGTCTTTAGGGTATTAACAGATGCGGGATTAGCATATGTGATTTTAAACTCATCCTTATCGGCGAATAAAACATTGATGGGGGCGTTCTCCATCATTGAGCTAACCTTTGCTACTTCATTTTCTGTCTTTAGCTTCTCGGTGACTACATCCCATGTGACCATAGGCCCTAAATAATTCTCATTGTCATCGTTAATGGCACTCACTAATAGATCAAGCACCTCAGGGCCAACCTGAATCTGAGCATTATAAGGAAGATTTCTAGGGTCAGAGAGAAGCTTCCTCTGATGGGCCGGGTTCTTATGAAAAATGTCGATACATTGTCCCATCATCTGATCTGCCCGAATGGGGAGATGCTGTTCAATAGTTTTAAGAGTTTTAACAGAGGCGGGGTTAATGTAATTAATCTTAAAATCTATGGGATCGCAAAAGATAACGTTAACCGGAGCATTTTCCATCATGGAACTAATCTGAGCCATTTCCTTTTGGATTACTTCCTGTTTGGTAACATCTTCCCAATTGACAATATAACTTTCTACAACTCCATTGGAGTCATACGATGCATTGACAGATGCCTTGAGAGTTATCTTTCCAAAGGAAAATTCAGCTTCGTGAGGAAGGGCACGAGGGTTTTGTAAAATCTTTTCAATTCTTGCGGGGTCTTTATGGAAACGATGGATGGAGCCACCCACGATGTCATTCAAGTGGACATTGAATTCCTCTCTAATATCTTCGGCAATGGTTTTTAGTGTTTCCTGTGCAACATCATTTGCATAAAAAATCTTAAAATCTTTATCAGCAAGAAAGATATTTGTTCTAGCTTTACCCAAACTATTAGCATGTACATTATTTTTAGAGCCAAAAAAAGACATTTACTCCTCCATTATTTTATAATTTAATTGGTACTCAACTATATCCATGCATACCTGTTTTCGCTTATCATCTCCAAAACTACTAAAACCAAATAAACATCTACTTTCAATATACATTAGTTGGGCGAGCAAGTTTCGACAAAAATTAAATTCTTTGCTTAAGGTTAGACATTACCATTGAATATAGCAAGAGACGTGCCATAAAATAGAGTGATTGTTAGGCCTTTGTAAAATAAAGATTTTTGTTTCTTAGAAGGAAGGAGAGTGGCTTCTGCTGTCTTGTTTTTTTTACTTGAGGAGGCTAACGTGTTAAATATATTTTACGTATGTTTTTGTCTAGGTTATGAGATGTGGGAATTAAAAGTACTTGAGCAAGAATGCTTTTCTCTATTATCAGATCAATGAACTATAAAAATAGAAGACAACTTTCCCAGAGATAGTCTAAATATAAAAATACGAGTCTGCAACCTTTCGGTTACAAACCCGTTTCTATACTCTTATTCCTGATATTTGATCGATAGGAGCCGGAAGACAGTTTTTATCTGCTCAGACCGATCAACTGTTTTTAAATCTTAAATTTCCTTACAAGGCTTTGCAGGTCGATTGCGAGCTGTGACAACTCAGTCGCCGCATCGCGTGTTTGACTGGAACCCTGGGTTGTTTCCTGAGCGGCAGTTGAAACCCCCGTGATGTTTTGAGAAATCTCGCTGACTCCTTTCGCGGCTTCTGCGACATTGCGCGACATCTCATTGGTGGTTGCACTCTGCTCTTCTACGGAACTGGCAATGGTGCTAGAAATATCATTGATCTTATTAATGATCTGACTGATTTCTTCAATCGCTAGAACGGCATTGCCAGTGTCAGACTGAATGGTTTGAACTTTACCACTGATCTCATCGGTCGCTTTTGCTGTTTGATTAGCCAGTTCTTTGACTTCATTCGCAACCACCGCGAAGCCTTTACCGGCCTCCCCGGCACGGGCGGCTTCGATGGTTGCATTCAAGGCCAGCAAATTGGTTTGTTCGGCGATAGAGGTGATCACTTTGACTACCTCGCCAATCTCTTTAGAGCTTTCTCCAAGAGACGAGATGGTATCGTTTGTTCTCTTGGCGACCTCAACCGCTTCGGCTGAGACCCTTGCCGCTTGTGTTGCATTGTTTGCGATCTCACTGATGCTTGCGCTCATTTCTTCGGAACCGGTGGCCACCGTTTGGACATTGGTGCCGACCTCTTCACTCGCCGCGGCCACGACCCCAGCTTGAGCTGAAGTTTCTTCTGCATTTGCCGACATGGTGGTGCTGGTTGCTGTGAGTTCTTCAGCGGCGGCACTCACCGACTCGGCATTGCCCCCAATTTTTCCTAAATCAAGGCGCAGTTCATTAAAAAACTTCTTCATACCTGCACCCATCTGCCCGATTGCACCATCGCCATTTACTGTTATCTCTTTGGTCAGGTTGCCTTCAGCTGCAGCTTCTACCACCTCCAAAATTGAATCCACGTTTTCTTGAAGAATTTTAGCGTCTTTTAGTTCACGTTCCGTTGATTCCTTGACATTTTTCTCATTGTTGACTCGTTCTGTGACAATACCCCAAGCAACCATGGGCCCAAAATAGGTTCCATCTGGGTCTAGGTTGGCGGAGACAGTCAGTTCTAAAATTTCTGGCCCGACCTGAATCAAAGCAGTATGTGGTAGATTTTTGGGGTCGGAAAGAATTTTCCTTTGATGTGCCGGGTTTTTATGAAATATGTCGATAGAGTGGTCTACCATGCTATCAACCTTGATGGGTAAATATTGTTCAAGAGTTTTGAGTGTTTTGATGGATGCTGGGTTCATATAGCGGATAATTAAATCGGTATTCGCCGCCATCATGTTACTCGGGTTGTTCTCCACATAACCGGAGAGCTGCCTAGCATGTTTATCCATCGTTGCTTTCTCTTTAGCTTGGCTCAGCATCTGTTGCAGAGATTTTTCAAAATCACCTTGCAAGCCAAAATTTTCCCGATCGATACTTCCGGCAAGAATATCTCCGGCATATTTCAGAAAATTTTGCAGGCCCCCTAACATTTCATTAAAGACTTGTCCCAAATCTCCGATTTCATCGGAGGTTTTGACGACGACCTGCTCTTGTTGCAATTCTCCATGTGCCATGGTTTTAAGCTTGCCTGCAACATTTACTAAGGGAACGGAGATGGAACGAGATAAAAATAGGGCGAAGGCACCAATGAGAATGGCTCCGATCACCGCTATGGTTAACAGGGTAATTCGCAGTTGGTTGGCCGATTCTAGAGCTTCGGCTTCGTCAATTTCTGCAATGAGTACCCAGCTTGTTCCCCCTATTTTTGTAGGAGTGTAAGAAGAGAAAACCATACCTCCGGTATAATCAATGATGGTGTCGGTGCCTGTTTTTCCCGCTATGCCTTCTCGTGATGCGAGGGTATCAACACTTCCTTTGCTGGGGTCGGCGAAAGAGGCTTTCACAGAATGCCCTTTCGGGTCGAGAAAGGAGTCGGACCGCATGAGTTTGTCCGGCCCAACCAAATAGGTTTCTCCAGTTCTTCCCATTCCGGCACGAGTTTGCATGATTGCATTGATTTCTTTCAAAGAAACCTGAAATGCGGCAGAACCTATAAAAACGCCTTCTTTATTTTTCAGAGGCGTGGCAATAAAACTTGCTGCTTCATTTGATGGGCCATACCAAGCAAAATCTACAAATACGGTTCCGGATTTGGACTTTTGGAACGCATGGGCCAAACCAGAGTCGGCTAACGGTCCTGATACTAGGTTGGTCCCGAGATCAGATTCTTTGGCGGCGGTGTAAACGACATTGCCATTTACATCGATCAGGAACACGTCATAAAAACCGAAGACATCATTGAAAATTTTCAAACCTTCATCGCGTTTGCTTAAGATGGCTTTATATTCGGGGCTTTGCAAGCCTGCTTTAAATGCGGGGGTAAAACTTTGTAGACCGCCAGCAAACCTGAGATTTTTTGGGATATCCTCCATCATTTTCATCCGGCTACCAAAATAGTTTTCGATCTGGAGCTTTTTTACTTCACGGAGGGAAGAAAGCTGGTTAAAAGCCTGAGCAGATAAAGCATGAGTGGACTTGCTCAACGCAAGATATCCTGCTATGGCAAGGGGTAAAATTCCGACTATCAGAAAAGCGGTTAACAGTTTTTTCCCAATATTCATAGGACGGACCCCCTTTTTGTAATTATTATTTATATGCTATGTAAATGTGTATAGCATGATTTGGGGGTATCGCCTACATTTTTTTGATCATTTACTAAATTTATTTTACAACCTATATTTGGGTAAACTGTTTTCGTTTAAGCCCCAAAGCTTTCAGGCGGTTATAGAGCGTTTGCCGAGAAAGGCCGAGGTTGGTGTAAGTCCGTTTAATGTCACCTTTATTACGGGTTAATTCTTGCGCGATCAGTTTTTTTTCTATTGCAGCTAGTTGATTGTTCAACCCGGTGAGTGGGTTTTCTAGTGCTTGTTGTATGGAAAGTTGAATGTCGTTCTGACCGCTTGAACCGCTGTCTTGAGGAAGTCCGAGAACAAATTTATCGGCTTCATTTTTAAGTTCGCGGATATTACCCTCCCAACGTTGGTTTTGCAGGTTCAGGATATACTCAGGAGACGGAATGGGAGGGGTTTGCTGGTTATAGCGTGAACAGGCATCTCTGACTAAATGTTGAAACAATAATGGAATGTCTTCGGTGCGTTCACGCAAAGGAGGTAACGAAATTTGCACTACATTGAGTCGGTAATACAAGTCTTCTCGAAAAAGATTGTTTTCACTGGCTATTTTTAAATCGGTTTTTGTTGCCGCAATGATGCGAATATCGAGAGAAATGGTTTCATTCGAACCCACTCTTTCAATCGCTTTTTCTTGAATTACTCGTAAAAGCTTTACTTGTAGATGCAGAGGCATGCTTTCAATTTCATCGAGAAAGACAGTGCCTTTATGGGCATGCTCAAACTTCCCGATTCTTTTACGGTCGGCTCCAGTAAAAGCTCCTGCTTCATGCCCGAACAATTCGCTTTCGATGATATTCTCTGGCATTGCACCACAATTGATGGCGGTGAAGTTGTGATTTTTTCTTTTACTTGCCTGATGAATATTTTGTGCGACCAAGTCCTTACCTGTTCCGGTCTCTCCTAAAATAAGAATGTCCGCATTGGCATCGGCAATGTTGGAAACCAATTGACGGACATGCTCTATAGCAGGTGATTTACCTATTATCGCGTTTTTAGTTTCACTTTGATGGCTGATTGTAGATTGAAGCCTTCTCACCTCCAACACCAGATTACGTTTTTCCATCGCCCGTTTAATGGCACCAATGAAAGTGTCGGTGGCGAATGGTTTTTCCAAAAAATCATAAGCTCCATTCTGGATTGCCTGAACTGCCATGGCAATATTCCCTTGCCCGGTAATAAGAATTACCGGAATTTCAGGGTCTATGGCCTTGACTTTTTCCATTAAGGTCAAGCCATCCATTTTGGGCATCATGACATCACTCACCAAAACGCCCGGCCAATCTTTGGAAATAGAAGACAGAGCATCCTGAGCCTCTCCAAAATCTTCCACTTCATAGTCTTTATTTTGCAAACCTCTTTTTAGGGAGAGTCTGACAACTTTTTCATCATCAACTAGAAATACTTTTCCGTTGCGGGCCATGTTTATCGTCCCCATCATTAGAGTTTCTGAAAAACCATGTTTTTAACTTGTCTTCTGTCGATCCATTTGAATAGGAAGGCTGATTGTAAATTTCGAACCTTCCCCTAAAGTGCTTTGAACACTTAAATTTCCTCCAAGTCTTTGAATGATTCCATAGCTCACCGAAAGACCTAGACCGGTTCCTTTAACTTCTGCTTTAGTGGTGAAGAAGGGGTCAAAGAGTTTTTCCATATTCTCTTGTGGAATTCCCTGCCCGTTATCTCCAATCTCGACCTCAACGGTCGAGTTTAGGACTCGAGTGCGAATGCTTAGCTCGCCCCCTTTTGGGCAGGCCTCATTGGCATTTTGCAGAAGGTTTAGAATGACTTGCTTGAACTGATCTTCTACAACATTTACATTGGGAAAGGGCTCAGAATAATATTTTGTCAGGTTTAAATTACTTCTGTTGAAGTCGTTTTTCTTGAGCCTAAGCATGTCTTCAATGGCATCATGAAGGTTCAAGGGCTGAAGCGTGCCGGAAGAGGGGCGATAGAAATCTTTGAGTTGCAGAGCGAGACTCATGACTCGATTGCTCTCATTGATAGAGATATCGACAAGCTCTGCCAGCGATTCCTCCATATTTGTTCCCTGTTGAACCTGTTCGAGAGTATTCCTAATTCCCATTAGTGGATTGTTGAATTCATGAGCGATGCTTGCGGCCAGTTGACCCAAAGCTGAAAGTTTTTCAGCATGCAATAGTTGCTGGTTCACTTTCTGTAGTTCTTTTTCTGAGCGTTCTCGTTCGGCTATTTCCTTTTTCAGTTGCAAGTTGGCTTGTTTCAAGTCGTCAGTTCTTTCTAAGACTCGTTGCTCAACAAAGTCTTTCTGTTCCTCAAGTCTTTTGTTCAATAAACGAACTTCAAGGATATTTCTTATTCGACAAAGCACCTCCGAAAGATCAAGAGGTTTGGAAAGGAAATCTCGTGCCCCCACTTGCAAAGCTTTAAGCCGGGTCGCGGGGTCTGATTCGGCAGTTAACACCAGAATCGGGGCATACGAGTCCGCTTCAATTTCTTTTATTTGCTCAATCACTTCAAACCCATCCACATGAGGCATTCTTAAGTCGAGCAAAACCAGGTCGGGCTTCAGTTTTTGATAGAGTGAGGCGGCCTCTCGAGAGTCGGTGGTGCTACTAATTGAGGTATATTTTGCCTGTTTGAGCACGGTTTCCAGAACGGCGATATTGGTCACTTCATCGTCCACCATGAGAATTCGTGCTTTTAAGATTTCATCTTTGTCAAACATACGCTTTCTCGGTCTTAGAAAATTTTATACTCAGCGTGAGCTGTTCTTGAGTACAGGGAGATCCTATTTAATATCCCCTAATAGCTATAAATTAGCAATTTGAATGCCAAACATGAGGCCATATTGCTTGCAGAAAAGATATTTGCCGAGAAGTATAGGGCCAGGTTGATGAATAAAAAGGATTTATTCTATTTTTAAGAATATTAGAATCAACGAGAAGATGAGGTAAAGAAGACTGAAATCCTAATTTCTCAGGAGAACTGTAAAAAATAATATGCTTTTATGGTCGGAAAATGTATGTTTTATATTACGTTTTATTGTGTTGGGTAAAACTATTAAAGGCTTCTATTTACGGTGATTTTTGTCAACTTGGGGGCAGTTAGCGTTAAGTAAGACTCATTGTATAGTAAGCGGGATTATTGAATGGGGTGGGGGCGATTTCAACAAAATGGAACAGCGCGTATTTTTGCATTACCGCATATTATTTTATGAGTTGAGTGCCTTCTGAATCATTTTTTCGAGATGCTGGAAGTTGATAGGTTTGCTGATACAATCTAATGCGCCATTAAGTAGGCATTCATCTTTGATTTCTGTCGTCATGTCTGCAGACACCATAATGACATGAACTTCGGGTCTCCAAGCTTTTATCATTTTGACCAATTCATCGCCTGTAAGTCTGGGCATCTGAATATCTAGCAGAACCACTTCTGGGTTGGAGTTATAAATTTTAGCAAGCGCTTCTTCACCGCCCAAGGCAATTTCAACATCGAAACGATTGGTTAGGAATTGCCTTGCCAGCTCGCAGTGCATTTTATTGTCATCCACCACGAGTAATTTAGGGTTTGATGTTCCTTCCATTTCTATATCTCCAAAAAGAGGGGTGTGTTTTGTACCCTCGATGGTTTTGCGTGATCAAATTGACTCAAACTAAACGAGATGATGTTGCGTTATCTATTGTTCCCCGACTTTAAAGCATAACTTTTAAAAAAAAATAGTCAAGGCTGAGTGAGGTCGTTGTGGGATGGAAAAATCAGAATATTAAAACTGTAAGAGGAAGTCATCGTCGATTTCCTCTTCTAAATAATCGGGCAATTGCGTAAGTTTATCTGTCATAGCTTGGCTCAACTGTGCGGTGCTTAGGCCAGTTGCTGACAAGAGGTTGGCTCCTTTGAGGTTGGTTTGGCTGAAGAGAGTGTCTTCATTAAACTGAGCGCCTTGAATTGTTGCGCTCTCAAAGTTAGCATTTTGCAGGTTGGTTTCCAGCATTCCTGCTCCTGAAAGGTCACCCTTTTTGAGGCAAGCGTTTTGCAAGCAAGAGCCCTGTAGTTTACTTTTAACCAAGTTTACCCCCTCCAGATTCGCTCCTGTTAAATCAGAAAACTGAAGTTTGCACTCCTGAAGATTGCTGTCGCTGAGGTTGATTTTTTGTAGCTGGGTGCCTCTTAAATCGGCCTGAGATAAATCAGGGTCGATTTCAGGACTACTCTCTCTCCAAGCATTCCAAATATCTACCCCTTGTAGTATGATTTTAAGATGTTCTTCGTTTGCCATAGCAGATTTTTTGGTTTGAAAGTTGGTATTAAAGCAACCTAACATTTTGCTAGCTTGACGAGCTCATCTCAGCCAAAAAACAGTTCAGCAACCTCAATAGAAACTAGCTCGTTGAGAGGTTTTCTAGCTAGAACTCCCGATATTTCAATAGAAGTGGTTCTGGCTTTGAGATAGGTCTACATAAAAAACTCCATATAGACCATCCAGCCAATCATAGAAGCTATCAGAACCGCATAGCCAGCATGAACCCAAATCGTGAAAATGGGGTGTTCTTTTCGTTTCCCGAGGTTCTTTTTTTCTGTCATGATTTTCCTCAATTGTGCCGAAATAATACTATGGAAATAGAAATAATCACAATAAGAATCCCAGACCTCTCTTCTCTGTAATGAAAATAATGAAATTTATAACCTTAACCCTAGCTCTCATTGCAGTTTTATTAGGCGGACCTGTGTTTGCAGAAGACTTTCAGGAAGGTCTTGATGCCGCCAATAAGGGCGATTTTAAAACGGCTTACGAGAAATGGGAGCCGTTGGCAAAAAGAGGCAATGGTCTGGCCCAATTTAATTTGGGGCTGATGTATGACAAGGGAGAAGGGGTTAAACGCGATTATAAAAAAGCCGCAAAATGGTACAAGTTTTCGGCAAAGAAGGGCATTGCTTCGGCGCAGTTTAATTTAGCGGGGCTTTATAGCAAAGGGAAAGGGTTGCGGCAGAGTTTTAAAAGAGCGGTCATGTGGTATGTCCGATCCGCAAAACAAGGGAATGTTTCAGCGCAGCTGAACCTAGGCTTGATGTATGACATGGGTGAAGGCGTGACCCCAGACTATAAAAGGGCGATCAAATGGTACCGTTTGGCGGCAAAGCAGAATAATGCTCAGGCTCAGTTTAACCTCGGTCAGTTATATGAATCGGGAGAGCGGGTGGCTCAGGACATTAAAAGAGCGGTTAAATGGTATCGGCTTTCTGCAAACAATGGCAATGCATCGGCTCAATTAAAGCTTGGGACTGTGTTGGAAAAGGGTTGGGGCGTTGCAAAAAACCATAAGAAGGCCATCAAGTGGTACAAGCTAGCGGCGGCTCAGGGCAACGAAACGGCTCAATTCAACCTTGCCTACATGCATAGTCGAGGTATCGGGGTAAAGCAAAACTATCGGGAGGCGGTTAAATGGTATCGTCTTTCTGCCGGGCAGGGTAATGTCATCGCCCAGTTCAATTTAGGTCTATTTTATAGTGAAGGAAGGGGCGTTCTTCAAAGTTATAGCAAAGCCGCAACTTGGTTCCGTCTGTCCGCAAAACAGGGCGACTCTGAGGCTCAATATCGTCTGGGAATGATGTATGAACAAGGCGATGGGGTTGAAAAAGATCTGGAAAAAGCCGTAAAGCTCTATCGCTTTGCAGCAGATCAGGGGCATGCTATGGCGCAGGGAAACTTGGGCTGGATGTATATTAATGGACATGGGGTTGAGGAAGACTTGGACGAAGCGGCAAAATGGTATCGACGTTCAGACGAATCTCGAAAAACGAAAAGCTACCAGATGGAGGGGGCTTTTACCTCACTTCGGTAAAAACCCGACCCTTTAGAAAAAGGGTCGGAATAGATTAAATTATGTGTTTGAGGTGTAAAACGGGGGTCATTGCGCTATGAGTCCCATTTTCTTTATATAGTCTCGACCATAAATTTCAATCATGGTATTGATATTTTGATTTTTCAAGTCCTCTTCGACCTTAACGTCTGAGGAGTGATTTCTGGTTTGAGGTTGAGTCTCGGTTTTCTCTGGGGGGGGTATAAAATCGTCCATGATTTTTCTCCTATTAATAACCTATCAATATGACTCTTATCGGTTAATAACAGCAAGATCTGTACCCACTTTTTGGTTTATAATGGAAAATAGATGGGCCCAATTATAGGACTATACCTAATAATTTCACGGTAAAGGCTGGTTGGAAGTGGAAAAAATATCGTATAATTATGGTGCATATTTTTTTGATACCCTAACAACCAAGGCTGAATTCGAACAGGTACAAGAATGATAGAATTTGATAAAGAGAAATTATCGGGAATGAAAATTCTCATCGTTGACGACACTCCGGCGAATTTGGATATTCTGGGGCATATTTTGCAACGCAGTAATTTGAACGTTTCTTTTGCACCCAATGGTGAAAAGGCCCTTGAGCTGGTTCACCAAAACAAGCCTGACCTGATTCTTTTGGATGTCATGATGCCGGGTATCGATGGCTATGAGGTTTGTGCGCGGCTTAAAGCCGACACGAGCACCAAGGATATTCCTATTATTTTTATTACAGCATTGGGAGACACCGAAGGTTTGGTGAAGGGTTATAATGTCGGAGCGATCGATTATATTGCTAAACCCTTTCATGAGAAGGAAGTGGTTTGTCGAATAACGACTCAGCTTCGACTTAAGCAGGCTCAAGACGAGGTGGTTCAACGAGAGAAATTTTATCGGGTCATTGTAGAAAGTGTTCCAGACCTGATATTTCAGTTGGACCCAGATCGGAATATTGAGTTTGCCAATCCTGCATTTCGCTTACTGGGGTATGAGCCAGAAGAACTTGTGGGTCGCCCAATTGCTGATTTGATCGTTTCAGATGAAAAAGAAAGCCTGCTCGACTCTCTTGCAACCCGACATGTTGGCCCTCTAGCGGTTACAGACCTCGCTGTCACAATTAAAATCAGTGAAGAGGTGAGTCTGGTGGAAGAAATGGCAACGCAGAATATCCTAGTTGATAGTGTTGGCCTCTGGAATGTATCTGATGAGGATGTTTTTAAAAACAATATGGATAAGAAGTTCTTAGGAACCCTCTGCGTGGGGAAAAAAGCGAGCTAATTTTTCTCAGTCCCCCCTTGCGGGAGCTAAAAACCAATTTTGATTCATTCCTTCTTTCTTTAGGAGGGAGCTAGAATGAGTTATTTGTTTCTGGCCCTAACTTCTGCGGCATGAGCTTTAGCTCGTTTTAGCATGAGGGCTTTTTCTTCTGAGGTGAAATCGCTTCTGGGTGTTGGGCCGGGTACGCCTCCACTGGCGGGTTTTACTGAGGGTTTAATCGGTTCTACAGAGGGTGTTTCTGAGACAGGGGCTTCTGCTTCAGCAACGACAACTTCGGCAACCTCCTCAACGGGGGCCGGGGCTTCTAAGGGTGCTTGAGCGGCTCTGATTTTCTCTTCCTCGATTTGTTCTAATTCTTTAATTTCTCGTTTACGATCCTGAATTTCCATAGCACGAAGAAACGAGTCTTCATTGTTCGCCATTTGAGCTTTTGAACCCTTATTGCCGCGAACATTGACGTTAAAATGAAAATCTCTGACTCCCTCGTTCATGATTGTCTCTCCCTGATTATTGATATCCAGACATTTAAGATAATGACCGCATTTTATAAGAATTTATATTGAAGTGCATATTTATTTTTGGGACTCCAAAATAACTCTGGTTTAAGTAGGCCGAGAGTATGCTGCCTGGAGACATCAACAAAAGTTTTCGGGTGGGGTGAATGTTTTCCCCAATGCTTTTGCCACTTCAGGGTGGGTCACCGCTCCAAGACAAATATTGAGCCCGGCTCTCAAGGCGGGGTCTTCTTGCAAGGCCTTCTGATAGCCTTTTTCGGCCAATGCCAGTGTATAAGGAAACGTTGCATTGGTGAGTGCAAACGTCGAAGTGCGCGCCAAAGCTCCTGGCATATTGGCGACACAATAATGGATGACCCCCTCGACTTCAAAAATAGGGTCGCTATGTGTGGTCGGGCGTGAGGTTTCGAGCACCCCTCCCTGATCGATTCCGACATCGACCACGACAGACCCGGCTTGCATAAGTGTCAGCATTTCACGAGTGATGAGGCGAGGTGCCTTGGCACCGGGGATGAGTACGGCCCCGATCACCAAATCTGCTGTGCGCAGAGATTCTAATAAATTAAATCGATTCGACATCAATGTTTTGAGGCGACTGCCGTGAATATCATCAAGATAACGCAGACGCGGCAGGTTAATATCTAATAACGTGACCTGAGCGCCAGTGCCAATGGCCATTTTTGCGGCGTTGGCCCCCACAATGCCACCGCCGATGATTACTACGTGACCGGGGTCGACACCGGGTACACCGCCTAGTAAAATCCCTCGCCCGCCATTTTCTCGTTCAAGATATTTTGCCCCTTCGTGAATTGACATGCGCCCAGCCACCTCGCTCATAGGGACGAGAAGAGGTAGAGAACCATCTGCTGATTGCACGGTTTCGTAGGCGATGCCGACAACCTTTCGATCTTGTAAAGCCTGGGTCAGTTCGGGAGCAGGGGCCAAATGGAGATAGGTGTAAAGAATCTGTCCTTCACGCAGAAGCGGGTATTCTTCTGGTAGAGGCTCCTTCACCTTGACGATCATTTCAGATTTTGCAAAAAGATCGGGACGTGAAACGATTTCAGCCCCTTGATCGAGATAATCCTGATTGCTGAGCCCGCTTCCCTCACCAGCTAGGTCTTCTAAAAGTACTTGGTGGCCGTGTGCCACCAGTTCGTGAACGCCAGCCGGAGTCATGGATACCCGATATTCATCGGTCTTGATTTCTTTTGGAACTCCAACGATCATTTTATTTCTCCGTTCATTTAATGGGAAATAAAAAGGGCCTCGACTCAACCCGAGGTTGTGTCTGGCCGCTTAAAACGATTCATCACTACTTACAATAACCTATTATAAAGGAAAGCTGAACGGGTGTTTGATCTTTTAAATGAAATCATTTAAAGTAGGTCATCCCTAATATTAATCGTTGAACTGTTTATTCGAGGAGTTAGCCTTAGTTGGAAGAGACCGTTAAGTCAAAATTTGAGCAAGTCATATTGGGGAATTTGACCCCCGATGGGAAATTGCTGGATCTGGAAGGCAAAAATATTGGGCCGGATGAAATGCGCCTGCTATGTGAGGCGGAAGACGACCTGTCTGGGGTAGAACAACTTTATCTCAGCGAGAACCAGCTCTGTGGGGAGTCGATAGAAATCCTCAGTCGAGTCAAAGGGTTAACGGGGCTTGTCTCGCTCTACCTCAATAATAATTCGATTGGCGATGAAGATGCCAAGGTTTTGTCGAATGCAGAAATGCTGAAAAATTTAAAATGCTTGATGTTGGAGGCGAATCATATCGGACCTCAGGGTACTGAAACACTTGCTCGCTCTGCCAATTTGAAAAGCTTGGAAATCTTATTCCTCGACTCGAACCCCATTGGCCCAGAAGGGGCTAATGCATTAGCTCGTTCAGAACAATTGCCCAGCTTGCAGGCGTTGCATCTCGATAGCACGGGGATCGGCGATGTCGGTGTTCAGGCGCTTGCTAACAGTCCGCGTTTCGCCAATCTAAAAAAATTATATTTATGCTCGAACAAAATGGGCGATTTAGGGGCCTTGGCCTTGGCAAATTCTGAAAACCTGAAAAACTTGAATGTTTTGAGTCTCTGGCGCAACGAAATTCGTGATGAAGGGGGCAAGGCGATTGCGGAGTCGCAAACTTTTATGAATCTGGAGCGTCTTTATATGAGTCTTAACCTTATGGAAAAGCCAGTGCGCAAAATCATCCGTGGGTCAGAGCTGGCAAAACGTTTAACCACTTTGGTGATGGACTGAACCATGAGCGAAGCTAAGCAAAATTATAAATTCACCTATACCAAGTTCTTCAATATATTTTTTCATGTTGGGGTGGTCTTTAACGTTGTTCTGGTTATATGGATGATATTGGTCTTCACCGAAATCATTTAGCTCTGCTATGAGGTCAGCGAATAGCTAGATACCATTTGGTCAGAATGCGGGGTGGGAACTTCAGCCCGAATAAGACGGCGATGAGAATATTGCGGGCCGTTGTGAAAAATATTCCCTCCTTAATCCATCGTCTGGGGGAAGTGTATGCTTTTTCCTTTAAAAGAATGACAGGGCCCTTTTTTCTCAAACGTTGGTAAAATTCAAGGTCTTCGCAGATGGGAAGAGGTGAATAGCCATTCAGTGCATCAAACATCTCTTTGCGAACAAAAAACCCCTGATCTCCATACGCGAGGCCCAAATATTTTGAACGAATATTTGCTAGCAGGGTGATCAATTTGAGAGACCACCTACCGGATTCGATACAGAGTGTGAACGCACCGCCTATCCAACTAGGGTTTTCCATACTCTGTCTCATTTTTTGGTAAGCAGACGATTCAAGTCGGTTGTCGGCATGTAAAAAAAGTAGGAGGTCGCCTGTGGCTTTTTGAGCGCCGGTGTTCATTTGGTTTGCGCGACCTGACGAACCGGTGATGACGTGCTGAGTGAACCGGCCTGCGATCTGGAGAGTGGCATCGTCACTTCCGCCATCGCTGACAATAAGTTCATGCGGATCAAGCAGGCAGATTTGAGTCAGAGTCGTCTCAATGACAGATTCTTCATTGAGTGTGGGAACGATGATGGATACCTTCAAGTGGATATGTCTCCATGCGCGGTGAAAATAGATAAAACTTGTGTTAACAAACCCTTTGACAATGTTCAGGCTGGCTCGCGCGAGCAAAGTTAAGCACAAAACGGGCAGAATTTCAAACCTCCTGATCCTTGTAACAATGAGGGCGGGGTAGATTTTTTATCCTGCGGTTTTATCTGGCAGAAAAATAATATAAAATATTGAAGTTATAATACGTTATTTAAAAGTTTTCCCTCTGTCAGAAGGGGGAAGGGAAATATGTTAGCTCATTTTATTGACTCTAGATCATTTCAATGCGGATATTTTAAAGACCGCAAGTCGCTCTTTGAAGAGTATCTGCTTGAGGATGTCTCGGAAGTAGAGTTTGAATATTTGCTGGCACATGGCATGCGCCATTTTGGGGATTATTTTTTCCGCCCCCGCTGTCAGGACTGTCATCAGTGCATCCCCATTAGAGTGCGCACGGAAGAGTTTAAACCCACGCGTAACCAAAAACGGGCTTTGAATTCCTGCAATGATATTGAGGTTCGAATCGGTGAGCCCAGATACACAGAAGAGAAATTTGAGCTTTATCTCACGCATAAAGAACGCTTTCATTCCTTGCAAGATGATGTAGAAGACAAACAGAACTTCAGGCTGTCCTTTTATGTCAACACCCCTTTTGGTGTTGAGTTCGAATATTATCTGGATGGAAAACTGTTGGGCGTTGCGTTGGCCGACCAGACCTCGCAATCTTTCTCTGCCATCTACACGTTTTATGAAGTCCCAGACAAAAAAATGAGCTTGGGAACTTTCAGCGTGTTAAAGCAAGTAGAATACGCGCTCAAAAATAAGATCAAATATTTTTACCTTGGTTATTATATTGCCGAAAATGCATCCTTGCTTTATAAAGCAAGCTTCCGCCCCAATGAGGTTTATATTGATAGGGAGTGGCGGCCTTTCCGAAATGCGCAGGGGGACTTCCTCATAACCAAAGAAAATTTGCAATGGAAGAACTCCGATCATCTGGTTAAAGCCACGACACATATGGAACTGAGCTAGTTGGGAATAGAGTTGAATTGAAGCTTTGTAGCTCATATAATCGATAATCACATCAATCATCTATTTTTCAGGAATCATGGGTAAAAATAAATCCGGTAATAATTCATCTGCAAAAATGAGTAAAAAAAATATTTCATCGATTGTATTGGGGCTTCTTGTTTTCCTGATTGTCGGTGGGGTTTATGTTGCAACGAAACCGGGCGAAAGGGTCCAGCCTGTGGCTCCGGCAACGGGATTATTGATTGAAACTCGACCGCTTCTATCCGATGCTGTTTTTACGGGTCGTGTGGCAGAAGCCTATCGCATTGCCGCAGAAATTCCCAAGGTCATCGACAGTCTGTTTTGTTATTGTTATTGTAAAAAGAATCATCAGCATAAAACCTTGTTGACTTGTTACACCAACAGGCATGGCTCGAAATGCGATATTTGCATGGGAGAAGTATTTTATGCCTATGAATTATATAATCAGGGGAAAACTCTGGACGAAATTGTAATTGCCGTAGATAAAAAGTTTTACCGGCCTTATCGAAGAACATAAAATAATTATGGAAAACATTGTAGAAGATAAACCCATCAGCATTTATATTCCCTACACCTTGTTGGTGGCGGCACTCTTGTCTGTATTTGTGATGTCTCTCAATAAGGTGGAGTTAAAACCCTTTGAGACGGAATACCCAGCGGAGGCATTTTTATCTCCTGAATTTGAACTGCCATCTCTGGCAGGCGGAATGGTCAAACTATCTGACTACCGTGGCAAAGTTGTGTTCATCAACTTCTGGGCCACCTGGTGTGGGACCTGCGAAGTCGAAATGCCTTCGATGCAAAAATTGTATAGCAAATATAAAGAATTTGGCTTCGAAATGCTCACTATCAGCATTGATACTGACCAGAGTTTGATTGAACCGTTTATGAAAAAGTTTAATTTGACGTTTCCAGTATTGCTGGACCCTGAAAGCGAAGTCGCTAAAAAAGTTTATAAGACTACGGGTGTTCCAGAAACCTTCATTGTCAACCGTGAAGGCCTCATCGTTCATAAAGCAATTGGTCCGCGAGACTGGGCGAACGATGAAACTCTTGAAGCCTTCTCTCAAATGGTACTCGGGAGTTGACCATGCAATCCCTTCGTTTTGGTGCCATTATTTCTCTAGCGTTCCTCTTAATGATTGCTCAAGACGTTTTTGCTCACGGCGGAACTCACAAGCCTAAAGAAAAAGAGGTGGAGTCCGTTGTGCCACCAGCGATGGACTCCATGTACTCGGTTAAAGAAACCGAACCCGGTTCGCTCTCATTAGATAATATGTTTTCCCCCAGCGATTTGTTTGTCGAGGGGGAGGTGGTGTCCTCGGACCCAATGGCAGGAATGAAAACAGAAGGAAGCCATAATGAGCAGATGGAGCATCAGGAATCTCAGATTGAGATCGCTCGGCATAAACAAGTTTCTTCATCCAGCAAGGGTTATGGCACGGCAATCGGTATCACCTTATTTGCCGGACTCGCTTTTGCAGGTTTAACATTCATGCGCCCCGGAGAATGACTTGATGGCTAACGGACTTACAAAAATTTTGCAAGACCGGTTAGGCTTACAGCTTCTCGATTACGATATTCCCGAACATTCCAACTCAATCAAATATTCCCTAGGAGGGATGACCCTTTCCGCTTTCACCATTCTTGCTGTCAGTGGGATTTTACTGGCGCAGTTTTTTGTTCCAGATCCAGAACGTGCCAACCGGAGCTTGCACTACCTCGTCGATCAGGTGTATCTGGGTTGGTTTTTGCGAGGCATTCATTTTTGGGCGGCAGAAGTATTGACCGTGACCATGACATTGCATGCAATACGTGTCTTTTTTACCGCGTCCTATAAAAACCCACGCGAAATAAATTGGCTCATCGGCATTGGCCTGATGGTTTTGATGGTGACTTTGTTGTTCACCGGTACGGTGATCAAATGGGACCAAGAAGCCTATGAGGCACTGGCCCACTTTCTCTGGGTTGCAGAACAAATGGGTGTCTTAGGTTTGCCTTTGACAGAAGAGTTTGCGCAAGGCGTTCCGCTGTTGAACCGGATCTATATGGCTCATATCTCCTTGCTTCCTATTCTCAGTTTGCTGATGTTGGGTTTGCATTTATTCTACGTAAAGTATCATAAGCTGTCACCGCTTCCGCAAGCGCCAAAAAAAAATAAGAACATTCCTTTTACCCAGCATATGTCCTATTTGCGTCGAGCTGGGGCAGGGGTGTTTCTGGTGATTTGTTTGCTGGCATTGACCATCGCTCCGCCGTTGGGTGAAGAGCCGGTACAAGGGCTGGAAGTCACCAAACCGCCGTGGCAATTTGTCTGGATCTTTGCTTTAGAAAACCTGTGGGTGCCATTTCTGGTGGTCGCACCGCCATTGATCATATTGTTTCTGACCGCCATTCCCTTTATCGATCAAGATAAAGAACGGCATTGGAAAAAACGTCCATTAGCGATGCTTGTTTTGATCGGTTTTATTCTGCTTTTTGCAGGGCTGATTATCTGGGGCACAATAACCACCATGTCGCACTCCATGTAGCTGCACCGAATCAATCAGCAATGAAATTATGAGGCAAGGGATGTCTCGTTAGATGAATTTATATCAATCGCTCTTTTTATTAGAGAGGCGAGGGTAATTTTCTTTTGATACAAATCGAAATTTTAACCAAAAAAGACTGCTGTCTTTGTGATGATGCCAAAGAGATTGTTGAACGCGTGCTCCCCGATTATCCGGCAACCCTGACGCTGACAGATATCGAATCAGACCCGACCCTCTATGAAGCTTTCAAAGAACGCATTCCCGTAGTGCGTATCAACGGTGAAGAAAGTTTTGTGTATAAGACGCACGAAACAACCCTGCGTAAAAAACTGGATAGACTGACTAAATAGACCTTTCTTTTTAAAGAAGGCTAGGGTGATTTATAATTTATATTTATTAAGGATATGATAATGGTAGAAAAGATTGCCCTGAACGAGCAAGAACTAGAAGCAAAATTACAATCCATGGCACCAGAATGGAAAACCGGAAAAAACGAAAAAGGTGTTCCATTCATCGAACGCGTGTATCACGCTTCAAAATTTATGGAAGGCATTGCCTTCGTCGGCAAAGTTGCCCAAGCGGCAGAAGATAATAACCATCACCCTGACATCCTCATCCACTATAAGCGTATTTCCGTGCGCTATTGGACGCATACCGTAAGCGGTGTCACCCTCGCCGATGTGCAGATGGCACAAAAAATAGATCCGTTGTTTTAAGGCATGGTTTTAATTTTCTTGAGTATTTGAAAATAAGAACCAGTTGTTTCCTGTTCCTGAGGTGGAGTGAAGGTTGATCAGTTTGAAACGAGGAAAATGCGATTTCATAAAATTGATGACTTCGTCTGTTGACGCGAACTCGTAAGGATAGCCCCCCAACCAGTCACGCACATCGGTCATGAAATCCATGCCACGGTGAGATTGGTAATTTCTGATTTCGGTGACAGGATTTTTGAGCCGAACAAGTGTTGCCACACAGAACAGGAGTGAGTAGAGGATTTCTAGGATTGTCTTGCCGAGTTTTGGCGAACTATTATAAAGTTTTTTAATTTGTAACCAGAGGAGAGAACTATTCAAGCCTTTGGTTTTGTTGTACAGGGCAATATATAAATAGCCGCCTTGCTCGACACAGGTGGCGGCGTTCTCAATCGCTTGCCACATTTTCCCGGTATGGTGTAACACTCCCCACGAGTAGACGATGTCAAATTTCCCCAAATTATGAGTGAACTCAGAATCTAATACCGAACCTTCTAATATTTTCCAGTTTTCAGGACTGCCAGCTTTTTGATGCATGTGCTTGCAACATTCAACAGAAAATGGATCGACATCAAAGCTGGTGATGCTCTTGGCATCAAGGCGGTAGGCGGAATAAGAAAATAACCCACTACCGCATCCCATATCGATAAAGGATTTGTCCTGCAAATTCGCAATCTTTAAAAACTCTTTTAAAGATTGCTCTGCTGTTTTGATTCTACTATTGGTTATATGGCTCAGAAAACGGAGCCAATTTTCACCGAAGGAAAATTTATGCGAATCGTTCATATAATTATCCGAAAAATGGATCACTCAAAGGAAATGTCTCAAACTCATTATAGAAGTCAGAGGGCTGATAATTCTATGATCGAGCAAGCCGAAAATGAGAATAGAATCTTTGCGAAAATTATAACACTAAGTATTTTGGTTAATGCAGTCTTATGAAAAATAGTTGAGGTGTCGAACGTCAGGTGTCGAGTGACCGGGGTTCAGGTATGTTCGACTTAGGGATGGGTGAATCCAGTTCTATGGGTTGCTGTTGCGGAATATGAATGTCAAAGATGGTCCCATAGGGTTTGTTGGCTTTAACTGTGATTTTTCCGTGATGTCGATGGACGACTTTTTCGCAAATGGCTAAACCGATACCACTGCCTTCAAATGCACTTCGCCCATGCAACCTCTCAAACGGTTTGAAGATTCGATGGTGATATTTTTCATCAATTCCAATGCCGTTATCTGATATTTCGATATGCCAGTTTTGAGTGTTTTTATCAAAAGAACTGGTTATATAGACGATTGGGGTGGCCTCTTCTCGGTGATATTTCAGAGCGTTTGAAAGTATATTTTGAATTACTTTCGGGAATTGAACCGGGTCGGCTTCAATAGTGGGTAACTCCCCTAAGTGAATGGTTGCATTATTTTTTCTAACTTGATCACTTAGATCCTCTAAAACTTGGTTCACTACATTTGTCAGAGAAATTCTCTCATGAGAGTTTAGCTGTTTCGTAGCTCTCGAATATTCCAGTAGGTCATAAATATAATTGGACATTCTCTCTGTAGATTTTTTTATTCGCTTTAGATAATCTCTGGAAATCTCATTTAAGGAAACCTCTTTCTCAATGACTCGATCAGAAAAAGTGGTGATTTTACGTAGAGGCTCCTGCAGGTCGTGTGACGCGAGATAGGCAAATTCTTCTAAATCGCGATTGCTTTTTTCCAGGGCCTGGGTCCTATCTTTAACGCGTGCCTCCAAATCTTGGGAATATTTTTTCAGTGCATCTTGGAGGTTTTTACGTTCGGTGATATCACGCGTATAGATTAAAAAGTGAATGGGATTTTGTTGGTCATCTTGAACAATAGAGCAATTCAAATAAACCCAGATGATTTCTCCATTCTTACGAATATAGCGTTTTTCCAGATCAAAGGACTTGAACTCCCCCCTTATCAAGCACTGGCATTGACTCCAGTTATTCTGGAGGTCGTCAGGGTGAGTGATAGACTTGAAATTTTTGCTCAATAATTCCTCTCGGGTATACCCTAATAAATCACATAACGTGGAGGGGATTTTTATCCAATTGCCGTTCAGATCAACATGAGTCACGATGATCAGGGAAAAATCTTCTGTCTGTTTTAATCGCTCTTCAGTCTTTCTCAGGTGGTCGCTGATTCGTCTTTTTTCTGTGAGGTCGGTGTGGAGGACCCATGTCATTGAAGTGGCTACTCCAAGAAAAGTCTGCACCAGTAACAAAGAGGCATTAGGATCGTTATTGACGGCAAAGGGACCAATTCCATCTAACGTATCCCAGATAGAAATAATGGAAACTATTAAAATGGAAACGATTACCCCGAGTTTATCAAAGCGCAATGTTGCCCAAACTAAAAATGGGAAAGGCATAAATGTCAGTAGGTATGGAACGTTTCCCAGCCAGCCAGTGAAAACTATTTTGCAGACGAGGGTCAGAGATAGGACAAGGAAAACCCCTTCAAGCGTTAACTTGGGGTGAAATCGATTTGAGGGTAGATTGAAAGATAAAATTAAAAGGGGTGTGATAATTAAAATTCCAATAGAATCTCCCAGCCACCAGGTTAAGAATATTTCACCAAATTGACTCCAAGCATTTAGGCCGCTTATGATAACGGAAAAAGTTCCACAGGTAGCACTTATTAAACTGCTCACTCCTGCTGTAAAACATATGAAAACAAATATGTTTTTTATTTGATAGAAAGGGTCATTCGACTTGGAGGATCTGAATAAAAAATAGGCCCAGACCAATGCTTCGCCTGTTGCGCCAAGCCCGATACTAATTCCCATTGGTATGAAATTTAGTAGCGGTGTATTTTGTTCAAATACACTGATCGAACAATTTAAAAAGAATGACCCGATTAAAATGCCAGGCCAGATTTTATAGCCGTAGTGGAGTATTGCGAAGAGAGCAAACCCCGATGCCGGAAACAGTGCTGTGGAATAGCCCGGTGGAATGGCCAGCAAAGTGCCTAAGCGCCCTGCAATGAAATAGACCACTGCCAGGCCGACGATGGAAGCTCCATATCGACAGGTTGTCTTTTCGATTGGGTTCGACATGAGATTTTGAGTGGCAAAACACCATAACGTTTTGACGACGTTGTATGATAAGCAAACATACCAAAATCTCAAGGGTGGACCCGTGTTCGACCGGGTCCCTAAAGAGGTGTGTTTACTGTTTACCTTAACCTATTTAGTTTCAGGTAAAAGGTGTACCCCGTCAATTCTTTATTAACGACTCTGAGTGAATTGAAGGGTGTATGTTTTGGGGGCGGGATAATCTGTGTATGCGTGATCCTTATGCCTTGTTTTTTTTGATGTTAGTTGATTTCTTTCTCAAGAATGTCATCAAGCGTCTGCCGGGTACGAGTTGGTACGCTCTGG
>JABIYR010000020.1 GCA_018702695.1 Nitrospina sp. | reverse complement strand
TTCGGTGGAGAGAGTTAAAGTCTCATTGGCACCTGTAACAAGGTTATCAATATTGATTCCAGAGCCTTCGGTGAGTTTATCCTGTAACCTGCCCGATGTGGTATCCGTAGCGGATATGCGAATTGTTTCATCCGCTGTGTTCCCGGCGCTGACAATTGATGCCCAAGCCAAAAAGAGAGTGAGTATTAATAGTGTTAGAGTTTTGGGCTTTTTCATGGATCGTTCCTCCGACAAAAGTAAAATATTTTTAACATCTCTTTCACCTTTCGGTTCCGAACTCCTGATCTTTAGCCCACTCCTAAGTGATTTTAACTTGGCTGTTAAGACACGCTTTATCAAAATCTTACAAAAAAATAATTTTTACGATATAATCTGATTTTCGTTTAAATAAAATCTAAGCTTTAAAGAGGCAGGACAACTCTATGAAAATGCACCATTTGGACAAGGACAAGGTGGAAGCGATCATGAGCAAGGTTAAGGAAGTGATCGAATCGGGTCAGTTTCCTCCCGATAAAATCGAAGCAATATTCAAACTCTCTGAAGTAGATGGAGATAAGTTTTTGGAATGCAAAGCTCACCCGATTCAAAAAGAGAAGGTTAATTTTGAAATCGACCCAGAAAAAGGCGTTCGTTTTCTCGACCCTTTCAATTTTTTCACCCGGGGAATCTATAAAGATATGGATGGTTTGACGATCTGGACAACAGACAACCTAAAAGAGCCTTGGGAATATGATGAAGATAAGGAATCTCCCCCTTCTCTTTAATCCGTTAGGTTTAGCACTCTAAAAATGCACAAAAAAACCCCCGCGCCTTTTGGGCACGGGGGTTTTTTGTTTTTCACTATTATCAAGTTTTTTCCTGATCTTTATTGAAATCGTAAGAACCTTTTCGTGGTAACGAGGCTGTGAAATTATCTGCCACATCTTTCATCGCCTGATCTTTCGCATCACCGACTTCCTCGGCTTTTTTGCGAATCGCGGCTTCTTTTTCCTCATCCGTCATATCTTCTTCGGCTTTCGCTTCTTCAATAGCACCTTGCTCACTACCTTCTTCAATGCTGGCAACTTCTTCGTCCCCTTCTTGCGCTTCTTTCATGGAAGTCTTGAAGTTTTTAATACTACGTCCAAAAGCACTGCCGATTTCGGGAAGTTTTCCCGCCCCAAAAATAATCATAATGATGATCAGGATGACCATCAACTCAGGAAAACCAATTCCCATCATAATTCATACCCTCCCAGTATTAAAAAATACAGGCTATTCTTCTACAGCCTAAATAAAGTTAAATTGGCAATTGTTATTCAGTTTATCCTTTTTACAAATATAATTACAAGAGCAAAGGGGCAAACCTCATAAAAACAAATTGTTTACCCTTCTCGTAAAGCTTGGATGGCTTTTTTATAATCGGGCGCATTAAAAATTGCTGACCCCGCCACCAACACGCTTGCCCCGGCTTGCTTGATATCTCCCGCATTTTCAGCATTGATCCCACCGTCAACTTCCAGTGCGATCGTGTGCTCATAGTGGGTCGTAATTTCTTCAAGGTTCTGGATCTTGTCTAATATTGATGAAATAAATTTCTGCCCCCCAAACCCTGGGTTGACCGACATCAAAAGAACGAGATCAATCTCGTGCAAAATTTCTTCCAACGAAGAAAGAGGCGTGGCCGGGTTCAGTACAACTCCTGCCATTTTATCTTGCGCTTTGATCAACTGTATTGTGCGGTTTAAATGTTTGCAGGCTTCGACATGAACAGTGATGATGTCAGAGCCTGCTGAAATGAACTCGCCAATATAATTGTCGGCATTTTCGATCATCAAATGCACGTCCAGTGGAAGTTCGGTCACTTTACGGATAGACTCTACCACCGCTGGACCAATGGTGATATTGGGCACAAAATGACCGTCCATGACATCGACATGAATCCAGTCTGCTCCCGCTTGTTCTACCGCTTTGATCTCATCCCCGAGCCGGGAAAAATCTGCGGCGAGGATAGAGGGTGCAATGATTACCCCGTCGTTCTGCGTCATAACTTCGATAACCCTCCAGACAGAAAGTAAATGGAAAAGAAGCATATCATAAGCTGAAAATTCGTTCCATTTATAAAGCGTAATATGCAATGCCCCTAGCACTCGCAGGCTATTTTATCTATAATAGACGGCTTTATACCCCCAACAGATAAGCCCATGCTGATTGCACTCGAAAATCTCCGTAAGAGAATCAAAGTTCTCTTGTTGCAGGATCACAATATGCTATTGCTGGCGGCTGTGATCGGTTTTTTGGCTGGGCTGGCTTCCACCCTGTTTCGCTGGATGATCGATTTTTTTGGCATGGTCTTTTCTTCCGAAGGGTTGGCTTGGATCGGAATCACGGGTTCATCAATTCCTTTTTTGTTACCGCTCATGCCGATGGTGGGAGGCATCATCACCGGAATTATCTGTCATTTTTTCCCCGATGCGGTGAAAGAGAACGGAGTGCATCGCGTCATGCATGCCGTCGCTCTGAAAGCCGGTAAGATCCGCAAACACACCTTATTGACTTGCTCCACCACATCGGCTCTCACCATTGGGTCTGGGGGGTCTGCCGGTCGTGAAGGCCCAACGGTACAAATTGGCTCGGCAGTGGGTTCGGCTCTCGGCAATATGTTTCACCTTTCTCATGAAAGAGTACAGGTTTTGGTGGGTTGTGGCGCGGCGGCGGGAATCGCGGCCTCTTTCAATGCTCCCTTGGCTGGGGTGCTGTTCGCCTTAGAGATCATTCTCACAGACTTCACGATTCACACTTTCAGCCCCATCGTGGTTGCCTCGGTCATCGGAACAGCCACAGGTCGAGCTCTGGAAGGCAACGAGATCACCTTTCATGTTCCAGTTCATGAACTGGTCAGCTATTCAGAGATTCTATTTTATTTGTTTCTCGGGCTTTTATGCGGTGTGGTTTCCAAACTGTTCACGATGGGGTATTTCAAAGCCTATGATATCTTCGACAAGAAAGTTAAAATTCCAAAACCGTTAAAACCGGCATTAGGTGGGTTGATCGTGGGCTTCATCTCAATTCTATTTCCCGCTGTTTTAGGCAATGGCTACGAGTTCATGGAAAAAGCCCTGAACGGAGACCTCTTTTGGGGGCTGGCCTTCGTCTTGATCTTTTTGAAAATATTCAGCACATCTGTAACCCTTGGTTCCGGCGGGCTCGGTGGGGTCTTTGCACCCTCTTTATTTATCGGAGCCATGCTCGGGTCAGCCTATGGAACATTGGTGCATGCCATCAACCCCAGCTTCACAGCATCTCCCGAGACTTATGCTCTAGTTGGGATGGGGGCCGTTGCAGGGGCAGTGATGCAAGCTCCTCTGACCAATATACTCATGCTGTTCGAGTTGACCAATGACTACACCATTATATTGCCGATCATGATCACTTGTATCGTTTCGACCTATACATTCAGAGCTTTCGATAAAAACTCTATTTATATTCAGAAACTTTTAAAAGAAGGAATCAATATCAAACACGGGCGCGAGGTTTCTATTCTCAATGCCATCAAAATAAGTGATGTCTTGAGTAAGGATGTCACAATGATTCCCGAAAACATGCCTTTTAGAAAAATTTTGGAAACCGTTTCCTATTCCAAGAATTTTTATTTTCCCGTAATCAATGCTCAAGGTGACATGTCTGGCATCTTATCTTTTCATATGATTCGAGAAATGATCTTTGAGGAAGATCTGGGAGATTTGGTCGTCGCCAATGACTTAAAGGTTGTCGAAGTGATGACGCTCACGCCAGAAAACAACCTCAACCAAGCGATGGAATTATTTGCGCAGCTAGATGTTGAGCAGTTGCCAATTGTCCGCCGTGACGATCCCAAAAAAGTCATCGGTATGGTCAATCGAGGCGAAGTGGTCGCAACTTATAACCGCGAAGTATTAGTATCCGGCTTCGACCGCTAAAAACCTTATGCTCCGCACCCGCCATTTTTGTAACACTCTGATTGTTTTTCTTTGTTTGGGGGTCTTTGCCTCCGGTTGCAGTAAACCGGAACCCAGTATCACGCGCAGGTCTCAGTTTTTGATGGGCACGCTGGTCGAGATTTCTGTTTTCCATCCAGATCAAGAGGCCGCTCAAGATGCTATCCAGAATGCCTTCAACGAAATTCAGCGGCTCGAGAATTTACTGAGCACACATAAACCCGACTCAGAAATTGTTCGCATCAACCAGTCTTCAGGCCTTCAACCCATTGCCGTATCGCCTGAAGTTTTTGCTGTGATCCAACGCGCCATTTTCTGGGCTGAGAAAACACAAGGTGCTTTAGATATTAGCTTGGAACCCGTGCAAGAACTATGGAATTTTGAGGCCGACCGCCCTTCCCTGCCTGACACACTTTCCCTGCAACAAAAATTATCAAAAGTCGATTACAGTAAAATTCAGCTCAAAAATCGGACGGTATTTTTACCAGAAAAAGGGATGGAGCTCAACTTAGGAGCCATTGCCAAAGGGTATGCCGTGGACCGGGCCATGACCGTCTTGCAACAAATAAATATTCATCATGCTCTCATCAATGCGGGGGGCGACTTGAAAAGTATTGGCAAAAGACCCGATCAAACAGCGTGGAAAATCGGTCTGCAACATCCCCGCAAACCAGAGTCGATTCTGGCATCCTTTTCTTTATCAGGAAAAGCTGTTGCCACCTCCGGTGATTACCAGAAGTATTTTAATCATGATGGAACTCGGTATCATCATATTTTGAACCCCAAAACCGGCTACCCCGCAACCGTCTCAATGTCTGCAACAGTTATCACAGAAAACGTCATGGATGCCGATGCCCTTTCAACCGCCCTGTTTGTCATGGGCCCCAAAAAAGGTTTAGCTCTCATCGACTCGTTAGAAAACACTGAAGCATTATTTGTAGACCCAAATCTTTTGACCTATTCATCGCAAGGGATGCAGGCCCTACAAGGCTTCACCCTCAATCGCCTCAAAGAGGACCTCAGCCATTAATTCATGTCCGATTTCATTCGGGTGACAGCGGTCCGGAAACAAAAACAGAAGCATGGGGTTTGTCTTCATGCCTTCGCCGTATGCCTCAAAATAGGTGACAAACCGCTTGGGAAACCGCTCGGGAACAGTGGGTATAAAAGGTTTCAGTGCAGAAGGAAAATCAAAAAAGGGTGTTTTCATATTTTCCACAATTTTCTTTGCAGTGGATTGGTGGTCATTGAAATTACAAACACTGACCCACAATGGCTTGGCCCCTTTCTGACGAATTTTTGCCACCAACGCCTCAATATTTTCACGGTATTGGGTTGTCGGCACTCTCACGCCAATATCCTTTTTTTTCACGATAGTCGATTCGGGGAGACTCCAAGTTCGCATCCATCGGTAAAGAGAAAAATGTCGCAAATTCCAATTGATACTCCCCAGCAAGGAGGTACGCGATTTATACTTCTGAGAGTCTGTTTCAAGAGAAGGGGTGGAGTCATTCCACCCAAAAGAAAGAATCACCCAATCACCATTTTTCACCGTTGCAAAATCCTCCCACAACAAGTTCCCCTGAAAAGAGGAAAAACCGGGCAGAGATAAATTTCGTAATTTATAACGAGTAGAAGGCGAGTCGGCATTTAATTTTCCAACCAGAACAGAGGAGTATGTTTTTTCATAATTCACTCCCCAACCAAAGCTACTAGAATCCCCCAATACATGCACCGTTCGTGCTGAAGGTTCTGTTGCAACAGGCTCTTGAGAGGGGGCGCGAAAACCTTGCGCATCAGACCGGATGGTCCAAGCAGGAAGTTTGTCTATCATCAACGCAGAAGAATAGTTTCTGACGGTGAGAAAAAGGTTGGGTTTCAACCTATACCCATAACGCAAGTCCGGCTCGTAGGCATAAACATCTTCATTGACAAAACCCAAGCCCGCAACAAAGCGTTTATATTT
>JABIYR010000021.1 GCA_018702695.1 Nitrospina sp. | reverse complement strand
TGAAACAATTCGCATATCCGCTACGGATACCACATCGGGCAGGTTACAGGATAAACTCACCGAAGGCTCTGGAATCAATATTGATAACCTTGTTACAGGTGCCAATGAGACTTTAACTCTCTCCACCGAAGATGAACTTTCTACCAAAGGCGATCTTTTGAGCTCCGATGGTTCAGGAGACACCACTCTGGCAGTGGGAACCAGCGGTCAAGTATTGGTGGTGGACTCTGCCGCCAGTAACGGCATCAAATGGGCCGACCAGACTGATTTGTCTTCACCCGGTCCCATTGGTGATACGACACCGAGTACGGGTGAATTTACGGATATAACTGCTGAGAACTATATTTTTAATAGCGGAGGTAATATTGCTACAAAAATTTTATTCGCATTGAAAGTAGAAAAAGTTGGAAGCACTATCAAACATAGTGCGCGCGCGATAAATACTCCGGCGGCAGCCGCTGCAGTTAGTTTTCCCTGGCCTACTGGTGTTGCGGGGTTATCAGGAACAATCGCTAATACACCATCTATAGATTCGACAACAGACTTCACTTCAGGTGTTGGAATAAGCTATAGCAATGCTGACGTTCTGGAGTTTGATTGGACGAGCACCCAGACCAATGGAGTAAATTATATAATGGCTCATATTGTTAACAATACGACTGGAACTGATTACCTGCTAAGTCCATTACTAATGTTGGAAAATATTAATGGAACTACCAAATATCGGCTTAGTCTTTCTTTACGAGATCGTTCCAATTCATCAACAACTACGGCATGGAATTCAGCGCTTGCGAGCGGCAAGCAAATTGTGTTTATTGTTGAAGGCTGGGTTCAACTTTAACTGTATAGTTTTTAGAGTATTACCGGGAGGCCTTAGAGGCTCCCGGTTTTTCTGTTTGAAGACTTTGTTTAACAGAAGTTGCTTGGCATTATTCTTCGATAAATATAAAAAGACAAGGCGAGAAGTTTTGAGTGAGTGGATTTTCATCGAGTTGTCCTGCCTCGTTAAGACTTGGGATTTATTTTGGTAAATCGCGCCTTATCAGGTAAGCGATAAAAGGTATCTAAATAGGTTAATGGTTTTGGCATTCCGAACCGAACAGTGAGGGAGTTGTTAAAAATATTTTACTCTATTGAGGAGACCTATGAAAAAGCCCAAAATTCTATCGCTACTAACTCTAACACTCTTTTTGGCTTGGGCATCGATTGTCAGCGCCGGGAACACAGCGGACGAAACAGTTCGCATATCCGCTACGGATACCACATCGGGCAGGTTACAGGATAAACTCACCGAAGGCTCTGGAATCAATATTGATAACCTTGTTACAGGTGCCAATGAGACTTTAACTCTCTCCACCCAAGATGAACTTTCTACCAAAGGCGATCTTTTGAGCTCCGATGGCTCAGGAGATACCACCCTGTCAGTGGGAACCAACGGTCAAGTATTGGTGGTTGACTCTGCCGCCAGTAACGGCATCAAGTGGGCTGATCAGACCGATCTGTCTTCACCCGGCCCCATCGGTGCTACGACACCGAGTACGGGGGAGTTTACCGATTTGAGCGCATCGGACAATTTAATATTGAATGGGCTTTATAAAGTGCGCTTCGTGATTTCTGTTAAGAACGATGGGGGTACTATCAAGCATAGAACGAATCGATTATTATCTCAAAATTCAGCTGGGTTGAGCAATTTTCCAACCCAAGTTTCTGGCTTATCGTCCACCTATACTGCGACACCTCTTTTAAGCTCTAGCGTTGACTTTGCTGGAGGGGCAGGACTCCAAAATAGTAGTACTGCTACGTTAATATTTAACTGGATTAATGCTCAACCCAGTTCTGGTAGTGATAGTCATATAATACCGACAATAGTTTATAACGATACGGGAACCTATTACCTTGCACATGGGGTAGGCACTAACCACAATGTGAATGGAACGACTCAAGAAAGGCAGAGTATTTTTCTTTATAATAACTCAGGGAGTCAAATAAGTTTTAATACCACTAATATACCGACAGGAAAGCAGGTTATCTTTGCTGTTGATGGATGGGTAAAGTAATAAAGGTGGTTTAATAAGGCCGGGAGCCCTTTGGGGCTTCCGGGTTTTTTTAGATGTAATTGATACATCGGTAACCTTACCGTTCGATTTATTCTGGGCACCTGTAGTTCAAGCCTCACATAGATTGCAAATCACCCCAGCCTCTCTTTGAAAAGAGGAATTCATTAAACACATTCCAATTAGAGTGTTTAGCGTAATCCGTCATTGCGAGGGAAAGCAATGAGAAACGCTACCGTCACGCCGCTTTGTGGTTCGCGGTGAGGTGTTTTGATTCCTGTAAAGTTTAAAGGGGAATATTGGTTTCTCTTTGGAGCAGACCCCATGACAGGGGATAGCTTATTTAAGCCGAGAGAACCTTTTGTTCAGCAGGAAAAGTTATTGCTAGTCGGCCGCACGCCCAGTGCTAGTAAGAGGCGAGGGCGATGATGGAGTTGGGGAAGATGCCTAACCCAAGAGTACCCAATACACCGATGACAATGACAAACAAAGTCAGGGGAGTCAGAGCGATTCTAAATTCAGTTTCCTGCTCTTTCATGTACATGAAGATGATGACCTTCAGGTAGTAATAGAAAGAGACAGCGCTGTTGAGCACAGCGATGATTACGAGTGTCACGAGCCCTTCTTGGATCGCCGCACTAAAGAGATAGAATTTGGCAATGAACCCGGCAAACGGAGGAAGACCTGCTAAAGAAAACAGCAGGATGGTCATACTCAGGGCCAAGATTGGGTGTTTGTATGCGAGGCCTGAGTAGTTCTTCATTTCCAAGTTTTCTTCTCCTTTACGACCGAGAAGAATGACGATACCGAATATACCAAATGTTGTGAAAGAATAAGCCAACATGTAAAACAACAGACTCGAACCAGCGAGTGAGGTTTTGGTGATGACCGCCATGATTAAGAAACCGGCATGGGAAATACTGGAAAATGCCAACATGCGTTTAATATTGGTTTGCATGATCGCACCGAGATTACCAAAAAACATGCTGAGAACGGCTATGATGGTCAGCAGTAGCTCCCATGAAGGCGACATCGCAGGGAAGGCTTCGGCGAAAACTCGAAAAAATGCGGCAAATGCGGCGGCCTTAGGCCCGACTGACATGAAAGCGGTTACAGGAGTCGGAGCACCTTGATAAACATCGGGCGACCACATATGAAACGGTACCGAGGCCACTTTGAACCCAAAGCCGATTATCAGTAGTACCAGCCCCATCAAAAGCAGTGGGTTGGATTGAGCACCGAGGTTTTGCGTGACTTCAGCAATCTTAAATAAGTTCGTGCTACCCGTTGAACCATAAATCAAGGTCATTCCGTAAAGCAGGAACCCGGTTGCGAATGCACCTAATAGAAAATATTTTAATGCCGCTTCATTCGACCTGACATTGCCTCGCTGGATACCCGTTAAGACATAGAGACAGATGGAGACAATTTCGATACCGAGGAAAATCATGATCATGTCTGTGGCTGAGGCAAGAAGAATCATGCCTACGGTACAGAACAGGATGAGAGCAAAATACTCCCCCGGGTTAATGCCTTCTCGTTTGTTGTACTCTACAGACAGCAAGATTGTCAGAGCTGAACTGATGGTAAAAATGCATATAAAGAATAACGATAGGTGATCGACGATATAACTATCGTTGAATGAATAAGCGGGAATCGGATGCTTGGCAAAAGCGCTGATAGCGGTCATGAGCAGACCGACCAGGCTGATGAACACCAATAGGGTTTTGTTACGGCCCCCAAATAGGTCCACCACAAGCACCATCATGGCAAAAACGCTCAAAACGAGCACAGGTGCCAGGGCAATCAGGTCAATAGATTCAGGTGCGAGAATGGGTTCCACGATTAATCCTTATTCAATACATTTTTAGGCATTTGAAGTTTGTGATTCAAACTAGCCATTTGATTAGAAGTAATAAGTTGTGCGTGCTCACCATGGCTACTGTCACCATGGTTATCTTTTTTAGGCCGGAAATTGTCCGGGCTTACTTTTGAGACTAAATGGTTGACCGATGCATCAAATGTTTGCATGAACGGTTTGGGGTACAAACCAATCCAGAAAATCAAGATGACCAAAGGAACGACGGTTATCATTTCGCGCATGTTCATGTCTTTCATGCCGATATTCTTCGGGTTTTTCAACTCGAGGAACATGACGCGCTGGAACATCCACAATATGTAACAGGCGGCGAGAATAACACCGGAGGTGGCACAGGCGGCCCAGAGACCATTCACCTGAAATATCCCCAGTAGAACCAGAAACTCACCCACAAAGCCGTTCATACCCGGCAACCCAATCGAGGACAGAGCCGCGATCATGAAACAAACGGTGTATCTTGGCATGATTTTAGCCAGACCGCCAAACTCTGAGATCAATCTTGTATGGCGTCGGTCATACACGACACCGACCAAAAGGAAGAGGGCGCCTGTGCTGATACCGTGATTGATATTTTGAATCAATGCACCTTGAATTCCATAAGGATTCAGAGCAAAAATACCCAGCATGACAAAACCGAGATGGCTGACACTGGAATAAGCGACCAGTTTCTTTAAGTCTTCTTGAACCATGGCCACCAATGCGCCGTATACAATTCCTATGATGGATAACCAAGCGATCATCGGTACAAACTCATAAGAAGCTTGCGGAAAGAAGGGCAGGTTGAAGCGTAGGAAACCATAAGTTCCCATTTTCAAGAGAACACCTGCCAGAATTACAGAGCCTGCAGTCGGCGCTTCGACATGGGCATCCGGCAACCAAGTGTGGAATGGAAACATGGGAACCTTGATGGCAAATGCCAAGAAGAAGGCCATCCACAACCATTTCTGCGTACCCAATGGCACGTCCAAATTGTCAGTGATATAAAGAATGTCTGCCGTTGCAACGCCTGTCGTTTCCTGAATATGAAAGTAGATCCAAAGGATAGCCACCAGCATGAGCAACGAACCCACTGCCGTGAATAGGAAAAATTTAATCGATGCATAAATGCGGCGTGGGCCACCCCAAACACCGACAATGATATACATCGGAATGAGCTGGAACTCCCAGAATACATAGAACATGAACAAGTCAAGAGCGATGAAAACACCCAGCATACCAGTGGAAAGAACCAGCATGGCTATCATGTATTCGCGAATATGCTTTTTTATTTCCCAAGATGCGATCACGCAGATCATCGTCAGGAAGGTGGTCATCACATAAAGTAAGAGTGAAATACCGTCCAGACCGATGTGGTAGTTGATGCCCCACGACTCGATCCAAGGGATATTCATACTAAACTGCATTGCATGGGTGGTGTTGTCGAAATTTGTCCACAAATATAACGACAGCAGAAAATCTGCGACCGCGACGGCGAGAGCCGTTTGCTTGATGGTTCCCGTGCTTTCTTTAGGCAGGAAAACTAGAAATAGCGCCCCAAAAAAAGGCAGAAATGTGACAAAAGTTAAAAACATTTAGAACATCACCAGCAAAAGACTGATAAAACCGACAACCATGAATAGTGCATAGTTGCGAACAAAACCAGATTGTAACGTTTGAGCGTGACGGCTGAACCAACCGATAGTTTTTGCGGCCCCATTTACGGCCCCATCAATGCCTTTGGCATCGCACTCTTTCCATAACAGTTTAGAAGCTTCGACTGTGGGTTTTACGATTGACTCATCATAGAGCTCGTCTACATAATATTTGTTCTGCACGAGGTCAAAACCCCACTGGCCCTTGGTGAATTTTTCCGGTAAATCGGGCCGTTTGATATAGAACATATAGGCTCCGAATATTCCCGTGATCGCCACTGCGGCTGAGAAAAGCATCAGCAAAGACTCAATCCAAAGGTTGTGATCTTTAGGCTCTAACAAATGCGTCCAAGAAGGGGCATGCTGGCCTGCTTCATGAAGCATGTGCTCAGAATGTTGCAATGCACTAGCCAGATCAAAATGAATTACTGGTTCCAACCAATTGTGTAGAATATGCCAACCATGCATCAACGGAATGCCCAACATTCCTCCAACCGTAGCCAGCCCAGCAAGAATCACTAGGGGCATCGTCATTATTTTAGGAGATTCATGTGGATGGACAGAAGGGTCGACTCGAGATTCCCCATGGAATGTCATGAAGACCAATCGAAACATATAAAATGCGGTCAATAAAGCGGCAGAGACACCCATTCCCCAGAATATAATATTTCCATCGATCAACGAGTGATAGAGAACTTCATCTTTACTGAAGAAACCTGATAGGGGAGGAATTCCCGCAATAGCCAATGTTGAGACCAGAAATGTCTTGTAGGTTGTAGGCATATGTTTCTTGAGGCCACCCATTTTGCGCATATCTTGCTCACCATGGATGCCATGAATGACACTGCCGGAGCCGAGAAAGAGGCAAGCTTTAAAAAAAGCGTGGGTAACAAGATGAAAGATTGCGGCGGTGTAAGCTCCCACACCACAAGCTAAGAACATATAACCAATTTGACTGACTGTTGAATAGGCCAGTACGCGTTTGATATCAAACTGTGTCATGCCAATGGTCGCAGCCATCACAGCTGTGGTGCCACCGATGAAAGCAACAACAGTCATGGTCATGGGCGATAGGCTGAACAACACGTTGCATCTGACTACCATATAAACGCCTGCTGTGACCATTGTGGCCGCATGGATCAGGGCGCTAACCGGTGTCGGGCCTTCCATCGCATCTGGAAGCCAAGTATAAAGTGGAATTTGTGCAGACTTACCCGTTGCTCCAACAAACAACAGCATGGTGATGATGGTTACAATCTCTCCACCGTAAATCAGTTTTTCCGGGGCGGCGTGCATCACCTCTGAGAAGTCAATGGTGCCAAAAATATTGAATATGTACATGACCGCTAATAAGAAGGCGAAATCACCCACGCGGTTGACAACGAACGCTTTAGTGCCTGCATCACAGGCAGATTTCTTCTCAAAATAATACCCAATGAGGAAGTAGGAACAACAGCCCACTCCTTCCCAACCGATGAACATGAGGAGGAAGTTGTTGCCCATAACGAGAAGAAGCATGGCCGATGCAAACAGGTTGAAATAAGCAAAGAACCGGTAAAAACTGTATTCTTCATGCATATAACCCACTGCATAAACATGAATGATGCTACCAACACCAGTTACGACAAACATCATAACCAAGGTGAGAGGGTCTACTTGAAAACCGAAGTCGACTGAAAAATCTCCCGCTCCAAACCAAGACCAGACAACCTGCTCATACGCATGCTGGCCTTCGGGTAGCATGAGAAAACCGACAAAGACCAAGACGGCGGTAAGAAAGGATAGAATCATGCTGCCACAAGCGATCTTTGCAACAGCATCTTTGCCTATTTTCAAACCAAAAAAGCCGTTGATAATTGATCCGATCAACGGATAAAGAGGGATCAGGCAGGTTAATTTCAGCAACATACCGTTTTTACCATTTTAGCAGGTTAAATTCGTCCAAATTGACGGTCGGTTTATTCCGATGCATGGAGATGATAATGGCCAGTCCGACCGAAACTTCAGCGGCGGCAACACACATCACCATAAAACTAAAAATCTGTCCGCTTGATAAATTCATATAGTGATCGAATGAGATCAGCGAAATATTGACCGCGTTCAACATGATTTCAATAGACATGAACACAACGATGACGTTTCGGCGCACCAAAACACCTACGATTCCGATTACGAACAGAGTCGCGCTCAACATCAAGTAATGTGATAAAGGAACAGTATCTTCAAGCATAATCAGTCCAGTTTGTTTTTCGCCAGGACAACCGCCCCGACCATAGCCGCAAGTAATAAAATGGATGCCACCTCAAAAGGAAGCACAAATTCTGTAAACAGAGTTTCACCAATATTAGCCACGGTGCCGAAAGTATCTGGCAGGGTAGCGGGTGAATCCATTTTTGTAGAAAACAAAATGTCGCCAATCTTGTAAAGAATCCCAATTGCCAATGCGCCAGTCAATATCGAAAGAAAGAGGTTCTTATCTCGCGAGATCCAGCCTGTATCGTCGCCCTTCTTGAGGTTGAGCAACATGATCACGAACATGAATAAAACCATGATCGCGCCAGCATAGATAATGACCTGCAAAATGGCTATAAAATGAGCCTGTAGCAAGACGAATATACCTGCCAAACCAAGCATCATGCCAATCAATGATATGGCAGAGCCTACGGGGCTGTTGTTAAATACAACTCCCAGAGCCAGTACTACGCAGAACCCGGCTAGCGGGTAAAAAATTAATAGTTCCATTTTGCGTACATATTTCGGGTGAACTCAATGCGCTTTTGCAAATCTGCAACCGGAGTTAACAGTTGCTCTTTGGTATAAAGCATTTTTTTTCTGTCGAGCATAGATATGTCACAGTCGTCACTCATGAAGATAGCTTCCTCAGGGCAGGCCTCTTCACAGTTGCCACAAAAAATACAGATGGCGTAATCGATGTTGAAAACACCGGGCCACCGCTCATACTGATTCTGTTTGCCAGTATTGTGAGCGGGTTCAATATGAATGCAATAAGCCGGACAGGCTATTTCACAAAGACCACACGCCACACATGCTGGTTGCCCATCTTCGTTCTGTGCCAGAACCGGTCGGCCCCGGTAAGCAATAGGGTATTGAACCTGCTCTTCAGGGTAGTAAACCGTCATGATTCGTCTATCCTTTTCGGTACCGAGAAAAAAAGGAATGAATCCAAATAAGTTATAAAAAAAACGTCGCGAAGTGAGCCACATCCCTTTAATAATTTCAGGGATATAAGACCGCTCCCACCAGGTCATGGTTGTATTTCTATTTACATAATAAGCCATTCCCGCACTCCTTTATTTCAGCGCCAGGATTACAAGCCCGGTAATCATTATATTCGCCAAAGATAGTGGAAGAATAATCTTCCAACCCAGTTTCATAATCTGGTCGTAACGAAATCTAGGGAGTGTCCACCGAATGATCATTTGCAACCAGATAAAGAAGACCACTTTGCCGAAAAACACGCCTACGTGTATCAACATTAAGACAATATTTGCACCCGTAGTACCGAGAAAGTCAAACCAAGAAAGAAGCGTGGCAGATGTTAAAAATGGAATATGCCACGCACCTAAAAACAAAATGGTCATGATTGCGCCAATCGTCACCATCTCAATAAATTCAGCCATGAAAAACATACCGAATTTAAGACCACTGTACTCAGTAAAATAACCCGCGACCAGTTCCGATTCCGCTTCCGGTGCATCAAACGGGATTCGTTTGTTCTCTGCGATGGACGCAGTCAAGAACATGATAAAACCAAACGGCTGAAGAAAGATGCCCCACATCCAGAAGTTTTCTTGAATGGCACCGATTTCAGTTAGTTTCATGGAACCATAAACCATGAGGATACCAATAATGGTAAGCCCCATTGAGACTTCATAAGAAATCATCTGCGATGCAGTTCGCATCGATCCGAGTAAAGACCAGTTGTTATTAGAACTCCAACCCGCGATTACATAGCCGTATGTTGCTAGCGACGCAATGGCAAATACAAATAGAAGACCTACATCCAAGTCTGAAATAACAAGGTTAACTTCTTTGTCAAACAACGTGTATTGGCCGCCAAACGGTATGACCGCAAATGTGATGAGGGCGGGAACCAAAGCGATGATCGGGCTCATTGTGTGCAGAATCTTGTTTGCCCCATCAGGAATGAAATCTTCCTTGGTAAACATTTTCAAGGCATCCGCTATAATATGGAACAACCCTAAAACCGTGAACCCCATAATGTCGGCACGGTTAGCCCCGATGCGATCTTGCATAAGCGCACTCTGCTTGCGTTCTACCCATGTTAAGACAGGGGCAAAAAAGCCAACAGTGATGGCAAAAATGAACAAGATTTTAACCAGCGCAATGATTAAATCAACCCACATGGTCTATCCTTAGTTCAGCGGCCCAATCAGGGGTTGCCGTTTATTAATCGGATAATCCTTACGCAAAGGATGCCCTTTAAACTCTTCATATAACAGAATTCGTCTCAAGTTAGGATGCCCACGAAACTTAATGCCATACATGTCCCATATTTCGCGTTCATACCAGTTTGCCGTTTTCCACAAAGGAGTGATCGAATCGGCAATGCAATCATCGATAGATACGGGGATTTTAATCCGCAAACGATGATTGTGTTTGAGAGAATAGAAATGGTAAACCACCTCAAATCGATCATCCTTTTTCGAGGCATAATCGACTGCAGTGAGATCCATTAAAAAATTAAAATCCAGCTCTGAATCATCGCGCAAGAATTTAAAAAACTCGATGGTACAGTCCTTTTTCACGGTGACAGTTTGGTCGCCACGAAAGTCATGACTGTCAATGATCAAGGAACCATATTGGCTCTTGATGCGCTCAATGATTTTATTATCAGACATTATAGTTAATCCTGCAAAATCATGGTAAGACCGGAAAACCAAGTCCTACAAAAAAATTATTCCCAGTCTAAGCCGCCACGCTTCCAAACATAAAGAAGACCGACACCCAGTATGAGAACGAATAATAGCATTTCAATGAAGCCAAACATTCCCAGTCGGCGGAACAGAATAGCCCAAGGGAAAAAGAAGATCGCTTCAATATCAAACAGAACGAACAGAACAGCGACAAGATAGAATTTAACGGAGAAGCGCTGGTGAGGAGAAACCAATTGGCTTTCACCACATTCAAAAGGTTCCATCTTATCGGGGAATTCTCTTTTAGGCCCTAAAAGAGAAGTCATCATGACCATGCCACCGGCAATGCCGAGGGCCATGAGTAACATAATTGCCGCGCCTAGATATTGTTCGAGCATATGTGTTTAAAAACGATTTGGCGTTCGTAAAAAAATAAGGTCAACAAAGACCCGCTTTATAAGCCATAAACTATTTAGACGATAGCAAGCTTGTCTGGACAAAGTATCCATAAACCACCAAAAACAAATAGCTAATCGAATTCGAGTCAAAGTCAAGAACTCGGCTAAATAGAAGGGCGATAGTAACTAAGCAGTTAGTTATTGTCAATCAAAAAGAGTTGTAAAAATAATAAGGGGAAGGGGTGAGTGGTTGTTGAATTTACCGCTCTGAATGATTATTCAAGCTCAGCAGTAAAGTTCCATTTTCATGGTTATGGTTGGTAATACGGTTATAACGCGGTAGCGTTCCCCGGGTTTAAATTCCGAATGGGTACGTGTTCGACCCAAAATTTGTCAAACTTTGAATATTCGCTTCCACGCTATCACAACGGCGGTAATACTAAAAAGAAAACCAGCGGTAAGCATTAACAAAATTACAACATCCCATAAGGGTCTGTGGTTTGCCAAGCCGGGAATGTCCAAACTGTGTAAACCATTGAATAACCACCGATATAAGCGACGGTTTTTATTCATGATGGATACTATTTGCCCCGACTCCATATTAATATTTACCCAAGTTTGCTCTGGATTATTTAAAATAACTCTAAGGGTATTGGAGGGGAGTGATCCTTCGCGCAGATTCCCATATATATCTGACTCTTCAGGCCGTTGAGTGGATTGGATTTTTTTATCAGGCCAAGCCTTCTTTACCCCATCAATTACATCTGACTCTAAAATTTTGGTAGGAGAAAGGGAATCAGGAGTCATAGGTTTAAATAATTTCATTCCAGCTGGACTTCTTGACATTAAAAATACTTGTCCACCGATTGCCAATACCTCAACTTCATTGGAGTTTTTTAGTGATTTTAAAGCCGAAAGAGAAAAGTTCTCCATTGACTGATTGATAGATGTTCCACGAAAATTTTGTTTCTGCCTGGAATCAGGGTTGGGCTTTGAAAAAAGTCTCCCGTGATCCATGGATAACCACCCACTAAATATCCAAGTTAGGATAAATATCCCAGCGAACAATCCAAAAAGATGGTGAGCTCGTAACCAACCCTGAAAAGGGCTGGCATGGCCTAACCCAATATTATTTTTTGCTTCACGAAATCGCGCGATGCCGAGGTACATGCCCGTCAATGCAGTGATCACCCCAAACAGGGAAAGCCACCAAACGACTTGATCCCATAAGGCCCAATCACTACGTAAAAATGTGAGATAGATCCAATGAGGGATTGCACCTATGTAATTCCATAGTCGCTCATGGCCTTCGGTTTTTTGCAAAATTTCCCCGGTAAGAGCTGAGACATAAAAAACGGTTTCTTTTTTGTCTTGCATGGAAATGCGATAAAAGGGGCGGTAGGGGTCATAGTGATTTGGCACAATCCATTGATCGTAACTCAACGGACCTTCAACTCTTAATGCCGATTTTCTCGAGAATAGTTCAGCAATTCTACCCGCCGCTTTCCCAGAAAGTAGGTCAAGGCGTTTGCCATCATCGGCACCGATTATTACGATCGGTGTTTTCGGGGGGTGCAATATATAAGCGGGCCTATCTGCTACATCAATCAGCCGAAAACGGTCCAACTCTATATTGCCCGTCGCCTCAATAACCGCTGTCGGAGAAATTTTGATTTTTGTGAAATCAATACTAGGGTTATTTGCATGTCTTTCCGCTTGAGAAAGCGAGGGGAATGGGTGATAAATTAGTACGGCACCACTGAGAAACCATGTCGCAAAAAACAAACATAGGACAAGCCCTATCCATCGGTGAATCAGCGTCAGTCGTTGCATAATGTTTGTCCATTTTAATTAAAAATCAAACTGAGCACTCACTTCAAAGGCTTGGGGAGAACCCAAAATTAATTGCTTGGAGTAAAATTCATCTCCCCAGAGCGCATATGCCTTATCGAATAGGTTTGTCAACCTCGCGGTATAACGACCCTTTCCATTGCGGTAGGTAGCATGGAGATCTACCGTTTCGTAGCCAAGCATTTTTACGGTATTAAACCGGGTGTTAAAGCGATCGTCCACATACCTAAGGTTAGCGCCAACATCAATAGGGAGCCCTGCTACTCTGGAATAATTAGTCCAGATATTAGCCACCCACTCGGGGACGTTAGAAGGAGTATTTCCAGATACGTCCTGAAAAACACCAAATTCAGCGTCTGTATAAGCCGTATTTGCTCCAACTCTCCATTTGGGAGTCATCATGAAAGAGCCTTCAAGTTCAAATCCGGTAGACCTTTGGCTTCCGTCCCCTCCCAGAACACTATCATTTGAATCCTTAATTAGTATATTTTGTCTTTCTATATGATATATGGCCAGAGCCATTTCAGCCCTTCCATCCAAGAATCTGGACTTCAACCCCATTTCCCACTGTTGTGAGGTAGAAAGGTCGAAATTTTGACTTGATGTAACGAGAAACACATCATCCCCCAAAGGGTCGGCACCGGAACTCGTCTGAACATAAGCGTTCCATGAAGGGGCAATTTCATAAACGGCACCAATACGCCAACTGAAAGGGTTGAATGTTTTTTCAAAAGATTCTCCGGGGGTGGGGTCATTAAAGTTGAGACGAAACAACTCAATATGATCTTGGCGCAAACCTGCTACCAGTCTTAATTTAGGTGTGACCTTCAACGTATTTTCTAGAAAGGTTGATACCGAAATTATTCGAGTGGGGTTGAATCTAAAGCTAGAAGGATTTCCGCCAAAGCTGCCTCCATTAGGCGAAAAGGGGTCAACCGAACCCGGGTCCGAGAGGGGCTGAGACTTCCTTTTAAAATCCACATAACTCGAATCGATTCCCAAAATCGACTGGCTCTCCATCCCCAAAAAACTGTTCTCATACTTTGAGCTTAGGCGGTTGCCAACTGTGCTTTGGTTATGCGCTACAAAAAAAGTGTCACGATCTATCAAGCTTGTTCCCGAATTGAATGTATAGTTTTCTGAGTTACGCCATTCTCGGTCTGCATTTAAAAAATAGGTATAATTGCGAAACGATAGTTTATTGCTATGTTTCCATTTCGCATCCAACGTTGTTAATATTTGATAGGATTTTGCCCGCTCATCATCAACATTGTAATTAACAAATCGCATTCGTTCATCAATGGCCGCCCCATCCCCTGTCACCACTCCGGTAAGAGGCTGAGTGGCAAAGGTTTCTGTTACAATGGGGGTGCCCCAGTAATTTTGCAGTTTATCTTCTAGGTAATCAATACCCCAAGTCACATCTAGCTGATCATTGGGTTTCCACAGCAAGGAACCGATGAAATTTCTGGATTTTGGATCGGCATTATCAACATATCCGTCTGAGCTGTATTCACTGCCATCTATCCTAAACCATAAGTTCTTGCTCATTTTCCCTCCTGCACCCACGCCTAACTTAGTGGTGTCATATCGACCGTAGGAACTTAAGAACTCATAAGAATTTGAGTTTCCTATTGTTGGTTTTTTAGTGACCATGTTCAAGGTTGCACCAATGGCCCCTTGTCCATGCAGGACCGATGCGGGACCTTTAAGAACCTCGATCCGGTCCAGATTAAAACCATTTTGAGGGCGCCCGGTGATTAAGGAGGGGCCTAACCAAATTCCATCTCGCTGAATCATGACCTGATTGGAGGTAAAACCACGCATAGAATAATTAGCAGGCTCTGCTGGAGGGTTTCCCCAAACGAATCCGGGTGATCGCTCAAGCACCTTTCCTACCTCCTGATATCCTCCACGTTTCAATTCGGAGTTATTGATAACAGTTATTGAAGCCGGAGTATCAAAAGCCGGAAGGTCCAAACGACTACTGGTACCGGAGGAAAAATCAAAGTTCAATACACTGGGGGTTACAATTAACTCATCCAGCAGCATAACTGGAGGAGGGGAGTCACCGGGGGGGGCATTACTGGTATCATCCAAAGCCCAAGAGGTAGAGACTATTTGAAGTAATAAAAGCAATGAGGCAATTGCGCTTATAAAAACTCTATTCATGCCTTTTCCTATGAGAGAGAAAATTATATTAATTGTCCGAAGAAACTGGAAAATTGAGCAAAAAAAAACCTCGTGCCTCCAAAAAAAGGAGGTTCGAGGTTGATTGCACCCTAGTTTACTTCATCAACATGATATTGGGCAGATACCGACTTTCCACGAACGGTGATATCCCCATTGCTTCAGGCAGGTCTTCTGACTCACGTTCATCCTACTCTCTGCACCTTCCCAACACGAATGTCAGTGGCTATTCACAGATTTCGTCACGCTTACAGCGGCGGGACCGTGGTTGAATTTCACAACCTTCCCTATTATTTCCCGAAAGAAAAAAACTTTGCTTCCAAGAAACCTGAATGCGTCAATATCGCCTGAAAAAATAATCTAGTCAAACAAATAATGATCTATAGCGCAAATGCGGTGTGTAGGAACATAATCAGGGATATTTTTTATGATGCTCAAATATTTCCTAATCATTCCACCAATCAATGAACTTCACGCCATTGATGGAACTCCGTTTGATCCCATTCAGCTCTCTTCAGTCTTATTTTAGGTGCTCACTTCCAATAGTACTCATACTTATAAATATAAGGGTTTAGGAAGTATTAAGGAGTAGGATGGATCAATTGGAATAGGGGGGTGAGTTGTGAGGGAGATTATTGCGGATGGTATGTAGTAGTGTGATTTGTATTGGATAAAAAAAAACGCCCTCAGCAAATAAATGCTGAAGGCGTTTTAGAATTTAAACCCGGCCTCGTCCTACTCTCCCACACAGCTGCCCGTGCAGTACCATCGGCGCTGAAAGTCTT
>JABIYR010000022.1 GCA_018702695.1 Nitrospina sp. | reverse complement strand
ATTGTAGCTCTTACCGCTACTGTGCTGGACCAGCAAAGGAGAAAAATTGTTGAGGCAGGCTGTGAATTTTTTATCGCAAAACCGTTCCGCGTTGAAACTGTTTTTACCTGCCTGGAGACGGTTCTGGATGTGAAATTCGAGTACGAAAACGAAAACCTGCGACCGGATTTCTCGAATATTTGCCTGACTGAGGAGCTGTTTTTTAAACTGATTGAATCCGTGGGCAATGAAAATATTATGGATTTACAACAAGCTCTTGATGAATTAGATAAAATTGATGAAAATACCAAGAGCTTGGCAGATCATATCCGAACTTTCATAGAACCTCTCAATGTGAAAGAGATCCAAAGTATTTTAGAGGATGTTGACTTTGAGTGATCGCTCGACAAACTCCGAATGTCACCTATGGGGAATTTCCTCCATTGCATTGTTGAATGCCTGGATGGTAATTTTTAACCGTTAAAAATGGAAAAAGTTTATGACAGATATAATTGACGCAAAAATCCTGATTGTCGATGACGATCCAAAAGCAAGAGACTTCCTGGAAAACTTTTTTGCCAAAGAAAAATGTGATATTAGAACAGCCAGTGATGGTAGAAAGGCCCTGTTGATTTGTGGAAGATTCCGGCCCGAAGTTGTGCTTTTAGACATTAATATGCCTGTGATGGATGGACTCCAGGTACTAAAAAGAATAAAAGCAAAGTTCCCTAAAATCGAGGTCATCATGACCACCGGGGAAAGCTCTTTAGAGGCAACCCGCGAAACCCATCAACACGGGGCTTTTACTCACATCATTAAACCGATTCACCTGGATAAACTGGGGGAAGTTGTAAGAAGGGCTCTTGGCAAAGATAAAGGCTTTCACACCAAGTCGGCCAAAACTCAAGCCAAAGAAGACAAACAGCTTCTTGAACATTTTCATGATGAAAGTCCCGCTACCAAAATAGATGCGTTGATAGCGATACTAAACGAGAACGGTTTAGTCACAGAGGCTGAGCTCTTGGATAAAATAAATGAGGTAAAGGGGCTGAAATAGAAAGCCTTCAAATATTTTAATCTGAGCTTTTGTTTTTTCGAGCTCTAACTGAATTCCCAGAAGGGTTAAACTCCAGTTCGTTAAAGTGAAACTGGCTGCATAACAGCCCTTTCCCCTCCATACCTAAAGGGTCAATGGCTAAACGCTCAAGATACGACTGCCAGTCGAACCCATCCCCCTCGTCAGTAATTAGCCACTCACAATAAGAGTCACTCGTTTTGTACTCTATGGACACCTTTCTTGAACTGAGCATGAAGTTATTGGCGGGTTTTTCGCCTTCTGTGCCACCCAAATTTCCATGCTCAATGGCATTAGTTAGAAGCTCCACCAAACCTATTTTAGCGTCAAGCTTCCCGCTATCGTCAAGCATATTTCCAGCTGTTTTAACCAGCCAATCGACCATATCAGGCACTTTTTCAACGTCACTATCCAGTTTAATAGTAAAGGAAGTCTTTTTCTCAATCTCCGGTTTTTTTTCTAAATCAGCCTTTGCATCAATAAGCGATGCATACTTCTTGAGTAGAGGCAACAACTCGGCATGCCGGACAGGTTTTTTAAGATAGTTGTTCGCCTTTAACTCCATGGCCTTCATGGCATATTCTTCACAACCAAATGCAGTTGCCATAACAACAATAACACTCGGACTGAGCTTGCGAATTTCTTCCAAAAGCTGAAGCCCATCCATTTCAGGCATTTGTATATCCGAGAGAACTAGATGAGGATTAATTTTTTTAAAAGCTTCAAGACCAACCAAACCATTTTCAGCCACATGGGTTTCAAATCCCTGGCTTTCTACAGTATCCTTCATGAAACCTCTCGAAGGCGCATCATCTTCAACAATTAAAACTTTCACAATTAGTCTCTCAATTTCCCAGTTAATTCGTCGGAAGGTTTCGACTTAAAGCTTCAAACAAATCCTTAGTTTGAATGGGCTTTGGTAAATGTTCTGTGCATCCGGCGTCCAGACATTTTGCTTTGCCCTCCTCCCCGGCACTCGCCGTTAAAGCGAGGATAGGGACCGCAGAAAATTCCTCCATCTCTCGTAACCTGCGAGTTGCCTCCAGCCCATCCATCACAGGCATGCTGATATCCATAATAATCAATTCTGGTTTATCGGTCAAAGCCAGATCAATCGCTTCCTGGCCATTTCTAGCAATGATGACCTTATGATTCATGATACTTAGCATTTCCAATAGCATTGACAGGTTCACTTCGTTGTCTTCTGCCACCAGAATTTTGTTTCCAGTCGGAATGTTATTTTTATCAGGAACCATCATCTTGCACTAAATTGCCACACCAACCCAACTTCACCTACCCTCAGGGTGATTTAAGTAGCAGAAGATTTTTAACCGTTAAAAATGAAACTTCAACCACATCTGGGTGAAAATAGTATCGTCATCATTGCCGAAAAATTCTTCTGCGGCACTTCCCGGAAGAATATAGCCAGCCCCAATATGGGCGTATACATGGCTATTCACTTCGTAGTCGATCAGTAAATTCCATTCATTTGCATAATCATCGTTGTTCAGGGCTTGCCTTCCCCT
>JABIYR010000055.1 GCA_018702695.1 Nitrospina sp. | reverse complement strand
TGAAGTCTGGGTTATCAAAATCGAGGAGACTGGCGGCACCAGAAACCTGATTCCCCCCCAACTCATAAGACCAGCTATCGATAGTCATGCCAGCATTTTTTATAACACTTCCTTTGGCTTTAAACTTATTCAAGGCATTGGGTTGTTTTTCCATAAAACCTGGAATTTCATACCCCACCCTTGCAAGGTCTGCTTGGTGTTCGAATTTAAAGGAATCCAAGCCGCCATTCAATTTCAGAGAAACATAAGCCTGCCCCTTAAACTTGAAGTCCTTAAAAAGAGGAATGTCTTTCAAATCGCTATCGACCAAATCTGGGAAGTTCAAGCGCAAAGCGTAATTCAGTTTTTTGATATTTTGGCGGTCCACCTCGCCTTCCAACTGAAACGGTGAATCGCCATAACGACCGTGCAAATTTTCCAACCTTAATTTTCCATCTCCATATGAGATCGTGCCGTTTAGACCCATCATTACCTTAAAGCGATCCATGTATTGCATAGAAAGATTTTTCAGTTCTATCTTTCCCCACTCCTTTTCACTCTCCGGTTGCATCGGGTTCATCTGAGAACGATATTTCAGAACTAGCCCTCCGGCCGAGAAATCCAACCCTTCCTTCAAGCCCACCAAAGCATCCTCGGTATTATCAGATAATACATAATGCAAGTCGCTCGAAGCAATATTGTAAGTGGCAGACATTTTTTCCAGCGGCTCTCCATTGCTAAAACCTCTCTCCCCATTCAAATCAGAAAAAGAACTTTTAGAAAATTCGCCGGAAAGCTGGTCGTACTTGACAACCGGAATCCAAGAAGCATCTTTACGCTTGTCGGCCTCTGGCGTGTGAGTGTAGATAATATTTCCAGTCAAGTTTTTCAAGCGTGGCTCAAAGCCTTTTTCATCAAGCGAGACACTCTTCAAACCAATATTTCCGTCTATCGCCAGCTTATTAAAATCTTCAATCGGCCCTTTTACATTCAGACTAATTTTCGCATTGCCCTCAAAATTATCGTAAGAAGTTATGGAGTCTAATAAAGGATGGCCCTTGAATATACGTTTGAGCGTGCCATGAAACTGACTCATCTTCACTTCGTTTTCAACCTTCAGGTCAATCACCGGCTTGGAAATAAAATCATGCACCGTCCCCACGACATTGCTGATCGGCTGATTTTCATAATTAGCCTTGGCAATCGAAAAAATCGTATTGCCCTTGCCTACCTTAAAAACCCCGGTCACATTCTGCAACCTCGGCAGGGGAGACTGCCAGTCCACCTGTTTGAGTTCCAGCTCTGAAGTGATCAAGCCCCAGTTTTTTTCATGCTCCAACTCACCCAGTTGTTTCAGGCTTCCAGCAAATTTTAGTGACTTGATTTTTATTGAACCGTTTTTAAAATGAGACTGCACCCACTCATGATATTCCTCAGGAAAGAATTTTAACGGCAGATAGTCCGCGCTTTTGTTGACTTGAAATGAATCCGTCACGAGATCCAACGATAACGAAGGGTCATTCGATAAAAATTCATCAAGAGACCCCTTGGCAGTAAATTTAAATGGCCCCGATGTCGATTTCAACTCATCAATATGAATGGAATCATGATCGAAAGATATTTTGTATTCCAAACCACCTCGATGTGGAACGCGGGCATTTCTCAATGTTGCATGTTGACGATTTGAGTCCGAAGTATATTTCAGAGTGCCTTCCGTTTTCAGAGCCCCTCCCAAGTTCCCTGAGAAACTAGAGTCTAACGACAACCAACCCTCTTGCTGGGTTTCCGCCATTACCTTTTTCAAATAGGGCTGAAAACTTGAGACATTCAGTTCATCAATTTTCACTTTGCCATCAATCGAAATTCCCGCCCCCCCCTGATTTCCAAAGAAGTTATCGAACGCCCCGGAAACCTGAAACGCCGTCGGCGACCCTTCATTGGGAACCGATCCTTTCAAGGTAAATTGAAAGGGTGAACCCAATAGCTTTTTTCGTACGGAAAAATGAATATGTTCCAAGTCCAACGGGAGAGGGTTTTCAGGAGAACGATTATAATAGTCTTGAAAATGGATGGCTCCATCCTCGACCATGAGCTGGTTCATCAGACTGACTTTTAAAACTTTGAAGAAATTACTTTTGGTGGGTTGTGTGACCCATTTCTTAACATCCCCTAAATTGAACTGTCCTTGCGCATCACGGGTCACCCTGAGAGACAACCCTTGTACAATGACCTCTTTAACCTCCACACGCTTTTCCAGCAAGGGAAGCAATTTCACCACCACCCATACACTTCGAGCCGTCAATTCGGGTTTCTCAGCCTTACGCGCCCCAATGGAAACATCTTGCAAACGAATACTGAGCCCTCGGACAATATCCATCTCTGCACCGCCGATTTTTACTTCTCGCCGGGTCAGCGCCTCAAGCTTCTCAACAGCAAGTGTTTTGAATTCGCCTATATTGCGCAATTGATAATAAGCTAGGGAAAAAATGGAGAATGCAGAAAGAATTATCGTAAACAGGGAGTAAAAGACAATCCTTTTTCGGGAAATCGGCATATATAGTTTACGGAGCGTAAAAAAAGGTTAAAATGGCCTGTGCGTTTTTTATGCGGGAAAGAAAATTATCGAGGGAATTTAGTAAAACAGACCGCAATCGCATAAGCATCAACAATGGGCTTAAGCCGAATAAATCCATTATTATCATTAAGTTATAGATCATTTAAGGCATTTCGTCCAGAAAAAATCCCCCGTGCCTAAGCCGCATATTTTTGAAACGAGCCCTCAAACCATAAACTATGAAACCTACAGAGCAAACTTTAGTCGTTGGAATTAATCCCGTTCGTGAGGCACTTGTGGCCTCAAAACGACATTGTCACAAACTGATCATTGAACAGGGAAAAGCCACACCTCGGGTTCAAAACGTGATCAAATTGGCGGAAGCCAAGAAAATTCCCGTGGAATCTTTACCCAAGGCCCTATTCCATAAAAAATTTCAGCAAAAAGTGCATCAGGGTATTGCCGGTTATTTTACTGGCATCGCCACTCTGGAGCTGGAAGAGCTTATCGAGATTGCGTTCCAAAAAACGTCTCTGCCTACACTTGTTATTTTGGATGGAATTCAAGATCCGCAAAATCTCGGAGCAATCATACGATCCGCCGAAACCTTAGGCATTCAAGGGTTGATTTTGCCAAAACATGGTTCGCCAGATCTGAACGAAACCGTCGCCAAATGCTCTTCGGGAGCATTGGAACATTTGCCCATCACTTGGGTGACAAACTTAAATCACTGCATTGAAAAACTCAAAGAATCAGGGTTCTGGGTTGCGGGAGTTGTTCCCGATGGGGAGATGCCTTGCTATCAGTACAAATTCAATGCTCCATCGGCATTGGTCATCGGAGGAGAGGAAAAAGGCATACGACCGCTACTGAAAAAATCATGCGACGTCACGCTTGCAATTCCCATGAACGGAAAACTGCAATCTCTCAACGCGGCATCAGCCAGCACGGTGATCTTTTATGAAAATCTACGCCAAAAATTACTGCTGAATACGGCCTAAGAATAATACAAAACTTCAGCCGTTACAGCCTAACGCAGAATCAAAAAGGAGACAAAAAGCCTAGAATCGGTTATAGGATCGCATGCGACGCATAGCGGCTTTTCTTTTTTTCTTCGCTTCTTTTTGTTTTCTTTTCTTCTTTACAGAAGGCTTTTCATAAAAGCGACGTCGCTTAAGTTCTTTCAGCAAGCCTTCCTTCGTCATTTGTCGTTTTAAGACTTTTAAGGCTTTTTCAACTTGATTTTGGTAAACTGTTACTATCAAAAACCTTTACCTCCTACCCAAAATTTTTAACCGAGATAAACAACCGTTTTAGGGTACAGAATGATTTTCCGCAACCAAATTCTCGGCACTGATGTCCCTGCTCTCTGCAGAAATACCATTTTAATATGAAGCCCGAGATTATCTACAATAATTCACCTAAAGTCAAGGCCCCAATACCATGAATCCAAATCCTGTCACCCAAACCCTTCGAATTGTCCTAGCAGCCTTGTTTTTATGCTGGTTATTGGTTTTTACCCGCGACGGCTTTTCAGAAGAATTTGCGGTGCCGAATCAGGGGTCTCCGTATCGCGATCTGGGAGCGATGGAAGTGGATCAGATCCTCCATATTCCAACGGGGAGGGTTGTCAGCCCGAATCAAATGATGGATGCTATTTCGGCCTCGCGAGTCATCTATGTCGGGGAAACCCACGATAATATCGAAGCTCATAAAGTGCAGTTGCAAATCATCCAGCATATAGCGAAAAAATATCCCCTGGCAATTGGGCTGGAGATGTTCCGCCGCTCCGCTCAAGAAGATTTGAATCTCTGGCATCAGGGTCAACTACCCCTCAAAGAATTCAAGAACCTTTTTCATAAAAATTGGGGCGGCGGCTTTGGCCTCTACCAACCTATATTCGAATTTGCTAAATCCCATAAACTGCCACTGATCGGGCTTAAGTCTTCGCGTGCCGTGGAACGTCAATTCCGTGCCGGAGACCCGGCACCACACAACACACTCTACCCCGAAATCGATGACACCGACCCCTACCATCGAGCTTTCGCTCTCTCTGCCTTTGGCGGCCACCGTGGCACGGCAAAAGCTCTGGAGAAACCCTACCGAATGCTCTTGTTATGGGAAGAAACCATGGCTCAAACGGTGGCGAATTTCTTGCGCGATCCGGCAAATAAAGAAAAAAAGATGGTAGTGCTCGCAGGTGGGTTTCATGTTCAATACGGTTTCGGCATCCCCAAGCGAGCTTACCGAAGGTTGCCGCATAATTATTCCATCGTTCTTCCCGATATCACTCAAATTCCTGAAGCATTGAAAGACCGGGAAATGACGGTGGAGAAAGTTTCCATCCCACTTTATGCCTCTGATTATGCGTGGAAAGTCGAGTACAAGGTCCCCCAACAAAGCAAAGTCAAACTAGGAGTTCGATTGGCTCAGGAGAATAAGAGAGTGCTCCTCAAATCCGTTGCCCCCCACTCCAACGCCTACAACGCCGGCATGAAAGCCGGAGATATTTTGCTCGCTATGGATGGAGAAGATTTATCGGGAGTGGATGATGTATTGGAACTTCTGCGAACGAAACATTTTGATGAGCGGTCGACCTTCAAACTTCAACGGGACAACAAAATTCTCTCGGTTGAAGTGGTGTTTAAGCCTGTTAAAAAATAATCCGCCCACGCCTAACGGCGAATTTCAAAATGGCTTAAATTCTGCGTCGCAACCCATTGCACGTCCAGATTCAAAACCTGAGCCGCAGGCGGCCCCTTTCGGCACCAGTTGACAAATTCCTCAAGAGTTGCCTTATCGCCTTCGGCGTGGATTTCCACCGTGCCATCCGGACAGTTTTTTGCCCAACCATCGAGCCCAAGTTGCAACGCCTGTTCGCGTGTACTGGCTCGGAACCCGACCCCCTGCACACGACCCTTAACGCTCAGATAAACCGCAGAACGCATCAATAAGCCTTTCTATTGTGAAGTGAAGCAATCACTTGTTCTTGCGGAATGCATCGTCAAAAAGGTGCTGGACTTCTCGGTAGGCCTGAAATTGACTGCCGTCGGTGATTTTTTCTCCAAACTTACCCAGATCACGCATGATGCGCTGAAACTCTTGGGTCTGTCCTTTAAAATTGTCTATGAGGGGACGAAAATATAATTGTTCATCCTCATCCAGACGGTCACAGATGATTCGCAGTCGTGTTTTTAGTGGCTCAAAATCTCGTTCCATGCGTTAACTCTTGCCTTTCATTGATGCGATTGCAATTTGATAAAATAAAGGTGGGAATCTAACGTTACTTCTTATCTTTGAGACGCTCTTTCATGATGGTCTGCAAGCGAACGACGGCAGGACTGCTTTCTGGCAGGGCGAGAAACTTTTCGCGAGTGAGAACAGCCACTTCGCAATCTTCAATGGCTATGACCGAGGCAGAACGACGATCTGAAGAGATCATCGCCATCTCTCCAAAAAGATCGTTCTCTTTGAGTTGGGCAAGCACTTTCTTGTTTCCCTCGTCGTCTTCCCGGTAAACTTCTACCTTGCCCTTCTTAATCAGAAACGCACTGGTGCCGTGTGTACCCTGCCGTACAATTTTTTTGCCTTTACGATATTCTTTAATGACAAACATGAAGCCCTTTCGTCCCCAATGCGAAAGACAATTTAATCGCTCTTACTATAAAAAATTTCGTGCCCATTTTCAATCCCTTCCTTCGCTAGGGCGAGTTCGCTCATAAAATTTCATCCTAAAAATAATGGCTTGGCATACTATCTCATTTTTTTGAATTCCTCGATCACCGTGCAGCGGGATATTTAAAATATAACAATTTTAACTGTCGCTGTACGCTTCTTATCCGAGCATGGTTTCTTTTTGCGGTATAAAGCTCAAGAGCAATTTTCATATGCCGGATGGCTTTGGGGCCTTGCTTTAATAAATCGTAAGCCACTGCCAAATTGTAATGTGCAGCCGTGTATTCAGGGTCAAGCTGGACCGCCTCCTTATAAGCTTCGACCTCCTCCTCATGCTTTCCCAATGCCAAATAGGCCTTGCCCAACTCAAAGTATGAGATCGCATCCAGAGGGTCTTCAGCAATGATATTTTTGTGTCGTGTAATTTCAGCCTGCGCACCTTGCAGGTAAGCTTTAAAGTCTATCGCTGGCGCATCTTTAACCCAGCCCCCGAAAACAACTGCGCCTACAAAAACAATGAAAAATACTTTTGCTACCGCATTAAAGATACTATGACCTAGCCATAAGGAATTAAAAACACAATTGCGTGAATGGAATCTCATTGGCTCAATGTATCATTTTTTAGAAAGGCCTTCATGAATTATCGGACATTTTGCAACATCAAGGTTTCAGAAATTGGTTTGGGCACTTGGCAACTTGGAGCAGATTGGGGTCATGTCGATGATTCCACTGCCCATAAAATTCTCGCAACGGCGGTCGAAAATGGAGTTAATTTTTTCGATACTGCAGATTGTTATGGCGAGGGTCTTTCTGAAACTCGACTCGGTAAATTCATAAAAACATTATCTACCGAAGTGGTGATCGCAACTAAGATCGGCCGATTTCCTCACCCTGGCGGGTTGGAAAATTTTTCGTTAGACCAGTTTCGCAAGCATACTGAAAATTCTCTGCGACGGCTGGGGGTCGATGCGCTCGATCTCACACAGGTGCATTGCCCACCTACCGAGCTCATTCAACAGGGTGACATATTTGAATGGCTGAAAATCTTGAAGCAGGAAGGTAAAATCAAACAGTTTGGCTTGAGCGTCGAATCGATGCATGAAGCCCAACTTTGTTTGCAGGAAGAAGGAGTCGCTTCATTACAAATCATCTTTAATGTTTTGCGACAAAAACCCATAGAAGCTATCTTCAAAGAAGCGCAGGCCAAGCAGGTGGCTCTCATCGTTCGTCTACCTTTAGCATCCGGCCTACTAACAGGGAAATTAAGGCGAGACACTGCTTTTGCCGACAATGATCATCGCAATTTCAATCGCGATGGACAAGCATTCAATGTCGGTGAAACCTTTTCTGGGCTTCCCCTTGATAAAGGAATTGAATTGGTCGAAAGTCTGAAAACCTATTTTCCTGAAAATATTTCCACCTCGGCGTTACGGTGGATTTTAGACTTCGATGCGGTCAGTGTAGTGATCCCTGGCTCTAAAAATCCGCAACAGGTTATGGATAATTGCGCCGCCAGCTCTTTGCCTCCGCTGAGTGCGGGCACGCATGAAGCATTGCGAAAATTTTATTTGAAGGATGTCGCCTCTCATATTCGCGGGAAATATTGACCCGCTCCCCGACCTGAGAGCGAATCAATAACCTATCAAACAACAACTGCGCTCATGCGATAGCGGTGAAGAGTAAGTTGTTCTCTTTATAAATATGCAAATGCGTATCCTGTTCCAACGCTTCCAGCTCTTTATACAAAAGCTCAAAAGACTGACATCCGTCCTCAGGAGCAACGTATTCATTCGCCAGAGCTCTCATTTCTTTTAACAATACGCCCAACTCATCATGCTCATGGCGCATCATTCTAATCGGCCCTTGAGCCGCACCGGCTTGCAAACCTTGAAAATCGAGTTCCATAGATCGAATCAGCGGAAATAATATCCGCTCTTCTTTCATCAAATGCGGTTCGAGATCTTCACGCACCCCTTTGAACACGGCCTGCAATTGTACCAACTCAGGGTGACGCGAAGAATGTGCCTGCTGTACTTTGTCCATCAAGGCTGACAAACGCGGCAAGGCTTCCTTCAGATAAACATGGTGGGTGGACTCTATGTGATGCGTCAACTCAGTTGTGCTCATACCTGAAACATCTTCTTCGTAAGTTGAAGCCTCCGCTAGCAATGCCATCAACCGTTGATAAACTTTGTCTGGCTCCAGATTATTTTCTTCACAGGCAGAAAGAAGGGGCTGATCCCCTCCACAACAGAAATCGATCTTCAATTCCGCAAAAATTTCAGCACAACGGGAATTATTAGCAACAAAGTTTTTTACAGGATCGGTTACAGCAATCGGGGTTTCCATTTCGCAATCCTTTCAGCAGAAAAAATATTTTTCAGAGCAAGTGCCCAATCATTTCAAATAAAAGATAAACATATCTCTTTATATTTAATATAAAACCTGTATCATCTATTGTCAAGGTATGAGATGTCGAGGAACGAAAAAAATGAAACATAATTTTTGAACCTCATTGACCCGGAACCCATCTTATCTATAAGACAAACCTAGAACTCAGAGGAACCTCCATGCAGGAAACCGATAACAAAACTTTTTCCGTTTTAAATATAGAGCTGACCCCAAACCCACGCTCCGTCAAGTTTATCGTAGATCAAAAAGTAATCGAGTCTGGCTCTAAAACCATTGAAGAGGGAGGTTATCTGGAAACCGACACCTTTGCCACCAACCTATTTGCTTTGGAAATCGTTGATATGGTTTATTTGCGCGAAGATTTTGTCGCTGTCACCCTGAACTCTGCTGACCTCTGGGTGATTTTTAAGGACAAGGTGAAAAATATTATCGAAGCAAATTTAGAAAAATATGCGGAAGGAGACGACGAGGTTTCCGCATCAATTCTTGACGACTTCGACATGGAGACCTATCCCTCGCTGGCCGATGACGAAAAAATCATCATTGTAGAAGCCGTTCTCGATGCGACCATCCGCCCTGCTCTGGCAAATGATGGGGGCGGTCTGGAGGTGATTGAAGTAGACGGGCCGATAGTCAGAATCCGCTACCAAGGGGCCTGTGGAGGATGTCCCAGCTCCACAGGAGGCACACTTCGTGTCATCGAAAATCACCTCAGGTCGCAATTAGACCCCAACATTAAGGTTCATACCTACACTTAAGAGGAAAACGCCCTCCAATCCCCAGCTAAATGAACCTAACTCACTGAATTAAATACCGTATCTAGGCCGCAAAAATAATCGTCAAAAACGACTCAAGTAATCCCAATTTCTTCCGTTAAGCTCTGATAAGGACAGGTGCGCCCGGTTCGGGTCATGATCCATCAGAAACCTGATGATATCTGCACGGTTATACTATTATTCAGGTTCTACGGAATAGTCGGACAAGCATATTATGATGCTAGGCAAAATCATTCGAATCGCTTTATTTTTGCTGATGAGCGCATTCTGCTTAGCTAACTCTGCTTGGGCTATTGAAAATAAAAGTCGCGTTATCTCTCCTTATTGGCAGTCTGACTCAGGGAGCTATTCTTTTATAGCCGTTTCCCATTCATCCTTAACCACCATTGCTTCTCAAGTCGGCTTAGTGGTCAATGTCATTCAGAATGACAACTCAACATTTGCCACCGCTGTCAGCTTCACAATTTCAGGGGGTAGCACTCAGAGAATATTCATTGTCCGCACGAACCACCCGACTATTTCAGCGGCTACCATCTCCAGCGCCCAAGTTATAGTGGGAACAACAAGCTTTAAACATGGACATCTAAGGATCGACCCTGTAGCCACAAACCCTGCTATTGTCACAACGTTGGGAGGACGGCGAGATGTCACCATGCTCAATTTCTGGGGAGCGGTCATCATCGAATCCAACACAACCGGGTTTGCTATGGAGTTTATCGGTGATATGCAGGATAGCACCGCAACACCCAGTATGGACAATTCCGCCACGGTAAGTGGTGTCAACTGACTTGAATGATTGAGGAACAAACAGAAATGAAGTCGAGGTTTCTAAAAAAAATCGTGGTTCCAAATTGTCGCATTCTGATAGCTTGGCTATTTCTAGCTGGCACAGCGTTAGCGCAATCAACAGTGCCCACGACAGATGATAAGGCTCGCATTGTGCTATCGCCCTATGCCCAGACCGTTCCCAATGACAGCTATACTTTTATTTCTATCAACCACCCTTCTCTCGATACGGCTTTAACGCAAGTGGGCGTAGCCTTCGAAGTTTTAGGCATGACCACGGTTCCCGACAATTCTGCTGGCAGAGCTACGATATTTACGGTGGATGCGGGAGAAACGCATAGAATATTTGTGGTCAATGTTTCCAATTCAACGATCAACTCTTCCAACTCTTCTTTTACGGACTCACGAACGCATTTAATTTTGACCGCAGATTCAGCCCAGTTTGGAAATATAAGAGCCGTTTCCGTTAATGAAAGCCCTCTCAACCCCACCACTGTCAATACCATAAACAAATATAACAACCTCAGCCAATTGAGTTTCTGGGGAGTTGTATTCATTGAATCCAGCGGAACGGGGTTTGCGATGGAATTCATTGGCGATGCCCATGACTCCACCATTGGAAGGAATTTCGGAGATAGCCAACTTGATGGTGTATCGGGAAACTCCAGCGGCGTTGCACGAGGCATCAATTAATCTCACCTCCCAGCAGCGATAACCCCTGCAGTATTAAAAGCTGAATTCAGCGATACGCGCCCATGCTAAACCTGTAAGTTGATGGACTCGCTTGCTAAATCAGAGCCATTACAGCACAAACCTTCCCCCCTCTGTCTTCCTTCATCAAGGGAGGTCTCACAAACCAACTTGTTAAAGTGTAAAGGTTTTTATGCCGATGAGATAGTTCCGCCAAGTCCTAATAAAATAAGGGGTTTAGGAAAATTTTTCAGTTCATATCGTGTAAAAACAAATGTCTCCTGATGCTCAGCCTGACAATGGCATTAATAAGTACAGGGAAGGCCCTAGCTCTCGAATCAGACACTTCCAAGCCTGCCCCTCCTTACTTATTTTTGACGGCAGAAAATATTGATGATATCCAGGCTAGGCAAAGTCCCACTATCGTTCGCTCTCGCTTAGTCAATATAAACCTTAGTCTTCTTCCTGACCCGGAAGAAAACTTTATTGCAGAATCTGAAAGTGAAATTGAACTGATCTTAAACCTATTTCCTGAAATTGAATTCACCACCCTCATACAAAAAATAGAAAAAAACCGATCCGGTAGTTACTCCTGGTATGGGAAGTTAAAAAATATTCCAATGAGTCTGGTGATCTTGGTCGTAAACCAAAACAAGGTCTTTGGAAACATATCAAAACCAAATTTGTCTTATCAAATACGCCATATTTCTGATGGAATTCACACGGTTTACGAGATTGATCCTTCCAGGTTTCCTCCGGCCAGTGAACCCATAACACCTGACATAAAACCAAAGTCTTCTCCAATTCCACGTTCGTTTGAAAAGTCTGACTTTTCACTTCCTTCACTCATTAAAGATAATATTTTGGAACAACCTCTCTTCACAAAACCAGAAATAAGTTCTGGTCCAATGGAAGATCAGCCCTTGTCAGGGGATGCAATGATACCTGATAGCTTAAGCATATCCGGTAGTTCCGACACATCGGTCTTAGAAACCCAGGCCGATGATGGAACCGTAGTCGATGTACTCGTCGTATACACTGCAGAAGCTCGCATTGTTGAAGGAGGCACCAGCGCAATAGAAAGCCTTATTGATTTGGCAGAATCTGAAACCAATGCCTCCTATTCTAATAGTGGCATAGATCATATCATCCGTGTCGTAGCCAAGCAGGAAATAAGTTTTTCTGAGAGTGGCTTTAGTTTTTCTGGGTTTCTAAACTCCGCACAAAATGGATCCATCTCTGGCCTCAGTGCCCTGCGTGACGCAAATGGTGCAGATCTAGTCGTTGTATTGGTGGATGGAGATGATAGTTTGTGTGGCCTTGGATTTCTAATGTCAACGGTATCATCAGGTTTTGCTCCTTTTGGCTATTCGGTATCTCAAACGAACTGTGCCACAGGCAACTTCACCTTCGGGCATGAGATAGGACATAATATGTCAGCACGACATGACCGAGCCAACGACAGTACAGATGGATCTCCATTCGATTTCAATCACGGTTTTGTTGATGACACTAATAATTTTAAAACCATCATGGGGACAGGCAGTAACACCCGGATTCAATTTTTTTCCAATCCAAATATAACTTTTAACGGAGCCGTGACGGGGATTGCGGAAGGCAACGCGCTTGCCGCGGACAATCGTCTGACATTTCAGAATACGGCGCTCACTGTTGCCAACTTCAGACAAGCGGTTGATTCTGCCGCTACTCAAGCTTTCACTTCAATCGTCCCATTTTCTAATTCCAAGAGAGTGGTTTCTCCCTATTGGCAGTCAGATGATTCATCTTACTCATTTATTTCTGTCACTCACCCTTCACTTTCTGGCATGGCATCACAGATTGGTATCTTCATGCGAGCCATAAAAAATGACGGGTCTCTATTTGGGTCTACCAAAGCTTTTACAATTGATAGCAACACAACAAAAAGAGTTTTTATTGTTCGATCCGCACACCCCACAATTAATAGCACTAATTTGACAGACGTGGAATTGATTACCGGAAGCTCCATATTTCAGCATGGGTTTCTCCATTTAAATCCAGTAGCCAGCAACCCTGAAATCAGTGTTGGAGGGTTCCGTGATATAACCATGCTCAGCTTTTGGGGAGCCATAGTTATTGAATCAAATACAACTGGTTTTGCAATGGAGTTTATAGGAGACACGCATGACAGCGCCGCCACAGCAAGCATGGCAGATTCATCAACTGTCAGTGGTGTGAACTAATTCAAACTTACAGAATTAAAAACAGTGATTTCAATAATCACCTGAAAAGTTTTCCGGTAGGTGTATTCAAAAATAACTCCAGCGATATATCCTCTTGCTTCAAAAATCCTTGAGTCGGCAGGCTTGATTGCGCTACAAGGTCGATGACCGCGCAAACTGATGAGGCAGTCGTCCAAGATATGGCCTTCCAAGTTCGGCTTTCTATTTTCTTAGGAAAATAACTGCGTACAAACTCTTCCCTCACCAGCTTACCTTCCTTTTCTCCCTCTACCGCAACATGCACGTAAACCACATCATCCTTAACCGGGGGCTTGGCATGAACCAAAATTTCACCCGCTTCTTTTCTACGGTCTCTCATAAATAGCTCATTGAAGAAAAACCGCATCAGCTCGCCGTGCCCCGGATAGCGAATGGTTTTATAGTTCAAGTTACGGACCTTCCCATCAAACGTTTCACATAAAGTACCCAACCCGCCTGAAGTCGAAAATGCTTCCAGTTGCGTGCCATCAATCACAATGGTTTCCAGCCCTTCCATCGCAGGCACCTTCGCCCTCTTCCCACCTTGAATGACCTCGCAGTCATTGAGATATTCATTGACCACGCCCTCGGCAGACCAGTTGAAAGCATAACCCAAAAGCCCACGCGGGTGCTGTGGCAATGCTCCCACACGCAGTTCCATACTGCGAAGTTGCTCGAACCCTTCCGCAAGATGCGCTCCACAGATACCGACAAAACCGGGAGCCAACCCGCATTGCGGAGCCATGATGCCCTTTGACGACTCGGCTAATTTTCGAATCGCCGAGGTGGTGGGAACATCTTCCGTCAGATCAAAATAATGTTTCCCAGCCTGATGCACTTTTTGAGCGACAGCAAGATTCAAATGAAATGGCAAACAAGACAGGATGGCATCGTGACCACCAATCACCCGCTCCAATGCAGGTTCATCTGCAACCGTTCCAGCAATGACTTTGAACGGATAACCCTCATCCGGACTCGTATCAAAGCCTGTCACTTGATAGCCATTGGATTGCAAGAGAGTTGCCGCAAGGCTACCCACCCGCCCCAACCCCATGACTAAAACCGTTTTGATCATTTGTTTCATTTTAGACCCTAGCTAATTTCACCTATAATACAATATAGTCCCTGCAAGGTTAAAATGACGATGAATCATAGTATAAGCGATTTACAAACTAGGCAAGTGACCCAATTCGTATTGGTTCACTTTACTGGAGAGAGCACACTCACCTACGATCAAATCAAACAGTCCCATAACCAACAAGGACAATCCGAAATCGGCTTCCATTTCATCATCACCCAACAAGGCACAGCTTTAATGGGTAGGCATGTCAGCAAAACAGGGTTTCATCACCCCGAGTGGAACGCTGTCAGCATCGGCATATGCGTCATAGGAGAACGAGAAGCAATGAGCGACGAGCAATCCATCGCCCTCACTCTGTTGCTGGAAAATTTGAAATCCGATTATCCTTCACTGGAAACCGTCAAATATTTATACAAGAACAATTAGCATCACCCCCGAAATGAGAAAACGACACGCATTTTACTTTCCCTATTGCTAAAGTTCGCTATACTAAGCAAAAGGAGAGTCCATTATGATCCGGCAAATTTTAAAGATTTTCAAAGCTTTAAATTCAAACGAAAAACCTTGGCAACTCAGTCTAGGCTTAGCCTTTGGCGGCATCATTGGGTTGATGCCCTTGTGGACCCCACACAATATTGCTCTCCTGTTTCTCGCATTCATCATCCAAATAAATTTTTCCTTACTTTTGCTGGGCTTCTTATTTTTCTCAGGCATCGCTTATATTCTCGATCCCCTTTTCCATCAAATTGGTTTGGCGGTTTTAACCTCTGAGGGAATGCAAGGCTTCTGGAACAGCTTCTTCAGCAACTCGCTTTTTATTTTTGACCGACTCAATAACACCCTTGTCATGGGGAGTCTGATTTTCTCTCTCGTCTCAGCCTTGCCTTTGTTTTTTGCTATAAACCTTCTCATACGCAAATACCGTCAGCACCTACAAAATCTGTTTGAGAAAGTTCCCTTGTTCAAATCGCTCAAGCTGGCTAAAGCCTTTGACACCCTCTCAGGAGGCGGATCATGAAAATTTTTCGCTGGCAAGGGGTTCTGGCTTTTGCATTGATCGGCATTTTGGTTGCAGGGTTTCTCTTTTTGTTCCTCGATGGCATGATAGAACGAGGCATAGAAGAAGAAGGCTCCAAAGCCGCAAAAACGCAAATTGATATCGGCTCGCTCACCACATCTTTATTGACACAGTCTATAACGCTGACTGGCATCGAAGTCGCCAGTCCCGATAACAATATGGAGAATGTCATTCAATTCGACTCGCTTGCTTTGGATCTCGATGGAACACAAGCCATTGCCCAAAAAATAGTCATCGATGAACTGCAAGCCCAAAGTATCAAGTTAAACCAGAAGCGCACCCATCCCGCAAAGACACAAAAGGGGGCATCCCCCACGCAAGAAACCACAGGCCCTGCCGACTCAGGCACACTGGGTTTACCTGACCTCGGTGGGCTAGACATGAAATCTCCCGCAGAGATCCTCAAATCCGAAAAATTAGAAACACTGGAAGCCGGAAAACGAACAAAAAAAATCATTGCTGACTTAAAAAACAAGTGGGAGGGTAAATTTGCCAAGGACCTCAACCCCAAAGTACTCGAAGAAACCAAACAGAAGCTAGCCGAACTACAGAAAAAGATTCAAGGCGGAGGGCTGACCGAAATCCCTCAAGCCTTGCAAGACTTTCAAGCCCTGCAAAAAGATATTCAAAGTCAGGTAGACCGCATCAAAGCGATGAAGTCAGAACTCCAGCAAGATATTCAATTAGCAAAACAACAAGTCGCCGACTTGAAAAACTTGCCGCAAAAAGATTTTAATCGACTGAAAAATAAATATTCTCTGAACCCCGAAGGCGGAAAAAATATTGTCGGCGCATTACTCGAAGGGCCATTAAAAGAAAAACTCGACAAAGCCTGGAAGGTTTACAAATTAATAAGCCCCTATTTGAATAAGGGGAAAAGTCCCGCAGAGCCTGTTTATGTGCGAGGCAAAGGCATCGATATCGCCTTTGCTAAAACCTCCCCCGACTTTTTGGTCAAACATGGCAACCTCTCCTTAGTACTTTTCGATACCGAGGTTAAAGGAGAAATACACGATCTATCAGACAACCAAATCGTCTACGGAAAACCAGCAAAGATGCATTTCAAGTCAGATAAAAATAACATCTTCGATTCCTTTGCTCTCGATATCACCGCCGACAAAACACGCCCCCAATCGCAAGATACAATCGCCCTAAATATTCAGGGGCTGAACCTGAAAAATACCGGGCAGGCGGAACTACAAGGCGGGTCTGCAAACATCACCGGGCAATTGACCATTACTGATGAAAATAATTTACAGGGGGACTTTAAAGCCGAATTGAATGCCGTAGCCCTTTCCATTCCAGAACAGAAAGGCAACGAACTGGCCAACACACTGGCCCAATCCCTCTCGACAATAGATCGAATTAATATTGCCGTAGGAATTAGCGGAACCATAGAAAGCTATCAATTCGATATTAAATCTAACCTTTCCGATATCATCGGCAAAGCCGTCAAAAATATTGTCGGAGATAAGATGAAGAATTTTGAAGGCGATTTGATGTCTGCCATCCAATCGCAAACCAGCGGAGTTCTATCAGGTGCCAACGGTTCTCTATCTGGCCTACTCGGTCAAAATAAAATCTTAAATGACAGCAACACCTCATACAGCGGGTTGTTAGGCGACGCACCCGTTACAAAAAAAGGTTTGCCCATCCCTAAGAGCGGCCTCGCCCTACCCGATGGGCTCAAACTTCCTTTTTGACTATTTTAAATTTCTAACGGCACGGACACCACCGTTATTACACTGGTCCAGGTTGCGAAAGTGTATGAGTCCATTCACAAAATAAAAGGTTTTGGCACAACCTCTTGATCCCATAATTTGACCGTCACTACTCCAAAACCAATAAGCCGATCCGCTTGCAAATTTCTCGTCCAGCGCAAGTGGATATTCTGAACTGTGATCCCACGCCATATTATTTTCCTTTGTTGGATCATATAAGGTGACAAGTTCCTTAATGGTGGGCATCCTCCAATCAGTAAAGCTTGCGGTGTTAAGTTTCTCAACGTAATCCACTGACTCCTGCCACGTAAGACATTTCCCAAAGTCGGCGTAACTGTCCTTTTTAGTCCATAACAAACCTGAGTCCAGATCCGTAATAGTCCCATCCTTATTGTCGATCAGGTGCAGATTTGAAATCTCTGGTTCCAAAACTGGTTCTACATATTGCGGGGCTTCATAAGGAGGATGAGGTGTGCAACTGATAGACTCATCAGAAAAAGACAAACCGGGCCGAACCATGGCATCCAGCACGATCCATATAAAAAGTCCCACCCGAAAAAATGTCGAACATGCTAATGCCGCAGGGAGATTATTTATGAGCACAGCCAGAACCTTTTTCTATACCCTAAATTCACTTGAAACAACCCAGTCTAAAACCCAAGCATTTTAACGGGAAAAGCGAAATATCCAAATAAAAATGATCGTTTATCCAGAGGTCTGTTTCAATGAACCTCTCACCATTCATGTCTGGTTAAAGTCCAAAGTGCCACATATTCACCGCTTCCGGCTGGGAGCATGTAACGAACCAGAAATTCCGAAGCTGACAACAGAATTAATCCAATAAAAGCTAAGATATCAACAACCAGATTTATGTCAGAACGCTTCATGGTTTTTTCTCCGGTCAGCTACCCTGTCCTTCTAAAAAACTATACTTAAAATTTTAATCCAAATTGCCATTTTTTGTTGGAGCCAGTATGAAGCCTGTGTAGAGGGGAAAAAATTCGACTCCTTGCAGTGCCCTACATAGAGTGTGGCGCGAGTACAGGCTTTACAGTTATGTCAGGTGATAATCACTGGCTTCTTCCCATGTTAATGATTAGAAAGGCCAATTTATTCATCAGTAGCTTGAATATTGAACGACTCCCTATCTGGCCTACTCGGTCAAAATAAAATTCTAAATGATAGCAATACTGCTTACAGCGAGTTGTTAGGCGATGCACCCGTGGCTAAAAAAGGTTGCTCATCCCCAAGAGCGACCTCGCCCCTACCCGGTGGACTCAAACTTTCTTTTAAACTAAAAACCTCCACCACTCAACACCTCAACAAAAAAAGGGCTGTGGCTGAAAAAGCCACAACCCTTTTAAATATTTGGTGCCGAGGGCCGGAATCGAACCGGCACGGGGTTACCCCCGAGGGATTTTAAGTCCCTTGCGTCTACCAATTCCGCCACCCCGGCAACCTTTGTTTACAATGGTTTACAGGTTTTTACTTGGTAGTTAAATACCCTGTTCTATAACTTTTTCTATAACTCCGCGTCTTTTTTCTGTTATATTT
>JABIYR010000061.1 GCA_018702695.1 Nitrospina sp. | reverse complement strand
GCCGCAGGGTTTCTTGAATCGTGTTCCCCATTCGAGCCTTCGGGTTATCAACGAGAATGGGGCAGACATAAACCCCTTCTCCCGTGGCCATGCGCGATGTGGAACATTGCAGCTGGGTGACATCGTAGTTCTCGAAACATTTTTCTGTCACGCGCTCGTCATCATTATAAGAACGCTCATTATCAGCCAACTTGCCCAACAAAAAACCCGGTAGAATTTTAATTTGCGGCTTAGAAACACCCTTCGATTTGAGAAGTTCCAGAAACTTCAATTCCATGACAGAATCCTGATCTTCTTCCCAAGTACGGGTGATCGTGAGTATGGGAGAAAACCCCACCTCTGCCAGACAACCGACCCCCGCTAGGGCTTTTTTATAAGCATTTTTTCCGCGAATGGCATCGTTCGCCAATTCATCGAAGCTTTCCATACTCACTCTGAATCGCATCGGGTGATTCGATGCGCTCTGAATTTCTCTCAAGCGCTGTGCTTTCTCAAGCGTGAGCTGGGTGCCATTGGTCAAAACATCTAAAGGGCCGTAACGCAAAATAGATGCGAGAATTTCAAATATCTCCGGGTTGATAAACACTTCCCCCCCGGTAATATAATAGTCTTGAACGCCTAGGGTTTTCGATTCTTCCAGCCGCTCGTTAACCTGAACAAGGCTCATCATTGCAATGGTATCGTTCTTCGGGCCACAGCTGATAAAACAATGCGTGCATTCCAAATTGCACAGCGTTCCCCCTACCTGCATCCACAAGGTCTGCATTTTTTTTAATGGGACTTCGGGCGCTTTTCTCACCTGTGTTTTTTTTACTTGAGCGTCCATGTTATATGTCCCAGGTCTTGGGATTAAAGTCCTGCCGATTCAAATGAGTCGCTGACATTCCTGATACGTAATTTTCGTCGCAGAGCCGCAAAACCAGCCGAAGCTTTTTTCCCCAAACCCAACCGGTACACTGGAGTCACCGCGAGCCGAGCTTGCAGAGGGTCATCGGTAAAAAATTGGGTGTCAAGCGGGCTTAAAAAACGGCATGTGGGGTACAACCATTTTAACGGCAAACGATTACGCCGAATCGCCGCATCCATATGCCCTGCCAGTTGCACCAGTTCCTGATATCGATCGGGTTTTTCAACTCCATCTCGTTGCAGATGAATGAGAGGAATGACTCCCATGTCGGTCAATAGGTCCACCTCTTCTTTGTAAACAAGGTGAGTTTCTTGCCCAAGAACCAGATCGGCCCAAACCGTACCGGGTGGAAAAACTCCTGTCGCATATTCCAAGGCAGAGTGAACCTCTTTCAAAGTCATTTCTGTTTTTGAATTGCTGGTTCCTGAAAACCCTCCCAAGGGAAAGTCGATGATGTCAAACCCCGATGCATAGATCAGGTCAATGGTCTTATGATCTAAAGGCGGGAACCCTTTGAGTGCCACAAAGGTATTGAACCTTTTTTTGATCGCTTCCACCAATGGTGCCAAGCGACTAAAACCCCGATCGGCCTCTTCACTATAATCCATATTCAATTGCACTAAGTCTGCCGAGCCTTCCTCAAATGCAGACTGGATCACTGCTAGAATCGCTTCAACTGGCATGCTCAGTTTTTTGCCCCGCCCAATAGCACGAAGAAAAATATTCAAACAGTATCCATCGAGACAGATATTTTCAGAAATCGGAGTGCGTTGTTGCAATTGTCGTTTGAGAAATTCCGGGATGGGGATGATATTGACATCAATTTCCCCCTCCTTCATATGCAGTCTCAGCTTATCCTCATGAAAAACCAGTTTCGGCCCCAATTGTTCCGGTGGGTTCAAGCTCGCTTTGACGATGAAATCTCCCGCCAAAGCCAAAGTAACCTCTTCGCCCGGCTCGCCTGAGCAAAGCCCTCCCGAAATCTCAGCAACGCCCTGCAACAAATCAGGAATCGAAAGCCCTCTTTGGATCAAGCCCAGTTTAATCTGTCCGTGATATATTTTATCCATAGTCATTATCGACCCAGAATCTTCTGATGGATGCCGCCGAATCCTCCCGATGACATGACCAACACCACATCCCCGCTTTTTAAATTTTCTGCCATGAAAGAAACAATCGCATCCACATCCTCAATGAAGTGGGCATCGGTTCCTTTTTCTATTAGATGGGCCACGACCTGTTCCGGGTCCAACCGATCTTCTTGGCTGATTTTTTCAGGCGCAAACAACCCTGCGATCACCACTTTATCTGCGGCGAGAAAACTACCGGGGAAATCTTGCTCAAAAACCTTGCGTCTGGAAGTGGCAGACCGGGGTTCAAACACCGCCCACACTCTTTGTCCGGGGTAGGCTTCTTTCACTGCTTCTAAGGTAAGCCGAATTGCGGTCGGGTGGTGAGCAAAATCATCCAAAACGGTAACACCTTTTTCAACCCCGACCACCTCTTGCCGCCTTTTAATGCCCTGAAAAGACTTGAAAGCTGAATTGATTTCATCTGCCGTCAGGCCCAACCCTAAGCAAAGTGCCGCCACGGCCGCGGCATTCTCAACATTATGCCGACCGATCATGGCCAACTGAAAATCGCCTTGTTTCTGCCCTCGATGCGACAGGGTGAAAGTACCAAAGCCCCCCTCAAACCGATAATTCTCGATCTGCCAATCTGCACCATCAAGATAACCATAGGTCTCAACTTTACAAACCGCTTCTTGCAAGACATCTTGAATATTTGCATCAGCATGTTTAACAAGTATAACCCCTTCAGGTCGGATTAAACGTACATACTTGCGAAACGCGTCTTTTATCTGGTCCAAATCGGCAAAAATATCAGCATGGTCAAACTCGATCCCCGTCAAAATCGAAGCATCGGGGCGATAATGCAGGAATTTGGGCCCTTTATCGAAAAAGGCACTGTCGTATTCATCGCCTTCCGTAACAAAATAATCTCCCTCGGGGACTAGGTGGTTGTTGTCGAAATTTTTCAACCAACCTCCGACCATGAAACCCGGTTTTCTTTCGGAAGCATAAAGCACCCAGCTCAATAGAGCTGTGGTGGTGGTTTTTCCATGTGTCCCGGTCACCACCAGAGATTTTCGACCTTCCAGAAAAAATCGCGACAACGCTTCAGGAAAGGACATATATTCCAACCCGGCATCCAATACCGCCTGCACTTCTTCATTGCTCTTGGATACGGCATTGCCAACGATCACCAAGTCGATGTCATCGGTGATATTTGCCTTGTGATAACCGGGCAAAACAGGAATTCCCGCGTTATCCAGAAGCACGCTCATTGGCGGATAAATATTGGCATCCGACCCCGACACGTTGTAACCAGCCCCTTTTAATAATCCTGCCAAGGCCGCCATGCCAGTGCCACAAATAGCGATAAGATATATGTTTTTAATGTCTTTCATAGGAAGCAGGCATTGTAGAAACAACCTTTGGCAAAGTCAACCAGAGGGATGCTCAACAAGCGACAAAGATCGGCTCAAATTAGTCAATTAATAGAATAGGTGTTTCAGTTCGGTTAGGTGGTCAATCGAGCAATCGGGACCTGCGGCGTCAATCTCTTTCGAATCACCAAAGCCAAAACGGACCACGCAGGTATAAACCCCAGCGCGTTTCCCGGTCTCGATGTCTACGGGGCTGTCACCAATCATGACGGCCTGTTCGGGGGAACATTGAAAACGATCCAGCAAATGCAGTAACCCTTCGGGATCAGGTTTTCTGGACTTCAGGCTATCCCCCCCAAGAATGGCATCGAAGCACTCCGTACTATCCAGAGATTGCAAGATGCGACGCACAAAATCTTCCGGTTTATTGGAGCAAATGGCCTGTTTTTTATCGTGAAAATGGTCGAGTATTTCGCGGCCTGAGGGGTAAAACCGGGTGTGGTTCATCAGATTTTTGGAATAATGCTTACGAAATAGTTCCACCGCACAAGGCAGGTCGGCGTAATTCGTGCCATCGATCGACTGAGCCATCAACCTCTCCACCCCTTTTCCTACATATTTGCGGATGGTGTCACGACTCAGGGTTCTTAACCCCAGCTCTTCTAAAACTAGGTTGACGGCATTGGAAATATCCAAAAGAGTGTCTACCAAGGTGCCATCAAAATCATAGACGAGGAGAGAAACTTTGCGTTTATTCATCGCACCCCTTGGGAGCTGTGCGTCTAATAACTCGACTCATAACGATAGGCTTTCACAATATTATTGTCGTCAAATAAAATGACCAAGCCCTTTGACACCCCATCTCCAATTGCCTGCCAGGTATCGAGCTGATAGGTCCACATGGCATGGTTATTTTCTTTTCCTTCTTTGTAAGGCACGCCAAACCAATTCAGAATATCCAGTTGAGTGGTCACATTATTTTGAATATTTTCAACTTTGGAGCTATCAAAATTTTTCCCGACCGTACCACAACCCACCATCAAGGGAAGCAAGCAAAGAGCCAAGAGGAGTATGCGCGCTAATTTCATGAGTCCCTCCTTCATTTTTGAGAAAACTGGATTATGAAGCGTGTGACAAAATTTTTATGGAAAACATTATATCTCAACCTACCCAAGCCTTATAGAAAAACACAGGGATCAAGCTGGGTTTTGCGGATGATGTCTCCGATAATCGGTAAGAATGGATTCAATGCGCGTGTGCGAGTGAGCTGGCAACCGCCCTCCAATATGAGAAACGACTTGCGCCGCACAATAAGAACCGATGATGGCAGACTCCTGCAAAGACCGATCATTGATCAATCCATAAAGGGCTCCCGCCGCATAAAGATCTCCTGCCCCTGTCGTATCCACAGCTTCTATGGGAAACGTACCCACCTGTACGGGCTCGTGTCCACTTTTTCCTGCCAGCGAACCCTGCGACCCCAAGGTCACAAATAGGGTATCGACCCTAGCCAATAACTTATCAAAAGCCTTGCGTGAATCGGTTTCACCGGTCATCGCTTGGGCTTCGACTTCATTACAAAATAAAATATCCACATGCCATTGAATGAAATCCAGAAGACTGTCTTTGAAGGAGTTCACCACAAATGCATCACTCAAGGTGAAGGCCACCGGAATTCCATGTTTCTTAGCAATTCTTGCCATACGAAGACCTGCTTCGCGGGTTTCATCGCCAGTCCATAAATAACCTTCCACATAAACCGCTTTGGCGTTACTGATAATGGTTTCATCTACATTGTCAGGGTGAAGCAATGTCGAAACACCTAAATTCGTCAGCATGGTGCGCTCGGTATCCGGCGTGATGAGAATGACACAGGTCCCCGTCCCTTCTGTATCGGAACCGGTGCCACAAAAACCGACCCCGCAAGACTGCATGTCTTCGGTGTAATGCCGACCGTTATCATCGTTTGCCACACGACCTAAATAATAAGACTTAGCTCCTAAGATGCTAGCCCCATGAATCGTATTGGCGGCAGACCCCCCCGATGAAACCTTATGCGGTTTTGCCTTGAGTGCATGCAAAACCTTTTCTTGCTCAGCGGCAGAAAAAAGCGTCATGCCGCCTTTGGTCACCGATATTTCTTTCACAAACGCATCGTCTACTTGAACTTCAATATCAACCAACGCATTACCAATGCCAACTAAATCGTAATTCATAATTATTTTTTTTCGTGGTTTAAGTATTTGAGTGAGAGTTATGCCCTAATTCGTTTCGGATTTGACAAACATTTTATAGGCCAAGAGACCAAAAAGCGAGACCCCCGCCACAAAAAATGCGCCGCCTGATGCCTGCGCAATCAAAGCAACCGATTCTTTCGCCGCACCCGTGGACCCCATTCCCGGAGCCAGAAACCCGGACACCATCCAAAAAAAGCCATAGCCCAGACTGCCAAGCCCGCTGAGCATCGAAATTCCAAACTGAAAGCGAGCGGGAAAGCTCAACCAAGCCGCTAACAATGAAAATGAGATACTGATGACCCCCATCGTCTGCGAGTGCAAATGCGCGCGTTTCATATAGACCCATGATTTTTTTACCACCTTGTCGGCCTTGGCCTGATCGCCTTTATAAACATCAGACAATGCCTTTTCTGCACTGCTCTTCAAAGTGCCTTTTATGCTGTCTTCGCAACAACCAAACGACAACCCCATCAATCCGCCAAAGAGAATAGCCATCATGGCGACCAAAACCCCGTACTTGATATGCGAAAATTCAATCATGATTTCACCTTGAAATTTAGTTAGCAATGCCCATTCAAGTTAGAGTCGCCAATGTACTCGTATTTGTCAATTGTAAAATTATTTTTAACAGAGTAGAATTTTCATTAATGAAAATTTTTAGCCTCAATGTCGCGATAATTTCTACCCTGCACGCACTCTGTTTTGTTTTGGCCATGCCGTTTTTTGCCAACGCTCAAACAAACGAAAACGGAGTGCCTCTATTCCAGAAAAAGGTCAAAAAACTCCTTTCCAATTCCTGTCTGAGAAAAAACAATTACGGAATAAAAATTTATTCATTGGATCGTGGGGAATCGCTTTTTGAATTGCGAGCCAAGAAACTTTTTGTTCCCGCTTCGAATGCAAAAATTCTCACCACCGCCATCGCTCTAGAAACTCTAGGCCCCAATTATCGTTTTCCTACTCGGCTCTACACCGATGGAAAATTAAAAAATGGCGTGTTAGATGGCAATCTTTATATCAAAGGATATGGGGACCCCAAATTTGTCACGGAACAAATGTGGCTTCTAGTCAACGAAATGAAGAACCTGCCTCTTACAAAAATCACGGGGAATATCATTGGCGATGATTCTTATTTTGATGATCAAAAAAGAATCAAAACATGGATCAAGAATCCAGGGGCGCAAGCTTATGAGGCACCATTAGGCGCATTGTCTTTCAACTTCAATACTGTTCAGGCTTTTGTTGACCCTGGCCCTAGATCGGGGAGTCGTCCCAAAATTGTCATCGAACCCGACACCGATTATATTCGGCTCGATAATCAGGCCCGCACTCTGAAACGTGGCAAACGAAATCGGCTGATCGTCAACAGATTGGAGCGTAAAGAGTTTGATGAAATTGTGGTTTCAGGTGGCATTCGACTGGGGCAACCACGCGCCCAATATTTTTTAAATATCACCGACCCAACTCAATACACCTTGAGTACTCTAAAAAAATATCTCGGATATGTAGATATCCAATTTGACGGCGTTCTGGAAAAAAGACCCGTGCCTGACACCGCGAAAAAACTCTTCACGCATCAATCAGAATCGCTCACACTCGCACTTCAGGGTCTCAATAAATTCAGCAATAATTTTATCGCCGAGCAGATCATTAAAACCATCGGCGCTGAAAAATACGGCCCACCGGGAACAACGCTAAAGGGGCTCAAAGCACTGCAAGAGTATCTAATGACACTGGGCTACTCTTCCGAGCAATATAATATACTCGATGGTTCCGGCTTATCTCGTCAGAACCGCCTTTCCCCTCAATTGATCATAGATGTTCTGCGCGCTATTAAAAATGATCTGGGAGTTTACCCTGAATTTGTTTCTGCGCTGGGTGTAATGGGGGTTGATGGCAATGTGATAAATAGAATGCGGGGCGTTGAAAGCTCTGCCCGAGCCAGAGTGAAGACAGGAACTCTTAATTTTGTCAGTGCCTTATCGGGTTATTTTCAATCTCAGGATGGAGAAAATTTTGCCTTCTCAATTTTAATGAATGACCTGAAGTGTTCTAATTCGAGGGCTAAAAGAATACAGGATCAGATCATTCGAGAGGGCTTACGCTTTCAACGTATTCCTACAGGCAGTGTCATCGCAAATTAATCGGCAAGCCTCAACCTTCCTCCGGCCCAACCCTGACTGACATATACTTCTTATCCAAATACCTTGCGGTTTTCCTGACGGTCTTCTTCGAGAATTTTCTTCCAGTCTCTTTTCACATGCGGAGCCGCTAGAAAGTCTTCATAAATAGATTTTGCCAGTTCCATGCGGTCAATGCCTTCAGGTGCAACTTGAATATCCAATTGCGCCAGAGCCATGTCAAAGTCACGATCCAATAAAGCCGCTGAGTCCATCGCACACTCTGTCAACGCTTGACGAACAATGGCTGGCTCCTGACCAAACCGCCTCGCCACAGCATTGAGGTTTGCTGGTTTATATTCTTTTTGCGGGCCAATGCCTAAATGATAGGCACAAAACAAATTGAAAGGGTCTAAATTACCCGTCAACGGTTTTGTGGATGCCGATGATTTGTTCTCGGTAGCATTCGCAGGCTGACGAGGGGTTCTTTCATGGGTACGAGCCGGTCTGTCACGGTTGGGATATTTCCCCCCACCCTGACCGCCTGACGGGTTCGGATTATTGCGTTTATGACGATGAGGGTTTTTGGCATTTTGCGGCTTGCGCTTGGTATTTCCGTTAGATTGATTATTGCTACTGCTGGTGAGGTGAGATGTCAATGCTTGCGATGAGGCCGCGCTTGAAGATACCCAAGGGTGAAGCCCCCCTTTTCTAGCACCAGAATTTTGATTGGGTCTTTTTCCTGTTGCGGTTCCTTGACGGTTAGAGGGGTTTCCCTGTCGGTTATTCGGTTTCCTCTGGTTGCTCCCGTTCTTTCGGAAAGAGTCAGTCTTTTTCAAAATGCGGTTCCTCTTAAAATTGTGTGGCGTTTCATAGTCGTTATCATCCTTTTAATTTCGGTAATATTTAATAAGTATTATTTCAAGGGTTAGATGTTAGTTGTTCCAACTCATCCACCAAATTAGAAAATTTTGCCAATGCGGTTCGCACCGGTTCGGGAGAAAGCATGTCCACCCCTGCGGATTTCAAAAGATCTATTGGGTATTTTGAACCGCCTGATTTCAAAAATAACAGGTAATCGTTCAACGCCGCTTCTCCCCCGGAGTGAACGCGGTCTGCCAAAGCGTAGGCGGCGGAGATACCCGTTGCATATTTATAAACATAAAAACTAAAATAAAAATGCGGGATACGAAAACACTCTAAAGGCAGGCAATCATCCAAAACCACCTCGGGCCCAAAATAAAGTTCTAAAAGCTCTTTATAAATCTTTTTGAAAGAATCCAGCGTCAGAGGTTCATTGCCTTCAGCCGCCTTATACACCTGATGTTCAAATTCTGCAAACATGGTTTGGCGATAAAGCGTGCCACGGAAATTATCAATCTCTCGGCAAATAAGATAAATCCGCATATCAGGTGCGATATCCTGACTTAAAAAATGCCGGGTCAAAAGTGCTTCATTAAAGGTGGATGCCACCTCAGCCACAAAAATGGTGTAGTCAGAGTAGAGGTAAGGCTGATTTTTTCTGGAATACAAAGAATGCATCGAGTGCCCAGCTTCATGTGCCAGAGTATACACGCTATTGATATTATCTTCTCGATAGTTCATGAGAATAAACGGGTTCGAGTCATAACAGCCTGACGAGTAAGCACCGCTACGCTTGCCCTGATTCTCATACCGATCGGTCCAACGGTCCCCCGTTAACCCACGCGTAACCTGCTCGACATACTCCTCCCCCAAAGGCTTCAAAGCAGTGCGGATCTCTTCAACAGCCTGCTCAAAAGGCATATGCCATTTGATCCCCTCGACCAGCGGAACACTGCAATCATACATATGCAACGCATCCAGTTTTAACAGACGTTTTCTTAAGCCAAAATATTTATACAGTGGATCTAAGTTCTGATGTACCGAGTCGATCAGATTGTCATAAACCTCTACCGAAATATTTTCCGAAAATAATGCTTTGGCCCGGTAACTGGAGAAATTTTTAGCGCGCGAGTAGAACAAATCCTTTTTGATGCTTCCCGCTAGCAAAGTGGAATAGGTGTATTGATGCGACTCGTAAGCTTTGTAGTAGGTCTGAAATGCAGACTGCCTGACCTCGCGGTCATAGTTTTGTAACAGGCTTTGAAAATTCCCATGCGTGAGTGAAACCGTCTCACCGTTTTCATCCTCAATCGTTCCCAATTGCAGGTCCGCATTGTCGAGCATATCAAACGCATCTCGCATCGTACGACCCATTTCTCCTGAAGCGGCCAGTAGAGCCTCCTCTTTCTCAGAAAGGGTATGCTCTCGATACCGCAATATCTGCTCCAGATGGAACCGATAAAACTCCAATTCTTCATGATTCAGGAACGCGTCCATCATGTCTTCTGGGATGGCCATTATTTCTGACCGAATGAAGCTGGAAGCCTTGCTCGCGTCATGGACCAACATCATGGCCTTCTCAAAATTTGTCTGATAAAGATCATTGGTTTTATCTTCATCATTTTTGAGATGCGCAAAAGTATATAGCTTTTCCAAACGACGCGAAAAATTCATGTCGAATTCAAGGCATACCTTGAGCTTCCGGGCAGACTCGGCCAGCGTCCCTGCAAAGGATGCATACGTGGCAACCTCAACCGCCAATGCAGACAAGTCTGAAGCCCAAAGGTCATTCGATGCATACAACCCTGTCAAATCCCACTGAGATTCGATAGAGACTTCATCGCGTGTCGGGTTTTTCGTTTTAGCGTCCATAATTCAGGATAGGTGGAGAAACATGAGTCCCCTAAAATTAATTAACATTTTTTACTGAATTGCCTGTTCTATCGTTTTCAAGTGAATTTCAAGCTTGGCCTGTTTTTCAGAAAGGGTCGTTTTCCTGCCTTCATCTTTTTCGATGACTTCGGCAGGTGCCTTTTCTACAAATTTCGGGTTGGAGAGTTTCTTAGTTAAAAATATGAGGTCTTTTTCAATTTTTTTCAACTCTTTTTCGATACGTTTTTTTTCTTCGCCAAAATCCATCAACCCTTCAAGAGGAATAATCAGGTCCATTTCTCCCAATACCGAAGAGGCCGAAACCTTGGGTTTTTCAACATCGGGGCCAATGGTTATTTGATCCACTCGGGCTAATTCTCGGATAAAATTAACGTGTTCGTTCAAGGTGGCTTGCAAATCTGCGTGACGAGTTTTAACTAACGCGTTTAATTTCAACCCTGGATTGATGTTCATCTCGCCACGGACATTACGCACGCCCGTAATGACTTCCATTACCTTTTCCATGGCCTTTTCAACATCGCTATCGCTTCCGTCTTCCTTGAATTCAGGAAACGCGCTGACCATGATACTGTCTCCAGTTTTGGGCAATTTTTGCCATATCTCTTCCGTGATAAACGGCATAAATGGATGCAAAAGTTTCAGCGCCGCCTCCAACACGTGCAAAAGAACATTCTGCGTGGCTTTCTTTTCGGGACCGTCCGTCCCTAAACGTGATTTTGAAAACTCGATGTACCAGTCACAATATTCATTCCAGATAAACTTGTAAACGGTCAAAGCGGCATCGTTGAATCTAAAATTTTCTAAGGCCTGATTGATTTCTAACGTAGTGCTATTGAGCCGACTCAAAATCCACTTATCGGCGATGGACCATTCAGCCTGCTCATCCAGCTGGCAACTGCCTTTATAATCTTCCAGATTCATGAACACAAACCGCGAAGCATTCCACAGTTTATTGCAAAAATTTCGATACCCTTCGATGCGATCCTCATCCAACTTAATATCTCGGCCCTGAGCGGCAAAGGCCGCAAGCGTAAACCGCAACGCATCGGTGCCATATTTCTCCATCACTTCCAGCGGGTCGATCACGTTCCCTTTTGTCTTACTCATTTTCTGACCTTCGGCATCGCGGATCAGAGCATGCATATAAACATGACGAAACGGAACATCGTCCATGAACTTGATTCCCATCATGATCATGCGCGCCACCCAGAAAAATAGGATATCAAAGCCAGTACAAAGAACTGAAGTGGGGTAGAATTTTTGCAGTGTTTCTGTTTTTTCCGGCCAGCCCAAAGTAGAAAATGGCCAGAGCGCTGAACTGAACCAAGTATCCAGCACATCGGTCTCCTGCTCTAGATCGGACGATGAACAAGCAGAGCAACTTTGCGGCGTTTCTCGAACAACCATAACCTCTTCACAGGCTTTACAGGTCCAAGCCGGAATTTGGTGGCCCCACCAAATTTGCCGGGAAATACACCAATCGCGAATATTTTCCATCCACTCAAAATAAGTATTCTCCCAAAACTTTGGAACAATTTTTATCGAACCATTTCTCACTGCTTCCATCGCTGGCTCAGCCAAAGGTTTCGCTTTGACAAACCATTGCTTGGACAAATAAGGTTCGACCACTGTTTTACAGCGATAACAATGACCGACAGAATGACTGAGTTCTTCTGTTTTTAACAAGACTCCGGCCTCTTTCAAGTCTTCGATCAACTTCTTGCGACACTCAAAGCGGTCTAACCCTTCATATGCAGGACCAGCTTCAGCATTCATCGCCCCGTCAGGGCCCATCACGTTGATCGACTCTAGGTTATGCCGCCGCCCCATTTCAAAATCGTTTGGGTCATGCGCAGGAGTCACCTTAAGCGCCCCGGTACCGAAAGACATGTCCACATAGCCATCTTCAATGAGAGGAATTTCTCTATTTACCAACGGTAGAATCAGCGTCTTACCTTTAAACTTTAGGTAACGCTCATCTTCAGGATTGACCGCCACCGCCGTATCTCCCAACATGGTTTCAGGTCGGGTGGTGGCAATGATGAGGAAATCCTCCTCACCTTTAAAGGAATATTTCAGATGATATAAATGGCCCACTTTATCTTGGTGTTCCACTTCCAAATCAGAAAGTGCCGTACGACAACGCGGACACCAGTTGATAATATAGTCGCCTTTATAAATCAGACCGTCTTCATACAGGGTGACAAAAACCTCCCGCACCGCTTTGGACAGGCCTTCGTCCATAGTGAAACGGTCTCGCTCCCAATCCAACGAACATCCCATTTTTTTTAATTGCTCGTAAATATTTCCGCCCGACTCGTCACGCCACTTCCACACGCGCTCGATAAAAGCCTCACGCCCCAACTCTTGCCGGTTTGTTCCTTCTGCATGCAGTTGACGCTCGACTACGTTCTGCGTTGCAATCCCCGCATGGTCTGTACCGGGTTGCCACAAAGCATTGAACCCTTGCATGCGTTTCCAGCGCGTTAAAATATCCTGCAAGGTGTTATTGAAAGCATGACCGATATGCAAACGCCCGGTAATATTAGGCGGGGGGATTACGATTGTAAAAGTAGGTTTATCGAGTGTTTCATCAGCATGAAAATATTTTTTTTCTTGCCAGAATTCCCCCCAGCGCTTTTCAACTTCTTCCGGTTCGTAATGCTTATCCAATTGAATCATTCTATGACGGCATTCCATTTTAAAAGGCAAAAATAAAAATTACTCTTCTTGTACCCTTTGCCTAAAAGTACAGAGCGAGCGATTGACTTGTAACTATTATATGATCTCATTTGTCAAGATCATGACTCAAATCTCTTTAACCAAAAAGCATCGACAACCTAACTTAAAGGCCAGCCAGCAACAGTTTTATTAAGAAGTATGAATCGAGGAAAGATTTTCTTAACCCCCGCTAAAAGCTTGCCCCATCTGTGGGGTCGAGTCTTGAAGCGGGCCTTCATTAAGCCTCACAAAAACAGGCTCTATTTTTTTATTTTTTCT
>JABIYR010000023.1 GCA_018702695.1 Nitrospina sp. | reverse complement strand
GACTTACGAGTTGGACCGGCCCCTGACGGCAGAAAGCATTGCCTCGACTTATAATAATTTTTATGAGTTTGGTTCGGATAAAGACGACCCGCTACACTATGCGCAAAAACTCAACACTCGACCTTGGTCTCTTCAAGTATCGGGGCTGGTCAACAAACCCATGACTATCGACATCGATGATTTATTAAAAATCATGCCCATTGAAGAGCGCGTATGCAGACTGCGTTGCGTTGAAGCCTGGGCTATGGCCGTGCCTTGGACCGGGTTCGCGTTGCGGGAACTTCTCAAACGGGTCGAACCTCAATCAAAAGCCACCCACGTCAGGCTAGAAACTTTTTACACCCCCTTCACCGCCCAAGGCCAATTGGCATTTTGGGAACCTTGGCCTTATGTCGAAGGCCTGACCTTGAAAGAGGCCATGAATGAACTGGCCTTTTTAGCCACTGGCATTTATGGACACCCACTGCCAAAACAACAGGGCGCGCCCATTCGTCTGGTTGTGCCTTGGAAATATGGTTTCAAAAATATAAAATCTATCGTCAAAATCGAACTGGTCGATTATCGTCCTGCCACTTTCTGGAATACCATTCAAGGCTTGGAGTACGATTTCACCGCCAACGTCGATCCACGCATTCCACACCCACGCTGGCCGCAAACCCGCGAGAAAATGATCGGCACCGGCGACATCCGCCCAACCCTTCTCTACAATGGCTATGAAAAATTTGTCGCCCCTTTATATGGAGTTTCTCGATGATCGCATCAAAAACACGCGCTATTTTTATTTGTATTCTGCTTCTTGCCCCTGCCACGCTATGGGCTGGGGAAGACAACACAGAACAAAAAACCAAGCATATTTATACCGTCATTGAGTTTGAATCTAAGTTCATGAATCGGCGACAAGAACAGGTGTTAGCAGGTCTCGGTGAACCGGACCGAAAATGGGAACATCGCGGCAAGAAAGTGTGGACCTATAACCAGGTCATTAAAGAGCAGGGAAAAATTTGGAATCAAAATATCATGTTCGATTTTGGTCGCGTCAACATGATGTGGGGCGAACTCCCAAACGAGGGGGAACACAAAGGCTGAAAAATAAAACCCTCAATTAAGTCAACGATAGAACTGCTGTATCTGCGCACCCATGAATCCGGCGATGGCACCGCCTGTTCCAGCGGCAATGATCAGAATATCTTGATCTCCTGTGCGGTATCCCAAGAAAGCTCCTAACAAAATCCCCAGACAAATGATGATCATAAAACGACGACCACCCAGCCAACCCACTAACCCACCGATCAACGTCCCCAAACCGCCAGCAATAACCATCAAGAGCGGACTGTGCACTACCCAGCCAATAGACACACCGGTCAGGCCCATCAATATCATCCCTAAATAAATTTCACCTTTTCCATGTGCTGGAGAGGGCGGGTTATTTTGCATCACGTCATGTCTTCTGTATTTGTGTCCATTTCTTCCGCAATCGCCAACGTTGCACGCAAGAACAGTCTGCCCGCTTTTTTTAATCGGTCTTTCTGCTCTTGAGAACCGTGTCTCATAATATCTTGCACCATATCGCCGCCAATATGCATTCCCATTCCTTCCATAAGTGGGGGCGTGGTCTCTGTATCCCTTGTTTTGCTTTTTATTTCAGGCGCATCCGCTGTTTGACCGTATGAAATCGGTTGCTCAAAAAGCAATTGCCCTGCAGGGCCTAAATTTCCCGTCCCCTCTTCCAGATACCTCTTGACTTCCGTTCTCTGAAAATCGAAGCCGGGAAACTGCTTGACCAGCTCTTCTCGAAACACATCGCAAATATTCAAAAGAATATCCGGATCTTTACGCCGAGGGCTTTCTTTCGACTCCCAAGAAACCGCTGTTTTATAAGAGGTTTTGGATCTTTCAGCCAATGTTTTAAGCGTTAACCCCAAGCCTTTACGTATGGCCATCTGGCGAATTCGAAACCTATCTCGCATAGCAAAAAGTAACCCTTAAGTTATTTTTTTTCCGTTGACAGAAGATACAAAGGTGATATATTGCCATCAACAGGGTTGAAATTCCATAACAACTGGAGTTCCGAATTATCCCAATATTAAAATAAATTGTCAACCGATTTGGCTTGCAGACTAGCCCTATCATTTAAATAAAGGGGAAATTTATGCGAAAAAAGGGTGAGCTGGAAGAAATGGGCATGCGAATTCGTATGTGGAGAAAAGATCGAGGTCTCAGGGCCAATGAACTGGCACGTAAATTAAAAATTTCTGGTGGCAGTTTATCTGAAATTGAAAATGGCAAAAGTTTCCCCTCCGCTCCGACCCTTGCTTCCATGCATCTCAACACCGATCTCAATGTAGGCTATGTTTTAACCGGGCAAGCGGCAAAGAACCTTAAAAAAACACCACGAACGCTTCTGGTTGAAATCGATGCCAATATTGACCACGTGGTCTTGAAAAACCGAAAAAATGCATGAGATAATATCCATGGGTCGTTGCTCTCTGAATTAGGTCTAGGCGAATGTCATGAGATTTTTACTGATAAATTTTCTCACAGTCTTTCTACTCACGCCCTCTCTCGCTCTGGGATTTCGTGTTGGGGGCTTACAGTCTCCTGCAAGTTTTATCGTTGACCCTGCCTTGGGTCATTATTTCATTTCTAATATCAGCGGCAAGCCCCTAGATCGAGACCACAATGGCTTCATCTTAAAACTCGATGCTTCCGGGCAACCCCTGCTTTCTATTTCCGGTAAAAACAAGAAAACCACCCTGCATGCGCCCGAGGGTCTGGCTCTCAAAAGAAATATCCTTTATGTAACAGATATCGATTCCTTACGTTGGTTCGATAAAAACACTGGAAACTCTTTGGGGCATATTGACCTAACCGGAATCGGCGCACAGCATTTAAAAGGTTTGGCCTTCGATGATGAAGAGAACCTCTATCTATCCGATGTTCTGGTCAATGCCATTTACAAAGTTGAAACCCGCAACCACCACAAAATAATCGTCTTCATCAAGGACAACCGACTGGACAACCCTAGTGGAATGGTTTTTGATCCTATCCGTAAACGTTTAATTGTTGTGACGCGCGCCAGCGGTCAAATTTTAGGTGTGGGGATGGATAAAAAAATCGTACCCGCCATTGCAAAAACATTCAAACACTTATATGGCGTGGGCTGGGGGCGGGCGGGAAACTTATTGGTATCAGATCAAACAGGAGGGAAAATCTATCGGATTCGCAATTTTTCTCATTCAGAAATAGTGCGAGAAAATATTTTGACTCCAGCGGGGCTTTCTTTTGACTATGCCCGCAACCTTATTCTTGTGCCCTCGCTAGAAGGCAATATAGCCTTCACAATTCCCTAAAAAAAATGCCCCCTGCCGTTTCGAAAGAAACAACAGGAGGCATTCTTAATTTTTAGATATTTTTGAAAACCTCATCCAGACTTGCTCGAGCATCGCCAAATAACATACGGGTATTCTCTTTAAAGAATAATGGGTTCTGAACCCCCGCATACCCTGTCGCCATGCCACGTTTCAGTACAATGGTGGTGTCGCCTTTCCAGCATTCTAAAACCGGCATCCCCGCAATGGGGCTGTTCGGGTCTGTGAGTGCAGAAGGGTTGACAATATCGTTGGCGCCGATAACAACTGTCACATCCACCTTGGGGAAATCTTCATTGATTTCATCCATCTCAAAAACAATGTCGTAGGGCACTTTAGCTTCTGCCAGTAAAACATTCATATGCCCCGGCATGCGTCCGGCTACGGGATGAATGCCAAACCGCACATTCACTTTTTTAGCCCGCAGAGATTTTGTGATCTCGCAAACAATATGCTGTGCCTGAGCTACTGCCATCCCGTAACCAGGAATGATCATAACTTCTTTAGCCTCGGTCAACAGATTTGCGACCTCAGGAGCTTGCAACGCAACCACTTCACCCTGATCGCCTTCTTCAGCAGATGCAGAAGCACCGCCCCCTGTTGTCGTACCAAACCCGCCAGCAATGACCGAAATAAAACTTCGATTCATTGCCCGACACATGATGTAGCTAAGAATCGCACCACTACTTCCAACCAGCGCCCCCGTTACAATCAACAAATCGTTATTGAGCATGAACCCGGTTGCAGAAGCCGCCCAACCGGAATAACTATTCAGCATGGAAACTACCACCGGCATATCTGCACCGCCAATAGCCATGACCATATGAACCCCGAACAACAAAGCAATGAGGGTCATAACCAATAACGGAAATGTTCCACCACCTGCGGCAGACTGATCTACGAACACATTACATAAGTAGATGGACAGGATCAGCAGACCCAGGTTGAGCCAATGTCTTGCTGGCAACAACATGGCATTTCCTGAAATCTTGCCACTTAGTTTACCAAATGCAATGACCGAACCGGATAAGGTAATCGCTCCAATGAGTATGCCCAGATAAGTTTCCACATCATGGATCGTCAATTCTACGCCAGTAAAATGCGTCGATGGACCCATGAAATTGGCAAAGCCTACCAACACGGCGGCCAGCCCAACAAAACTGTGCAAAATAGCAACCAGTTCTGGCATTTCCGTCATTTGCACTTTACGCGCTAAAGACAGCCCCACATAACCACCGACCAACAAAGCCAAAATCAAAAAGCCCATATTGTCGGTCACGTTAGCTATGGTCGCTATGAGTGCAATGAGCATGCCCAGCATGCCATAGATGTTGCCTCGACGAGCGGTCTCCTGGTTGCTCAAGCCACCCAACGCCAAAATAAAAAGAATCGTTGCCCCTACGTAAGAGGCGGTTACAAGCCCTTGACTCATCTAATCGCCTCCTATTTACGAAACATTTCAAGCATGCGGCGCGTCACTGCAAAACCGCCTACAATATTAATAGCCGTGATCAACACTGCAAAGGTCGACACTAGCATAACCATGGTTCCCTCAGCACTGATCTGAACAATAGCACCGATAATAATAATACTACTGATCGCATTGGTGACACTCATCAGCGGAGTGTGCAACGCTGCCGACACATTCCAGATCACCATATAGCCGACAAAACAGGCCAGAACAAATACGGTAAAATGAGCCATGAAGGATTCCGGAGCAACCGAACCCAGCCCAAATAAGGCAAAAGCCCCAAGCCCAAAACCAATAACAGGACCGAACCAAGAAGGCTTTTCTTCCTTCGGCTGAACAATCGGGGCAGGTTCTTTCGGTTTAGCAGGTGCCGCCGAAAGTTTCGGTGCCGGAGGTGGGAAGGTGATTTCCCCTTCTTTCACCGCCGTGGCTCCGCGAACCACTTCGTCGTCAAAATCTACGAGGGCAATGCCATCTTTTGCTTTGCACATATCTGTCAGAAGGTGACGCAAATTCGTTCCATACAATTGACTGGATTGCGCCGCCATGCGACTCGGCAAGTCGGTGTACCCGATGATGGAAACACCATGCGCCTTGACCACTTTCCCGGCTTCGGAAAGTTTACAGTTTCCGCCTTGTTCAGCGGCCAAGTCGACCACCACGCTTCCGTCTTTCATCGAAGCAATCATGTCTTCTAAAATCAGCTCGGGAGCTGGTTTTCCGGGAATCAATGCTGTGGTGATGATAATGTCTACTTCCTTCGCTTGCTCTGCAAAGAGGGCCATTTCTGCGGCGATGAACTCTTTACTCATCACCTTGGCATAGCCGCCTGTGCCGGAACCTTCTTCTTCAAAATCAAGCTCCAGAAATTCTGCATCCATACTCTCGATCTGTTCTTTTACTTCCGGTCGCGTATCGAAGGCTCGCACTATAGCACCCATGCTTTTTGCAGCACCGATTGCGGCAAGACCCGCTACTCCCGCACCAATCACCATGACCTTAGCAGGAGGAACTTTTCCTGCTGCGGTGATCTGCCCGGTGAAAAACCGACCAAAATGCTGAGCGGCTTCGACCACGGCTCGATATCCGGCAATATTCGCCATCGAGCTGAGTGCATCCATTTTTTGCGCCCGAGATATGCGCGGAACCATGTCCATTGCCATGGCAGTGACTTTTTTGTCTGCTAGTTTTTGTAGTAAGTCTGCATTCTGTGCCGGCCAGAGAAATGAAATAAGAATTTGTTTCTCTTTGAGCAAGTCTACTTCTTCAATATTCAAGTCGGGGTTCAGTTCTGGGCCACGAACTTTTAAAACAATATCGCTTTCTGCCCAAACTTCTTTCGCGCCCTTGACCACCGTTACGCCCGCTTCAACATAAGAAGCGTCTGAGTAATGGGCCGCCGAACCAGCACCTGCTTCAATAGCTACATCAAAGCCCAGTTTTATAAGCTGTTTCGCGACCTCGGGGGTGGTGGCCACCCTTCTCTCGCCAGCATGAACTTCCTTGGGAATACCAATCTTCATCGCTTTTGTCTCTCAGTTAAGAATTGATTGGGGGGTATTTTTAAGCCCTTAAGCCTACCATAAAATACATTTTTTTTCTAAAAATCTCACAAAAAAATGACCCGACCTTTGTAAGATGAAACCTCAGCTCAAATACTCAGTCTCGGCTCAAAAAAATATCAGTCATCCAAATCATCAAAAAGGTTCGAGGCCAGACTTTTTCGGGCTGTACGCGCCTCTTGATCTGCACGGGTGATGCCGCCATCGTAATCGTTGTAATCCACAAAGCGCAAAACCGGTTCCATTTGCGGGTGACGATCAAGGTAGAGACGAGCCATTATCTGAGTCGTGCGCCGGTATTTCGGGTGCCCTGCTTTCTGGGTGCGCAATTCCGCAAAATGCCCCAACTCTCTGAGATTCATGCCCATATTCCAGCGAATGAGGTGGTTGAATAAGGTTGCATATTGCGCCTCCTGCTCCATACCTGCTCGCTGAAGGTCTCGGTGCAATGACTCGGTACGCTCAAAACATTCCTGCACCTTTTCGCCCATCCCTATTTCAGCAATTTCTTCTGGCACTGAATAACCCAGATCGACCCCCAAGTCTTGCCGCTGCTGAGTGAGCATGCGGTGACGTTGCAAATCGCGGTATTCTGCAAACCCGGCACGAATATCAAATTGTATGGGATAGCCATACTCCAAGGCTCTGCCAGCACGGTCGCGTTTGCTTTGACGTGACCCAATATAGGTCGCAAAAATCTGATTTTGCCGTTCTTCTGGCAAGGCTTTGACAATGCCACGAATCTGACAGGTCGAATGTCGAACATACGGGAAAATCATATTCGACAACAGGTTCACCCACTGGTCTTCCGGCTTGTCTTCCAGTAATGTCACTTCCTCTGAGTTGGCAATCGATATCGAGTTGAACAGGCCCTGACACAGGGCTCGCATTTTTGACTGATTTTCGACGGCATAAGAGTTGCGTTCCGCCCGTTTGATGAAAGTGGGGATCTGAGTGTTGAGAGCCTTGCGGATGAGCTTCGCCAAATGATGCGCTTCGGTTAAATCTTGCGATAACAGCTTACTGATCAAACCGGAATAATAACGCCCGTTACCCACCAGCCCGACATTAGATTGAGTGCAAGCCGGAAGGATACAGCGAATCACATCACAGGCCGCACTGCGGATGGTAAAATTGTAGGCAATGCGATGAGCTTTGATTTCGTTTTCATCTTGCAGAGATTTCAGGCCTGCCTTTTGAATCGTTCCCTCACGTTCGACTTCAATTTCAAATGCGTCTGCGCTAAGACGTTTACGAAATAACGCCTGCATGGGTTCCACCATGCTGGCATAGGTTTCAAAAATAAAATCCATATTTGCGACATAAGCATTACCCAGCCCAGATTCTTTAATATTATCTGGACATACATAACGCCAGCGCCCATTCTTTTTAACATCATAAAGAACATAGCGAGTCGATTCTTCAATGGGTGATCCGCCGATCCTGCAATCTTCGATGACCTTGGTCATCAGATTGGAGATTTCTTCTACGCATAATGGGGCCACCGCAAGCTCAGCCACCGATTCATCACCAAACTTATTGACCACTCGATCTATCATCTGCGAACCCTTAACATCATTGGGGCTGCCATCGGGGTTCAAAAACTCACGCACAACCGTTTCCTTAAACCCGGTCGGGGCTCGACTGTATCGAGCTAAAGCTCCGCCGATTACTTCTGGATTCAGGTTCTCCAGCGCGAACACATTGGCATCCACATCCGAAAGATAGGGCTTTAAAAGCTCGCGCTCTCGATCGGTCAACTCCGCAGATCTTTTTGGTTTTTCAGCCATCAATAATTATTTGGTTTCAGGCTCAGTGGACACAGACATGGCACAACGAAAACCGGTATCATTAAACCGGACATCGGGTTGACTCCATCTGCGAAAAGCACTTCTTAAGGTGTCACCATAATTGACCCAGGAGCCACCACGAAGCGACTTATACTTGCCCTCTTCCCAACCTTTCGGGTTATTTTTAGTTCCAAAAGTATAATAGGTGCGACTATACCAGTCGCTCACCCATTCCCAAACATTGCCAGCCATATCATGCACCCCGTAAACAGAAACACCGCTGGGATAACTGCCCACATTGCTCATGGTGTAGATTCCCCTCCATTTACGCTTATAGGTTGCACGGCCTTTGGGAGAACCACTTCCCCAAGGGTACATGCTACCACTTGGCCCGCGCGCGGCTTTTTCCCACTCCGCTTCGGTCGGCAAACGTTTGCCTCGCCATTTGCAGTAGGCCACGGCATCATACCAGCTTACTTGGGTAACAGGTTGTCGCCGAATCGCCTTCGAAAAAGTTTCGCCCTTCCACAAGTTTCCTTCGCGACAGGAATCGGTGGTACAAGAATCATCCAATGCCGGGGGATGCCCGGTTGCTTTCACAAATTGCAGATATTTTTCATTGGTCACTTCGTAGATATCGATCCAATAACTGTCCAGCTTGACCAGCTTCAAAGGATACTCATCAGAAAACCACCACAGGCGACAAGCCTTGTCCTGCTTACGACATAATTTAAAGGCTTCCTTATTGGATTTAAAGTTAGAGCCACGAGCAAACCGACCTACGCGAATAAAAGCCATATCAGTAAGATCGCTGGCAATCATTGGGGCCAAATCAGAAGTGGGTTTAGACTCTTCAGGTGACTCCGGCCAATTGATGAATTTTTCAATGATCGGTTCTCTTGTGACAAGACCTTGAGCCTGATCAACCATCGGTTTTCCCTTAACAATGGCCGGAGCTTTCTCTTGTGCCTCAGGGGCCGAGACATTCACCGCAAAACAAAGAATGCAAACCGCACTGACCCATGCCCACTTAAGGAATACAGACAACCTCAATGAATGATCTGAATGAATATTTTTTGCCTTCAATGGGTTTAACGACTCAAAGTTGCGGCCCCCTCCCGAGGGAGCGGTCATTGTGAGAACACCTTCTGCATGCAAAGATTTTTCTTTGAACTGCGATCAAGTATAAAATTACACCTTCTCGAAACCCTTATTCAAGGGAGTTGAGAGGTTGTTGAGCATTGCTACGGTTATTAAAGCCGACTCATTGCAACGTCTCACGCCGGGGCGAGAAACGAACCATCTCTTTGCCATGAATATAGAATAGCGTCAGACCCAAAACCATATTCACGGTATAGATCCAAGTCAGCCTAGAGTGATAACGGTCAAACTGAATTTGCAGTTTCTGGTCTGCCGGGTTGGCTTTTTTAAGCTTATCCATAGCATGCATTTCGGGCCTGAGAATACTGCCGATGTATAAGGCCAGAACAATCATGATCGCCAGACATATTTCGCGGGTGTATTTACGTTTGGTCACAATTTGCGACTCATACCCCACCGAACTATATTTTGCGACCAGAAACTTGATGGCTTCAGCCAGAACCATCAACACAATGCATGTGTAGATGATGTGGATATTGAAAACATCCATGATTTTGTTCATGATTGAGCTGGCAACCAGCGGCTGATCTTTCAAACTGATTCGCACCATGATCTCCACCAGAATACCCAGCAGAAACATTCCTCCGGTCCACAGGCAAAGCGAAAACAGGTAAAACCAATTACATATAAATATTAAACGCTTCATGAATAGATCAACCCTTCTTTATTAAGTCAAAAACCCTCAACTCTAGAGAGAGAGGGGAAACCTAATGCCCGCCAGAAACCCGTTTGCGCAGGAGCTTAAAACTTTCTTTAATTTCCGATTCTTCTCTTTCCCGAGCTTGAATGATTTCTTCACTATCACCGCCAAACCACGACTTAACAGCCGTGCCAGTTTTTTCTCGGTTGACAGTATTGAGAATCGACAAATAAATGATTCCGTAAAAAACAAAGGCCCCATATAATATCCAAGGAACAAGTGACCGTAGGCGTTTTTTCTCCCTTTGCGACCGGTGGTCCCACAATCGGTACCACAAAGTCCCTTTTTCATTCTCAGCCATACCCACTCCCTAGCACGAAAAAACCTTTAAATATATAGACATAGCAAGAATTTAGCATAAAACTTCCAGAAACCCTGATCATATCAGAATCCCAGAATTGAAACAACCAAGCCCACTCAGAAGAGATAAAATGAACTGTGATATTATTCCTCCAAATATAGGCTCTGGCCTATGTTATATTCCTAACCTTTAACCCTAAATATTCAAGACCTTGATAGAAATTAAACCAATACAAAACCTGCAAGCCACCGTCACCATTCCCGGCTCTAAAAGTTATACCAATCGGGCATTATTGATTGCAGGGCTCAGCGATGGGGAATGCCGACTAGAAAAACCTCTGGTCAGTGATGACACCAAATATATGATCCAGGCTCTGAAAGCCTTTCAAATTCCTGTTCAAGAAGATCGAGAAGCCTTCATTGTTTTTGGCAAAGGGGGGGAACTTGCTATGCCCAGTGATCCTATTTTTGTTGGCAATGCAGGAACCGCCATGCGATTTCTCACCACTTTTTCGTCACTCGTCCCCGGGAAAATTCATCTAGATGGTGACGAACGTATGCGCGAGCGACCGCTGGCCGACCTTTTGGATTGCCTCAAACAAATGGGAGTCCAAGCCAATTCGGTAAACAACACCGGTTGCCCCCCCATAGACATTGAAGGCGGAAAGGTGCCAGGCGGAAACATTAAGCTGGCAGGGAATAATAGCAGTCAATATCTCACCTCTATATTGCTTTCTGCCCCTTATTTTGAACAAGACACTTGTGTTCATATTCAAGGAGACCTCACATCAAAGTCTTACGCCGATATCACTCTCGACATCATGAAGACCTTCGGAGTTCATGTTGGAAATGAGAGTTACCAGCGTTTCACCGTCAAAGCCGGAGATCGCTATAAAGCTCAAACCTATCGAGTGGAAAGCGACTGGTCGAGCGCCACTTATTTCTTGGCGGCGGCAGCTGTGACTGGGGGAGAGATGACCCTCACCGACATCCAGCCAAACAGCGTTCAAGGAGACGCGAAATTTGCCTCCGTTCTTGAACAAATGGGTTGCCGAGTGGAAATAAAATCCAACTCAATGCATATTAAAGGAAACCCTTTACGGGGAATCACCATCAATATGAATAACATGCCCGATGCCGTTCAAACCTTAGCTGTAACCGCTTTGTTTGCAAAAGGGGAAACGGTAATAGAAGGCATCGGTAATCTGAGGATCAAAGAAACCGATCGCATCTCAGCTCTGGCTAATGAGTTAACGCGCTTGGGGGCAGAGGTTGAAGCGGGGGAAGATTACCTCATTATAAAGCCCGGAACCTATCACGGAGCTGAAATCGAAACTTATAACGACCACCGTATGGCAATGAGCTTTGCGGTAGCCGGGTTAAAAATTCCAGGAGTCGGCATTAAAAATCCCCAATGTGTAGAAAAATCGTTTCCAGATTTTTTCCAACGTTTCGCAAATCTTTAACATCGCATTCGGATTCTGGTTCCCCCCAGCACCTCTCTGACTCCACCAAATAGAAGTGAACTCATGACCGAACAACAGTACACCAACTCTCTGATCAACGAAAAAAGCCCCTACCTTTTACAACATGCGCACAACCCGGTTGATTGGCACGCATGGGGGGATGAACCTTTCAAAATCGCTAAAGAAAAAAATATTCCCGTTTTGGTAAGCATCGGCTATGCCACCTGCCATTGGTGCCATGTTATGGAACGCGAATCGTTTGAAGACCCGACCTTGGCCGCAGTGCTCAATGAAAGCTTTATCTGCATCAAAGTAGATCGCGAAGAAAGGCCCGATGTCGACAGCATTTATATGCAAGCCGTACAAGCTCTGGGGCAACAAGGGGGGTGGCCTCTTAATGTGTTCTTGACTCCCGATGCCGTCCCTTTTTATGGCGGCACTTATTTTCCGCCCGAACGTCGATATAATCTGCCGTCTTTTCTTGATGTACTTCAGTTTCTCATCAACACATGGACAAACGAGCAGGATAAAGTTGAAAAGCAGACCAAGGCAGTGGTGGGCTATATTCGCCAAACCTCTTTACGTGAAAAAAGTTCTGCCACGTCAGATGATTTGGGTTTTGACGGTGAGGATAAAGCTGTCGAGCTTTTTGAAAAACATTACGACCCTCTGAACCACGGCTTTCAGTTTCAACCACAAAATAAATTCCCCCCTTCTATGGGGTTATCGCTCCTGCTCCGGCATTATCATCGTACGGCTCACAACAACAGCTTGACGATGACGGAAAACACCCTCAAAGCCATGAAGTTCGGCGGAATTTATGACCAAATCGGGGGAGGTCTCTCTCGTTACAGCACCGATCATAAATGGCTGGTGCCACATTTCGAAAAAATGCTTTATGACAACGCCCTGTTTGCCACCGCTCTGATCGAAACCTATCAAGTCACAGGTAAAGAGGAGTTTGCAAGCTATGCCAACGACCTTTTTCAATACATCGACCGCGACATGACTTCGAACGATGGAGCCTTTTTCAGCGCCGAAGATGCCGACAGTGAAGGGGTAGAAGGTAAATTCTATGTCTGGACGCAGGAAGAGGTCAAACAAGTTCTGGGAAGAAAAACAGCCTCAATCGCCATCCCCTTTTACAATATCAGCGAGGATGGGAATTTTGAGGGCAATAATATTCTGCATGTCACAAAAGGCCCAGAAACCATCGCCAAAGAAACTGGCATGAAAGAAGTCGATATCCTGCGCGAACTGAAAACTGCCCGAGACAAACTGCTTGAAGTTCGCAGTCAGCGCATTCGCCCCCTATTGGATGATAAGGTGCTCACGTCTTGGAATGCGCTGATGATCAGTGCGATGGCCAAAACAGGCCGGGTGCTGGACGATGCCGACCGCATACAAAAATCGACCCGCGCGATGACGTTCGTTCTCTCTAAGTTACGCACGCCGGAAGGAAAAATTCTGCGTCGATACCGCGAAGAAGAAGCGCGCTACGACGGTTATCTCTACGACTACACCGCTACCGCCACCGCCTGCCTGGATTTATATGAAGCTACTTACGAACCGCATTATATTCAAACGGCCCACGAGTTAATGCTTCGGGTCGAAGATAAATTCTCCAATGAGAATGGAACTTTTCACGAGACCGCCAGTGATGGAGAAGAACTGTTAGTGCGGCAGATCAGCGGCTACGATGGGGTGGAACCGTCTGGCAACAGCAATGCGGCATTGACCCTGCTAAGACTATCGGCCTATCTGGCCGACCCTACTTTGGCCCTCAAAGCCGAAAAAATATTTTTAAATTTTAGCGAAGAACTCATGGAGTATGGCCTCAATTCAGCCTTCATGCTTCAAGCTCTACATTTGCATCTCGGGGGGATGAAAGAAGTCGCCGTAATCGGCAAGAGAAACGACCCCACTACCGAGGAACTGCTGAATACCCTGCGAAAAGGATTTTACCCCAATGCAGTCTTTGCCTTTGTTTACGAAGATGAGGTGGAAAATGCCGGGAAAACCATTCCACTTTTAAAGAATCGCCAACTGGTAAATGGAAAGGCAACCGCTTATGTCTGCCGACAGGGGGCCTGTTTAGCTCCCGTCCATAGCGCAGAAGAATTAGTGAAACTATTGAGTTATGAATAAAGAAACACTATGATGTAACATCCATTTCAACCTTTAGAGACGAAATATTCAATGCGAACTGAATTGATAGATACTATGGTCGATACCGCCCTGAAGGGCGAGTCGATTTCCCACGATCAGGCTCTACAACTTGAATCTTTAACGCATGAGGAGTTGGACTACCTCTTCTTAGGGACCGACCGCATCCGTGATCATTTTAAAGGGCAGGATGTAAAAATCTGCTCCATCGTCAACGCTAAATCTGGGAAATGTGTCGAAGACTGCTCTTTCTGTGCTCAGTCTAGCTCGTTTCAAACCGATTCTCCCGAATATGAGCTGATGGATGTCGAACAAATCGTCACTGCCGCAAAAGAGGCCGAGTCTTTTGGAGCCAATGAGTTCTCAATCGTCGTTTCTGGAACCGCTATGGATGACCGCAAAGAACTGGACCGAGTGATTGAAGCCATCAAACGAATCAAAGCCGAAACCCAACTCGAAACCTGTTGTTCGCTAGGGCTGATGCCAATGGAACATTTGCGGGAACTGAAAGAAGCCGGGCTGGACCGATGTCACCATAACCTGGAAACCGCAAAAAGTCATTTTGACAAAGTCGTTTCAACGCATACCTATGAAGATGAGGTGAGTGCCGTACAGAACGCCAAAGATGCAGGGTTGCAGGTCTGTGTCGGGGGCATCTTCGGGATGGGAGAGTCTTTCGCTCAAAGAGCCGAGCTGGCTTTTTCTATTCGCGATTTGGAAACCGAGTCGTTTCCGATCAATTTTCTCAAACCCATAGAAGGAACCGGGTTGGATCATCTGAAACCCTTGGGGCATTATGAAGCCCTAAGAACCATTGCTCTATTGCGTCTGATTTTACCCAAGATCGACCTGTTCGTCTGTGGCGGGCGAGAAGAAGTGTTTACCGACCAACAAGAACGACTGTTCTCGGCCGGAGCCAACGGAATTCTCGGTGGCAACTACCTCACCACTAAGGGGGAAGACCCCAAAAGAGACATCAAAATGATTGAGAAAATTGGGCTACAACCCGTTTATACAAGCATTTAATTGTGGCAAAAAAAAACCCTTCTCCCAAACGGGAAAAGGGTTTTTGAACAATTTCTATCCAGAAAACGAGACGTTTTATGCCAGCAAACTTTCCTCGATAACCTTTTTAATCTCGGCTTTCGATTTGACCCCTACAACCTGCTGAACCACCTTGCCATCCTTGATGAAAAGCAGGGTGGGAATGCCGCGGATACCGTAAGTGGTTGCCGTGCTTGGGTTATCATCCACATTTAATTTTCCTACCAGAACCTGACCGTCAAACTCCCCAGCCAACTCTTCAATCGTAGGTGTGAGCATTTTGCAAGGTTGACACCACTCGGCCCAGAAATCCAACATCACGGGCTTATCAGACTTCAAAATCGTCTGATCAAATTCCGCATCGGAAACCGTAATCACATTGGCTGACATAAAAAACTCCTTTAAATTAAAAAAAACAATGTCTTGGAAGTTATATTCTGCCAAGACAAATCTTAATATTTTAGCGCATCTGCTAGAATCGACCGGAATTTCAAACTTTCTTCAATCAAATTGAAAATGACGGTCACGAAGGTATGATTTTTTGATACTATCATACTCCCTAATACCCAGCAAGTTCTTTGCCGGGACCTTTTTAGGATAAACTATAAAGCCCATGAGCAACATGACGAGGAGTTTTAATAATGGCTGATATCATCCATTTTTTCGCGTACGGAAAACTGATCGACGAAGATTATTTTAAAGAGCAGGGTTTGGAATATGTCTCCAAATCCTCTGTGACCCTCTCAGGCTGGGAGTTGGTATTCAACAAAATTCCTATCGACAATGAAGGGTTAGAAGGGCTTGGATTGCCCAATATCCAACCGACCGATGACAGCGCAGGCATGATGCATGGAGAACTTTATGCCATGGATGAAAAATTTGTTCCGAAACTGGATGAAATTTTTGGCCACCCTAACGAGTATCACCGCAAAGTAATGCGCTTCAATCGTCATGATTTCACCTTGATAAATGGCGTGGCATATATGGCCAAACCAGACAAAATCGGCAGTAAGCTTAAACCCAGCAAGGCCCTCCTTAAAGTTCTTAAGAAAGCGAAAAAACTTTTGCCCATGCTTTATTTCTCTCGATTGATGAACACTCCTACCTGCGATTGAAAAGGAGGTCTGCGTGCAACCGTTCACAGCATGGGTGAGAAAACCGGGTCAGGCTTTTTCTCAGGCCCTATCGGAGCACCCAAAAAAAAATACTATCGACCTGACCCTCGCCCTACAGCAACATAAACATTATGTGGAGGCCTTGGAGCAGGTCGGAGGCAAGGTGGAATATCTGCCCACTCAAGACCTTTTAGCCGATGCCACCTTCGTTGAAGACACGGCGGTGATTCTAGAAGACAATGTATTATTGTGCCCGATGAAAGAACTCTCGCGCCAAGGAGAAGTTCCCTCCTCTGCGATGGCACTCAAAAATTACCGGGATTGTATAACATTAAACCCTCCCGCCACTTTGGATGGGGGCGATGTGATGAACACTCCCGATGCCATTTTTGTCGGCCTCTCAAAACGCACTAATGCAACAGCGATGCAAGCACTCGCACAACACACGACAAAAAAAATAATTCCTGTGACTGTGACACAAGGCTTGCATCTCAAAAGCGCAACCACCTATCTCGGCAACAATCGAATCATCATTGATACCACGCGTCTGGATACGTCCAGCCTAAAACATTTTGACTGGATAGAAGTTTCCTCCAACGACTCGTATGCCGCCAATTGTTTGGCACTGGGCAACACCGTCCTGTTGCCCGCAGGCTTCCCCCATATCCACGAAAAAATTCAGTCTCATGGATTTAAAACCATTGAGTTGGAAATGAGCGAATTTGAAAAAGCCGATGGCGGCATCACCTGCTTAAGCCTCATTCTTCCTTAAATAAGAAAGTTTTCGCTACGGCGAACCATCAATTCCATTTGGCAGAGTCGGGGGTGATGTTGCGGGTTTTGGCGAGGTGGATGAGGCTCATTTTCATTTTAAGGCAGTTATGTATAAACTCGGCCCGGCGCAGAACATCTTGTTGTTCAAGAAAAGCTTGTTTTTCTTCCAAAGAAAGATCCAGCCGATACGCAAAACGATCAACAAACTGACTGAGCTTATTACCCAAGTTCCAGTCTGGCTCCTGACTCCATGAGTGGTTGGCTGGAATCATATCGGTGAACTCTCGGTATCGGTCGATCAAAGCATCGCGGGTTGCATTGGGGGCATCGCCAATTTCCTGTTCATTTTGCTCTTCAAGCAGGTCGATTTCGGCAAGTCGGTAGGGCTTTTCATCCAGTTCGTTTAAAATACGAAAGCGGCGCAAACCGACTAGGGTGAAATCATATTTTCCATCTGCATGGCGAGTTTCTTTTTCTATGCTCCCCACACAGCCTACAGAGAATAGCTCAGGTCGTGCAAAATAGGTCGATTCCCAATCGGGCTTGAGAAGAACCATGCCTATTTTTCGCTTGCCGTTGAGGGCATCTGCTGTCATCTGCCGGTAACGAGGCTCAAATATATGCAATGGCAAAGGCGTGCCGGGATAAAATACCGTCGCGGG
>JABIYR010000024.1 GCA_018702695.1 Nitrospina sp. | reverse complement strand
GCGACTATTCCAGTCGGTGGCATAAGTATCCAGTTGTACATCCCCGGTATAAATTTTTCCGTTGACCTTGAGTGTGGCATTGGTGAAGTCGGGGCCATTGCCGAAATTCCAGTTTCCAGCGTCAACGATCTCCAGATTTTGTCCCTCAGGAGTTTGTAGTGCAGGGGTGCTAAATAATTGGTCGTTCCAGATACAGCGGATGATTTTTTCAGGTACTTGTATGCGATGGTTGTCTTCTTGCACTTCAAACTGATTGCAGGCATTGGCAAATTTCAGATAGGTATCGGAAAAAGGTGCCAGAGTCGTCATTTTAATTTCCACTCGGTGCCGTTCGCCGTGTCTTCGATGAGGATTCCCATTTCGGTCAGTTCATCTCGGCAACGGTCTGCTTCGGCCCAGTTTTTAGATTGGCGTGCTGATTTACGGTCGGCGATTAATTGTTCGATTTTGCTGACATCGAGGTTTTTATCGCTGTTTTTGATTTTAAAGAGGTCGGCTTCAAATTGTTCGGGAGTTTGAAAAAACAGACCCAGAATCTGGCCCGCCTGTTCCCAGGCTGTCATCGTGACGGCAAGGTCTTCGAGAGACGAAGTATCATTGTTCTGCACGGCCGTGTTCAGGTTCCGCAGTCCTTCATTCATATGCGCTATGACCACGGCGGTGTTGAAGTCGTCGTTCATAGCGGTTGTGAATTTTTGTGTCAGAGGGTGGTTTTTAACCTTGTTCTGGAAATAAGGAATTGATGACATGTCTATGTTTGCCACTAATTTTCTTGCGCCTGATAGCCCCTCATAAAACCGTGATAGCACCTTGGTGGCATCATCGAGATTTTTTTCCGAAAAGTCGATGGGACTACGGTAATGACTGCTGACAAGAAATAATCGTAAAACTTCAGGATGATATTTTTTATAAACATCGCGCATGGTGAAAAAATTGCCCAGCGATTTGGACATCTTTTCTTTGTCGATATTGACGAAGCCATTATGCACCCAGTAGCGCACCGGTTGTTTGCCAGTGCAACCGCAGGACTGGGCGATTTCATTTTCGTGATGTGGAAAAACAAGATCCTTCCCGCCACCGTGAATGTCAAAGGTGTCGCCGAGATATTTTTTGCTCATGGCCGAACATTCGATATGCCAGCCAGGGCGACCTTGGCCCCAAGGGCTGTCCCAAAAAGGTTCTCCCGGCTTGCTCTTTTTCCACAAAGCAAAGTCTAGCGGGTTGCGTTTGGTTTCGTTGACTTCGACACGGGCTCCCGATTGTAGGTCATCAATATTTTTGCCAGAAAGACAACCGTAGTCGCTGAACGATTTGATCGAATAAAAAACATCGCCCTCTGCTTCATAGGCTTTGTCTTGATCGACCAAAGACTGAATCATGGCCAGCATTTCGGGGATGTGGTCAGTGGCTTTGGGTTCTTCAGTCGGGCTGGCGATGTTCAGTTGACCCATGTCTTCGTAAAAAGCGGAAATGTATTTTTGGTTGACCTCTTGCCAGTCGATGCCTTCTTCATTGGCGCGTTTGATGATTTTGTCATCAATGTCGGTGAAGTTGCGGACGAAGCAAACTTTATAGTCGAGGTATTGGAAATAACGGTACATCGTGTCGAATACGATGGCGGCACGGGCGTGACCAACATGACAATAATCGTAAACGGTGACTCCGCATACATACATGCCAATTTGCTTTTCTTTGAGAGGAACAAATTCCTCTTTTTTTCTTGTCAGGGTGTTGAATAATAGTAGGCTCATGCAGATAAAATATCACCCTCTGGCGAGGGAAGCAAATAAGCAATAAGGTTCCAGAACGAAAAGGAGGCGATACAACGGCTCTCCCCCTTTTGTAAGGAGGAGAGCCCATCAGGTTGGCTTGTAAGCGTGAAGGCCTATTTCTTGCCTTCCTTAGAAGGCTTGAGGCGAACTTCGAGCTCTTTAACGTTCAAGCGCAGTTGCGATACAACGAATTTAGCCTGACTTTTTAAGGAAGCTTCTGTCACGGGTTCTTTAGATTTGCCATAGCCAGAAATTTCCTTGCGGATATTGTCCAGTTTCTGCTCCAGTTTAATGCTACGTTTGGAACTGAAACTTTTGGCAATTGCCCCTTTCAAGCCTTCGCCATCATAATGCTTGGTGATGGCCATGAGCAAACGCTTGCGAGAGATAAATTTTTTGCCATTCTTCCAGTCTTCAATGCCCTGGAATATTTCTCGTTCGATATTGTCAACGATGGAGTTGTAGTCGGTCGGATCGGTCATGTCATGGATTTCTCCTGGCACCGAAGCAGACTTGATGTCAAAGTCCAAAGTTTGGTCAACCCCTGTCAGGTCTGCAGATTTGAGGTTGGCCTCGACTTCTTCGGGAGCCAGCATGGGGCTCCACACCTGCATGATATAGCCATCGCTTTTTATATTTTCAAATTGATAGTTTCCGTGCGAATCGACCTTGGTGTAATAACCATTCGGGACGACGAAGAGGGTTCCTATCATGTCTTTGTGCATGTTGCAACGCAGGACGACTGGCCCGGCTTGCGTGAACTCTACGGTTTTGTTGGAGCCCGATGCCATGGCTCCCAAATTGAACTGGTTGCTCAATGATTTTGAAAAAATATTGTGAACTTCTCGGTCTTCATTGGCAAAGGTCACGGTGGACCCGACTTGCACAACCGAATGCTGGGGAAAAAACTTCAAGTCACTCTGGCTGATAGTGAGCTTCTGCGTTTTTTGTTTGGCAACGCGCAATTTGTTTTTGGTCTCCAGAAACACCAGTGTTTCAGGGCCGGGGTTGCGACCATTGATTTGGATATTGCCTTTTACGGTGGTGGTGTTTTTGACTTTTTTCGACCCTTCTTCCATCTTATGGTCGGAACCTTCGGGCTTTTTATCTTCCGTGATTTTGGCATCAGGCGTTTCTATTTTTGCTTGTTGAACGGGTGCTGGTTTTTTTTCGGGTGCTTTTTTGATGGGTTTCTCAGCCGCTGAGTCATAAAGCCCCATGGCGGTGAGCATCTGAATGACAAAAGGTTTTTCAAACTGTTTGTCTAACTCAATGGCTTTTAGGAAATGAGGAGCCGCCGGTTCAAACTTTTTCTGTATGCTCAATACGATGCCTAGGTCAAAATGCCCCTGCGCAAAATCAGGCTTGATGCCCAAAGCTTTTTTATAAGCGGAGATTTCTTCTTCATATTTTTTTTGCCGGCCATACGATTTCCCGAGCATGTTATAGGCCATATAATGGTTGGGAGAAATCTTTATGGTTTTGATAAACAGCTGGGTTGCATCTTCTGGGTGATCGGCTTCCAACTCAGACATGCCCCAGTTAAAAGTGATTTCCTCATCACGGGGTGAGAGCTCATGCGCGCGCGCAAAACGTCTGTTCGCACCTTCATATTTTTTGGCCATGCGTAGAGCGGCTCCCCAGATTGAAAATAGTTCGGGGGAGTTGGGGCTGATTTTGGCCGCTTTTTCAAATTCCATATCTCCAGCGTTGAACTTTCCCTCTTCTGTAAACAGCATCCCTTTTTGGATGTGTTCCAATGTTTCGCGGGGAAGTTGGTTTTGGGAGGTTGGCACATTCATTGCCGCCTTAATCAGTTTTCCCGTATCCAGATCGCTGGGTAGGGTGAACTCGGGTTCTTCAGGTTCTGCTTGCGATGCCTGTTTTTCTGGTTTGGCTTTGGCATCCTGAAACTTGTTATAAGGCTCTAGGTTTCTTTCAGGGGCTGAATAATTCATCAAGGCCCATAGCCCAACGGCTAATAACCCCACCCAAGAAGCCATTACGAGGGTGCGTTTTACAGGACTGCTAACAGACTCATTGTTTTTGTTTTTGGAGCTCATAGTTTTATTTTCAGAACCTTACTTAGGGGCAACCCGTTATTATTAAGACCAGTCGTTAAAAGATAGCTGGTGAATGAATTTTATTCCTTATATACAGGTGTTGTATTCATAAACCCTGAATACAGCCTGAAATGGAGGTGTGAATCAAAAAAACATTAAAAATAGTGATAAAAGGTTATAGGAATTTTTCAGGGCGACTTTCCTCTCGATTTTCAAGCGAAAACGGAAAATATCGGCTCCGTTATCATTCCTGCTAATGGATTAATTAAAATAATCAGGTTGAATTATTTCGAGTAATACGATTAAATCATAGCCACAAACTTCCTGTCAACTGGGTAGACCTTGAGAAATAGCAATTATGGTTAGTTTTTGGTCGAAAGGGATGCGGGAGAAGTTGTGTGAGAATATTCTAAAATACTGAATTATAACGGATTCTATGGCAGAAGATAAATTATTAGAAACAGACGTATTGGCTTTTTTGAAAGGCAAGTCGGGCTATCTTCCTTGTCAGGTGATTGAGCAGGTACACCGTCAAGGGATGATTCACTCGCGTGAACCGATCGCTCCTTCTCAGATTCAGCCCGTGAGCATGGATCTGCGGTTGGGGCCGAAAGCATACCGAATCCAATGCAGTTTTCTGCCTGAGAATGAGCCGGTGGAAACCAAGCTCAAGGATATCAGTCTTTATGAATTTGATATTTCGGATGGCGGGATATTAGAAAAAAATGCCATTTACTTGATTCCTTTGATGGAAGAGTTGGCTCTGCCACCTTCGTTATATGGCTTGGCGAACCCTAAAAGTTCAACCGGTAGGCTGGATATGTTCACGCGAGTCATTGTGGACAGAGGGCATCGATTTGATGAAATTCCAGCCGGATATCGTGGCAAAATGTATCTGGAGATCATTTCGCGTTCTTTTCCTGTGAAAATTCATGCGGGTCTGTCTCTGAATCAGTTACGCCTTGCGCATGTCACGTCACAAGCTCTGGACAAAAAGAAACTGGTGCTCAAATATAAGAAGAATCCTATTTTATTTGATCAGAGTGGATTTTCTATTCCTGTTGATGATGTGAAGGTTGAAGAGGGGATCTATGTCAGCGTGGATGTTGCAGGCGATCAGCCGGAATCGATCATTGCCTATAAGGCCAAGACCAACTCTACGGTGATTGATCTATCTAAGATCAAGCATTATAAGGCGGATGAGTTTTGGGAGCCGATTCACAAAAATAAAAAGAATCGTTTGATTCTGGAGCCGGAAAGTTTCTATATAATGATGTCGAAGGAAAGGGTGTGTATATGGCCCGACTGGCTTGCCGAGATGATTGCTTACGAACCTAATAGCGGTGAACTGCGCACTCACTATGCGGGTTTTTTCGACTCTGGATTTGGCTGGAATGGAACGGATGAACTGATGAATCAGGGAACCCGGGCGGTGATGGAAGTGCGACCTCATGATGTGCCTTTTATGGTTGAAGACGGGCAGACTTTTTGTCGTCTGAAATTTGAAAAAGTGGTGGAACGACCGGAAAAGCTGTATGGTCTTTCTCTGAACTCCAATTATCATTCTCAGGGTTTGGCATTAAGTAAATATTTTGATCCCGACCACTAGCGGTTAAAGGGAAGCAAAAAGGCGAACCTTTTTCGAGTTGGCAAGGAGCTGGCTTGGCGGGTGTTGGCTCATTTTTAGGGCATGAAGGTTAATATGGAATACGAAGAATTAAAATCAGTGGTTGAGAATGTTTTGTTGGCGGCAGACCAGCCGGTCAACGCCAGTGAGCTGTCTAAAATATTTTTGGATGGAACGGACAAAGGCCAACTACAAGCGATACTCGATGAACTGAAGGAAGATTATGGCACTCGCAATCTCCAGATCATGGAGGTAGCCGATGGTTACCAGCTTTGTACCCGGCATGATTACAACGAATATATTCGCAAATATTTAAAACTGGATCGGTCTTCTCGACTCTCTCAACCGAGTCTGGACACGTTGTCGATCATTGCTTACAAGCAACCGTTGACGCGTCAGGAAGTCGATGATATTCGCGGGGTGGATTCAAGTGGCGTGGTCAAGACCTTGCTGGAGAAAAAGGTGATCGGCCCTGCGGGTAGAAAAAAAGTTCCGGGTCGGCCCATCATGTATCGGACGACGCAGAAATTTTTGGAATATTTTGGTTTGAAAGATTTAAGTGATTTACCCACTCTGGAAGATTTGAGAGATGAGTTGGAAGGAGAAGACACCCCTCTTCAAACTCAAATAGAGTTCTCAAACGCAGAAGCCCCCGAGGCTTCTCCTGCTCCCATTGAGGATGCACCATCCGTTCAAAACGGGGAAGACCCAGAAAGCAATTAGGCCTCGGGTTCTTGCTCGTTCCGCAATATTTTTATCTAAGGCTTTATGAAAACTCGTTTGCAAAAAATAATCGCTGATGCCGGGCTCACCTCCAGGCGCGAAGCCGAAAGATGGATTGAGCAAGGCAAGGTGCGTGTGAACAATCAAGTGGTCACTCTGCTCGGTACTTTGGCTGACCCGAAGAAGGATGAAATCACGGTCGATGGAGAGCCGATACCTCGTCACCAAGAGTCGGCCTACGTCATTCTCAATAAGCCCACCGGTTGTTTGACCACAACGACGGAGGACAAGCGCGGAAGAACCACGGTGATGGAATATGTGCGAGTGATTAAGACCCGTGTTTTTCCTGTTGGCCGTCTGGATTTTAATACTCAAGGTCTGCTTTTATTCACCAATGATGGCGCTCTGGCAAAGAAACTATTAGACCCTCGGTATGGAGTGGAAAGAACCTATAAGGTCAAGGTGTCGGGGGTTCCGAATGAAAAAACTCTGAAAAGGTTGGCTCGTGGGGTCCATCTTGAGGACAGCCAATTTCGTCCTGTCGTTGCAAAGGTGCATCGGGTCAGCGGGAAAAACTGTTTCCTGATACTGACTTTAACGGAAGGCAAAAATCATCATGTCAAAAGGGTGTGTGAGCATATCGGGCATCCTGTGATCAAGTTGCAACGCACTCATTTTGCTGGTTTGAATTTGACCGGGCTTCCTCTGGCGGCTTGTCGTTTTCTTCGGCCTAAAGAAATTAAAATGATTAAGTATCTCGTTGCCAAAGAGCCGGAACCAATTAAAGTGCGGAGAAAGAAGCGAGTATGAATTTAACTTCATTGAGGTGTCTCCCGGCTCTCTTGATGGGTTTCTGTCTCTTCTTTTCAGGTGGGTATTTCAGCTCTGAAGCATTTGCTCAACAAAATATACGGGATGTTTATAATGGTTTCGCTACGATTCAGGTTGTGGGTGAAAACTATGTGGTCGGTCGAAAACAGGCGGTAAAACAAGCTCTGAAGCAAGGCCTCGAGGAAGCTCTGAAAGAAATGATGGGCGAAGAGGAGTTTGAAGCGAGCCAGAGAGACCTGCGCAGAATATTGCGACGCGCCCCTGAGTATGTGAAAAGCTACCGATTTCTGGAAGCTTATGATGACCCGGTGAATAAGACCTCTGACGTGAAGCTGGAAATGCGATTTTTCCTTTCCGCTGTGAGGCAGGCTCTGACTAGTATTGGTGTGATCACTGGCCCGGTCAGTGAAACCAAGGTGGTGCTTTTGATTCATGAAAATAGTTTCACTTCTGCTCCGATAAATTCCTTTTGGGATGTTGTTCCCATTTCTGAAAACCAACTGGCTAATAATTTGATTGAAGATGGCATCGATGTCATTGGGCGAGAAATGTTAAGGGAAATAATTCCGGAAAAAACCGTTCTCAGCGCGATCAAGGGTGACCTGAACTCTGCCCGGACTATTGGGTTGAAAGCGGGAGCAGATATCGTTATCGTGGGAACAGCAGTATCCAGCTTGCGCGGAGAGGATGCTAAAGAAGGTAGCAAAATGGTTCAGGCAAATATCAATATCAAAGCGGTGTCGACATTGGAGTCATCGTTGATCGCGGCGAAGACAGAATTTTCGACCATTAAGCATAAAGAGGCTTTGCAGGCTGAGCTTTCCGCTTTTGATATTGCCAGCAACAAACTTTCTGACTTTCTTGTTCCCACGTTTCATCGTTATCGGGAAAAAGGCGTTGAACTACCAACTAAAAAAGCTCCGCAAGCACCCCCTTTATCCATGTCGGATATGTGAAAATGAATCAGGAAAAAAATAAAAACCTAATTTTTATTTCTTTTTTTATCATGCTGGGAGTTTGCATCCTGCTTTATTTTTCACGGCGCGTGATAGCCCCCTTCTTTATAGCCTTTGCATTGGCCTATCTGTTGGATCCTTTGGTAGACCGTCTGGTTTCTTTTAAGCTTTCAAGAACGTTGTCCGTTTTGATATTAATGCTGACTTTCTTTCTTCTGGCGTTGGGATGTGTGCTGTTGCTGATTCCTGTTTTTAGTATGCAGGCAGAGAACCTCGCGAAAAATATTCCTACATATGTAGGGGTTTTTCAGCAGTGGATGCGCCCGGTCTTGGATTTGATTCATGGCCTAGACTCAGCCCGAGTCGAAGAATTTATTCAGGAAGGGTTGTCACGTTTTGGCGAGTTGCCGATGAAAGCGTTGCAATTTTCCAGTAAATTTATATGGGGATCAATCTCTAATTTGTCAATATTATCTTGATGCTTGCCAATTTGGTGATCATTCCGGTGGTGATGTTTTATTTGCTACGTGATTTTGATGCGATCAACAATAAGTTATTAGCTCTGGTTCCTCCACGGCTTCAGAATGAAGTCGAAGAGGTGATGCGAGACATTGATCAAGTTCTTTCTCGTTTTGTACGCGGGCAATTGATGGTCGCTGGTTTAATGGGGCTCATGTATTCGGCGGGCTTGTTTTTGTGCGATACGCCAATGAGCCTGTCATTGGGGATGATGGCGGGTTTGTTTAATATCGTTCCCTATCTCGGTTTGATTTTGGGTTTGGTGCCTTCGGTATTATTGACCTATATCGATTCGCAAGAATGGTTGTCAGTCGTGAGCGTGGTGGGGGTTTTTGCTATCGCACAAGCGATAGAAGGCATGGTTATAACACCACGAGTGGTGGGCGATAATATTGGGCTTCACCCGGTAGCCGTCATTCTGGCTGTTTTATTGGGAGGGGAATTGTTCGGGATAACGGGTATGATTTTGGGAGTTCCGGGGGTCGCAGTGATCAATGTTCTCCTATCGCGAGGCATTGCGCAATATAAAGGATCCACTCTTTACTCTCCTTAGGTTTGCTGTAAAGCACTGATTTTTATTGCGTTTTTCTACTTGACCTTTTGTGAGACATTGATTATATTAATTCTTAGATAGGGGAAGTCAGTGTTCCGCTATCCATTCCTAACAGAAACTTCGTTTTCAGTTAGGAAGCCGATCATCCATTCTATTTACGGAAGCATCCTCCCACTACCCGCGGAGGAATTCCGCCTCATCTGGAGAATTCATCATGAACCGCGTCGCCACCAGTCCTTTATCTCTGACCCGATTATTCAGTGCTATTCAAGGTAATCTTGAGCAACGTGCTTACAGTCCGCAAACCATCAAGGCCTATCTCGGGCAATTACGAAATTTTGCGCGGGACAAAAACCTCACCAATCCGCAAAATGTTTCAAGTGATGATATTAGAGTCTACTTGGAAGGTCTTGTTGAAAAAGGGAAATCCCGATCAACGGTGGATCAAGCCTACAATGCGCTCAGTTATTTTTATACGGCTGTTTATAATCATGATCTGGTTCTAGAAGGATTCAAGCGGCCTCGCAAGAAAAAATTAAAACCAGTTGTGCTGACAGTCAGTGAAGTTAGAAAAATAGCCATTTCATTAGAGAATTTGAAGCACAGGTTAATGGTTGAGTTGGCCTACACTGCAGGGTTGCGGGTTTCTGAGTTGGTGGCGGTCAAAGTTCAGCATGTGAACATTGATAAGTTGATGTTGTTTGTGCCGGGAATTGGAAAGCTGGGAGCGCGCACGACCATTTTTTCGAGCAGTCTTAAAGATGCGTTGCAAAGGCAGATTGGCAATAAAACATCGGGCTCTTATTTATTTCCCAGTGAACGGGGTGGGAAGCTGACAACTCGTAGTGTCACGAAATTCTTTAAAACCGCTTTAGCTACGTCAGGGGTTGAAAAGCAAGTCACTCCGCATTCACTGCGTCAATCGTTCACAGCATTTATGTTGGCGAAAGGAACCGACCGCATCGCCGTGCAAAATTTATTAGGACGCAGAGCTCTATAATCGCTGCCTTTCTCATTTTGAGGAAGGAGTAGTGGGAAAAGGCGTTGATTGCGTATCAGCTTTGTTCCAAGGTGATGATTATTTTTGTTCCCTGTTGTGGTAGTTTTTCCGCTCTGATTTCCCATCCATGATTAGAAATGATTCTTTTGCAGAGAGCCAGCCCTAAGCCCGTACCTTCATATTGATTCCGTCCATGAAGCCTGACAAGAGGTTCGAATATTTTCTCAGTCTTATCAGGTTTCACTCCGATGCCGTTATCTTCGATATTTAATTCTAACTTTTTGTTGCCAGTGCGAAGACTTGTTATTTTTATGACCGGAGTGGCTCCCGGTTCCTGAAATTTTAGACTGTTTGTTAGAATATTTTGAAACAGCTGTTTCATCTGGGTCGCATCAGCCGGAACCGTCGGCATTTTATCGGCTTGAATTTTTGCACCAGACTGGGTGATCGAATTGCTGAGGTCAAGCAGAACACTTGCTATAATTTTATTGAGGTCTGTTTCTGGAAACGACTGAGCGGTGTTGGTAAGTTGTGACAGCTGCAACAAATCATCTGTGAAGTTTTGCATTCTGACAGAAGCCTTTAATATACGGCTGAAATAGTCTTTGCCTTTCTCATCCAGTTTGCCGGGTTGCTTTTCAATATAGGAACAAAAAATTTTTATTTTTCTTAATGGCTCCTGCAGGTCATGCGATGCAACGTAGGCAAACGTTTCTAATTCTTGGTTACTTCGTTTCAGGTCATTTATGGAAAGTTTGAGAATTTGGTTCAACCTTTTAAGGTCTTGGGTGGGGTCATTGACTGGAGCCTCCTTATGATCCAAGTCTACCGGGGCATGATTTTGTTCGGTGACTTCAGTGATAATTCCTTCAAGGGCTTGTAGCTCTCCTTGTTTAGAATAGACTCCACAGCCTTGCTCCCAAACCCGTTTTTCCTTGCCGCTAGCGCTAATAATGCGATAAGCCAATCGAAACGGTTCTTTACGTTCAATTCCCTTTTGAACCCCTTCCCAGACGGAGCCCTGATCATTAGGGTGAATTAAATCTGCGTAAGAAAGTTTACGGTTATTTTCGAGATCTTCGCTTTGGTAGCCCGTGAGGTTAAAACAATTACCATGAATATTTTTCATGGTCCAATCGGGATCGTTTGCACAACGGTAAACGATACTAGGTAGGTTGTTGATCTCTGTTGACAAGGTTTTTTGCACCGAAGGTTTAGTTTCTATGCCCTGCGATGTAGAAGATAGATGCAACTCAAACAGCTCTTTGAACTGTCGTAGCAGCTTTTCGCTGTGATCGGAGAAGGAGTTGGCTTGAGAGTGCATGATAAAAAGGGTGCCAAATATTTTTCCACTTGGAGCGTAGAGGGGCAGACCAAAATAGGAGATGACTCCTTTTTTTAATAGCAGATTGTTTTTCCAGCGCTCCGATTTTGTGGAATCAACCACTTTGACGGCTTTTCCCGATTGGATAACTGCTTCACAAAAAGAGTTTTTATATATTTGATGGCTATCGCGAGGCAATATTTTATTTCCCCCCTCATTAGAACAAACAATCTTTAATGATGGGGGAGCGTATCTCGCAATAGATGCAATAGGAACTTTCAGGGTGCTTGCCAGAACATTCACGGCATCCTGCCATTTACTCAAGGTGAGAGGGTCTAATTGAATGGCGGGGGCTGGAGAACTTATCATCGTGAAAACTCTTCACTTCCTCAAAATATCCCGAGACAAGGATGGGCTAATGATCTCAATAAATAGTATATCTCCGTGTACCCTTAGTGTAAAGGTAAATAATATTTACATGTAAATAGTTATAATAAAAGCATTTTTTTGCTAGGAGGGTTGTTTGTCAAACAGGATAGTCATATTTCATGTTGCGGCGTTGAGGTGTGAAACCTCCGTCAGTGATAAGTCGACAAATTTCCTCCTCATCCATGCTGTAGACTGTTCCGGCGGCGGCGACCACGTTTTCTTCCATCATCGTACTGCCCATATCATTAGCACCATAGTAGAGCGAAACCTGACCGATTTTTGGCCCTTGTGTCACCCATGATGATTGTAGGTTGTCAAAGTTATCGAGGAATATTCGACTGATAGCAAGGGTTTTGAGATACTCGAAACCAGTTATGGCAGTGTTTATTCCTGTATCTCCCTGTAGTTGGGTATTGCCAGGTTGAAAACCCCAAGCAATGAATGCCGTGAAGCCATGTGTTTTATCTTGTAACTGTCGTAGCTTTTCAAGGTGTTCGATACGCTCTTCCAGAGTTTCAACATGACCAAACATCATCGTCGCGGTGGTGGGGATGCCCATTGCGTGTGCCTGTTCCATGACCTGCAACCATTCCTCTGCGCTACATTTTTTCGGGCTGATTATTTTTCGTACCCGGTCAACGAGAATCTCTGCTCCGCCTCCAGGTATGGAGTCAAGCCCGGCTTGTTGCAGTCGACTCAGTGTTTCAGCGAGAGAAAGTTTGGATATGCGACTGGTATGAATGATTTCTGCCGGAGAGAGGGCATGCAGGTGAATATTAAAACGTTGTTTAATTTTGTTGAACAGATCCTCAAAATAATCGATCTTCAAATTTTGGTGATGCCCGCCTTGTAAGAGAATCTGGTTACCCCCGGCTGATAGCGTGGCCTCAATTTTTTGAGCGATGGTTTCAAAGGGTAATACATAGGCATCGGAATCGGTCTCTTTACGGTAAAACGCACAAAAAGAACAGTCGGTAACGCAGACATTGGTGTAATTGATATTACGGTCTACGATATAAGTGATGGTTTTATCCACCCGTTTTTTTCGCGATAACCGAGAGGCCACATTTCCTAGGAGCAAAATATCGGTGGTGGAAAAAAGTTCCAGGGCCTCGTTGGCATGGATTCTTTCACCCGCAAGGGCTTTTTCGAGTATCGGTTCAATCATGATGAGAGGGTGTGGCAATGAATTTCTAAGTGATTATCATCGAGGTCGATGAAGTAACAAGGTTCTTCACCGCCCACTTTTACGGGGCCGTTATTAGTCTATATAGTATGTTTGCAGTTTTTCAACGATTATATTAGATGCGTTATATGAGGACTGGCCAGAAACATTGAGTTAAAGCGTACCAGGCCCCGCTCCATGTGGAAGCGAAGTTCCATCCATACCGAGGTCTCGCAGTTCTTCCTCTTCCGTTACAACGAAGATATGGTAACCAAATTTGCTTTTGATTGGCCCACGGACTTCGCCAACCGGGGCATCCATAGCGGCTTTTTCCAGTTCCGGGGCAGAGGTATTATGTTCGAGAAACCCAAGGTCACCGCCTTTATTGCGGGTTCCGCAAGCACTGTATTTTTTTGCTAATTTAGCAAACATTTTAAACAGCATTTCGCGATCTTTGTATTCATCTTCGTTGAGGTGATCGAGGAGAACCTTGGCTAGCTCTTCCGTACTCAAAACTATATGACTGACTTTAATGGATCGTACTGACATTTTACTCTCTCCGTCCTAACTGGAAGCTGGGTTGATGTAGATGAAGGCATTATACTCGTTACGTCTAAGTGTGGCAACCACAAGCCGAGACTAGCGGTGGGTCAGGGGGGCGGGTGGTCAGGCAAGGTTAAAAGTCTTTTGTTCAAGAACCTTGATAGTAATTTTCAATGGCATCCACGAGAGATAATACCGTGTATTGCGGTGGTACGATTTGCACATTCAACCCTGCATCTCGAGCCGTTTTTTCGGTGATTGGGCCAATGCAGGCAATCTTTATTTTTTTGATTTCAGGGAGCAGTTTTTCACCGGTCAATGCCAAAAAGTTTTTAACCGTGGAAGAAGATGTGAAGGTGATCACATCAATATTTCCAGCGGCGAGTTTTTTTTCTAGAACTTCTATGGACTGAGACGGAAGAATTGTTTGATAGGTGGGGGCAATATCAACGTGCGCTCCCATTTTTCGAAGTTGTTCCGGCAGGGTTTCACGGGCAATCATGGCACGCGGTAAAAGAAAGCATTTTCCTTTTATATTTTCCTTACCCATGCTTTCGATCAGGGATTCGGCGACAAAACTTTCGGGCACGACATCAACGCGAATTCCCAAGGCCTGAACGGCCTCAGCCGTTTTGGGTCCGATTGTATAGACACGCACCCCCTTCAGTTCGCGGATGTCTTGATCAATGGCTTTGAGTCGTTCGATAAAAGCGCGCACTCCATTGGCACTAGTGAAAATCAGGCCTTGATATTGAGAGAGGTTATTCAGCGCTTTATCAAGAGGGGACCAGTCATCCGGCGCAACGGTTTCAATCACAGGAAAAAAATAAGGTTCTGCCCCCAACTCTTGCAAGCGATGGATCATGGATTCTGCCTGATCACCTTTACGGGTGACAACAACGGTTTTACCAAATAGCGGCAAACTCTCATACCACTCGATAGTGGACTTCAGGTTGACGACTTCTCCAATGATGGTCAAGGCAGGCGGTAAAATCATGTTTTTCTTGGAAATCTCGACAATGGTCGCAAGCGTACCGGTCCAGGTTTTCTGCCGGGCGGTGGTTCCCCATTGCACCACAGCGATAGGGGTGTCGGGGCTTTTACCAAACTGCATTAGTTTTTCGACAATTAAAGGCAGTTTGCGCGCGCCCATGAGAAAAACCAATGTGCCAGCGCGGGCGGAAATTTTCTCCCAGTCGATATGAATATCGTCCTGATTTTTCTCGTTGCTTCCGGTGATGATGGAAAGGGTGGATGACAGGTGACGATGCGTGAGCGGGATGCCGGCATAAGCGGCGACTCCGGTTACGGAGGTCACTCCGGGAACAATGACAAAGGGGATGCCTTCTTTGCGGATAGCCTGAATCTCTTCTCCGCCTCGTCCAAAAATAAATGGGTCGCCGCCTTTGAGTCGGACTACCAATTTCCCTTCATGAGCTTTTTTGATCAATAAGAGGTTGATCTGCTCCTGTGTCATGGAGGCCACGCCTTCTTTTTTCCCGACATAAATCATTTCTGCTGATTTTTGGGTGAAGCGGATCATGTCGGGGTTGACCAAATGGTCGTATAAAACGACTTCGGCTTTTCCTAACCATTGTTTGCCGTTTAACGTTAAAAGACCGGTGTCGCCTGGCCCAGCACCCACGAGAATAACTTTTCCTGCATTTTTATTGATCATGTATTAATGGCTGATCGTTTAGTTTTGGGTATGTCGTTTTTTCAATTAGTATTGGATATTATAAACGCAAACCATCCTCATCGTATGGGCGGTCTTAGCTTTCTATTGATTTTTAGGTCAGACTTCTGAAAGGGCGTGAACATGATTGGCGAGGTCTGCAAAATCTTTGAGCGACAGGGTTTCTCCTCGTCGATTCAGGTCGATGTCAGCCATCTGGGCTTGCCCATTTTCTTCTATAAAAAGATGTTGCCAGTCTTTCAAATTATTTTTTAGCATTTTTCTTTTATGAAAAAAAGCGGCATGAACCAGTTTGAAAAATAGTTTTGGGTCGCTCACTTTCACTTTCGGTTGGGCCAAAGGTGTCAGGCCAACGAGAGAAGAGTCGATTTTGGGTTTGGGTGAAAAGGCTGTGTTGGGAATTTCCAGCAGTCGCTGAACCTCACAATAATACTGCACATAAACGGAGAGAGAGCCGTAGGAACGTTGACCGGGTTCTGCCACCAACCGATCGACCACTTCTTTTTGTAACATCAATGTCATGGACTGGATGTGCTCACGAAAATGAATCAATTTTTTCATGATATGGGTTGCGGCGTAATAAGGGAGGTTGGAAACAACTTTGAATCGAGTTCCCAGTGAACCGTAATCAAATTTTGCGGCATCGCCTTCAACCAGCTTGAAGGAAGGGGTATCTCCAAAACGGTTTTGTAGGTCTCGGACAAGGTGCGGATCGATCTCAATAGCTGTCAAGGAGTCGGCCTGTTCGATTATAATTTGGGTGAGAATGCCTTTCCCCGGCCCGATTTCGACCACTGGCTCACCCGGTTGTATGTGCGCCAGTTGAATGATGTTCTGAGCGATGTTGTAATCCGTCAGAAAGTTTTGCCCGAGTGGCCTCTTCTTCATTGCAGGGCTAAGGTGGATTGAGCCAATCGCGTTGCGGTTCGCAAAGCCATTTTAAGATTTTCTGCACAGGCTTTGTTCTTCCCCACAATATCGAACGCGGTACCATGATCGACAGAGGTTCTCAGTATGGGAAGCCCCAATGTGATATTCACTCCCTGACCTGCGGAATCCATTTTAATCGGAATCATTCCCTGATCGTGATACATACAGATCACGGCGTCGTATTTCTCAATGCCCGACCTGCTGAACAGAGAATCTGCAGAGAAAGGCCCACTGGCCTGAATGCCCTCGGTTTGTGCCGCTTTGAGTGCCGGTAAAATATGTTCGTTTTCTTCCTGCCCAAAAATGCCGCCATCCCCACAATGCGGGTTGAGCCCAGTCACTGCGATATTGGGAACGGCTGTCACATGTTGGGTGAGCCATTCGTGCGTCAAATGAATCGTTTTTTGGATTCTTTCTTGAGTGATATGCGATTTGACCTGCTCCAGAGGAACATGAGTGGTGGCAAGCACGACTCGCATGGAGTTGCCCGCCATCATGAGTGCGACTTGGGGCGAGTTTGTGAGGTGCCCAAGCAGTTCGGTATGTCCCGGAAAAGGATAGCCCGCAAGATGTAGGCTTTTTTTATTAATGGGTGCAGTGGTGATGGCTGAAATTTCATCGTTCAAGGCCAGCTTTACAGCGGTGGTGATGGCCTCATAACTTGCCTTCCCGGCCTCGACACTTGGCACTCCAGCGGGAATATTCTCTGGTACGTTTTTGAGATCTATCACATCGATCGTACAGGTTTGGAACCAGCCTTCAGAAGGGTGATCAACGACATGAATTGAAACTTCAGGAGCATACTTTTTTGCCGTTGCCTGAAGCAGACGTGCATCACCGATGACCACGGCCTTACATTGAAGAGGCAAGGTGTCGTCTTGAAAAGCTTTGACGATGACCTCAGGCCCGATCCCTGCGGGGTCGCCCATCGTTAGCCCAATAATGGGTGTTTTATCCACAATGATTTCTACTCTATTTGAAAGGTTAGGAAAGCCACGAGCCGAGGAAATTTATTTCCTCAGTTCATGAATTTTTCCTTTGCCGTTATCTGCTACGCCAGAAGGATTTGGACTTGCGTCTAAGATTTTTTTATCGACATTGCTTTCATATTCTTTGAAATTATCTACAAATTGAATAGCAAGTTCCTTAGCTTTTTCATCGTACGCATCCTTGTTCTTCCAGGTGCTTCTGGGTTGCAAGAGTTTGTCTGGCACACCTTTGACTTTAAGTGGAATATGCAGACCGAAAACAGGGTCGACCACGGTTTCCACTTTACTTAATTGACCGTCAAGAATGGCCTTGATCATGGTTCGGGTGTGTTCGATTTCTATACGATGTCCGACTCCATAGGGGCCTTCTGTCCAACCGGTATTCACCAGCCAGCAGGATACGTTGTGTTTGGCAATTCTTTCCCCCAGCATGTCTGCATAAACTGAAGGATGCAAAGACATGAACGGGGCACCAAAACAGGTGCTGAATATGGCAGTTGGCTCTCGGCCCATGCCTTTTTCAGTTCCCGCAACTTTAGCGGTGTAGCCTGAAATAAAATGATACATGGCTTGCTCGGGTGTGAGTTTGGAAACCGGAGGCATGACCCCATAGGCATCACAGGTGAGCATGATCACGTTGTCGGGGTGACCTCCCATGCCAGTTAATACTGCATTTTTAATATGTGTGATGGGATAGCTGGCGCGAGTGTTTTCTGTCAGACTGGCATCATCTAAATTGAGGCGGCGTGTGTTGGGGTCTAAAACCACATTCTCAAGGAGAGTGCCAAACTGACGGGTACATTTGTGAATTTCGGGTTCTGATTTTTTGGACAGGCGAATCACTTTAGCGTAACAGCCACCCTCAAAATTAAAGACACCCCGGTCGCTCCATCCATGCTCGTCATCCCCGATTAATTTGCGTTCAGGGTCGGCGGACAAAGTGGTTTTGCCGGTTCCAGATAACCCGAAAAATATAGACGAGTCGCCTTTTTTCCCAATATTGGCAGAACAATGCATGGATAAAACGGATTGTTTTTGTGGCAACAGATAATTCAGAATAGAGAAAACAGACTTTTTGATTTCTCCGGCATAACTCGTTCCTCCAATCAAAACCAATTGTTTGCCAAAATCGACGATGACAAAAACTTCAGAGTTCGTTCCGTCAATCGCTGGCACGGCTTTGAAACTTGGCACATGAATGATAGTGAAAGCAGGCTCATGAGTTTCAAGCTTAGCCATGTCTTTGATTTGGATAAACATATTGCGAGCGAATAGACTGTGCCATGCTTGCTCGGTGATTACCCGGATATGAGTTTGGTGTTTGGGGTCAGAACCAGCGCAGCAATCTTGCACATATACTTCTTTGCTCTGCAAATAAGCCAGAACCCTAGAATATAGAGCCTCGAATTGCTCAACGGTAAAAGGTCGATTGACTTTTCCCCACCAGATATTTTCCTGACTGGAGGGTTCTTGAACAATGAATTTGTCGTTCGGCGCGCGTCCGGTATGTTCCCCTGTTGTGACACACATAGGGCCTAAATGGGAAAGTTGTCCTTCACCATTGGATATAATATGTTCGTAAAGCTGTGGTGTGGATAAATTCCAGTGGATTTCACCTAAGTTTTTAAGACCATGCGTTTCCAACCCAACTTTGTGTTTCAAAACTTTTTGCGGCATGGAAAATATTCCTTTATGATATAAGGGTAATATTTGCAAGCCATTGAAAGTCAACGGCTTCTATGTATAATTTCTGTTATTTGGTTTAACTTTATCTTGTTTATAAAGTTTATCATACTTAAGGGAAATGAAAAACGCTTTTTGGCCTCGGAACCCTTCTTTAAAGTGGCTATGATTTCAGGATATTCAGAATGATGCAATTGTTGGGTGGGAAAAAGGACGAACCTGAGATTAAGATTCTAGCTCGGGAAAAAACTCGGTTTAACGATATCTATGTCATCAAGAATGGAGCGCATCGTGAACTTTGGTTTAAAGGTGATGGAGTGTATTACCTGCAAAGCCGAATGGATACGCAACAGGAAAACCCACTGGCGCTGGTGTACTCACGAATGGTCATGGCCTCTTTGCTGTTTTGTCCGGCACCGAAAAGAATGCTCATGATCGGTTTGGGGGGAGCCGCAGTCACCAATTGCCTTGGCAAATGGTTTCCGAAATTAAAGATAGATATTGTGGAGGTGGATGGTAAGGTCATCGAGGTGTCGAAGAAATATTTCTCCTTGCGCGAGTCGAGCCATTGTCGAGTTTTTGAAGAAGATGGTCGCGTGTTTATTCAGAAGCGCAAAAACCAAGAGCCTTATGACTGGATCATTTTAGACGCGTTTAAAAGTGGATCGATTCCCTACCACCTGAAGACTCAAGAGTTTTATCAAGAAATTAAGGCAGTGCTTAGCCCCGGTGGCGTGGTGAATTCTAACCTTTATGGTAAGGGCAATACCTTGAAACCCCGAGACACTAAAACCTTTCTCTCGGTGTTTCCTAGTATCTATTGTTTTGAAGATGACGATGAAGTTGCAACGGTGCTCATTGCAACGGATGGGAAACGTTGGAGCGAAGAAAAAATACGCGAACGAGCCTTAACGAGCCAAGAACTTCCAGGATCTTTTTCAATGTCTGAAGTGGCGAAAGCTTACCGGCCCGGAAAATTTCAAGAGGATTCCGCTTCGATGTTTAAGGACACGATATCTGAGGAAGGTTTCTTGCACGATGTGGAGCGAGAAAACCTGCAAAGCTCGCAAGGTCGTCGTTATCCCATCATTAATGCATACTGACCCGGTAGCGTTTGCCCTAAGGGGAATGCAACGATAACAAGCATAGGTGACACAGAAAAAACGTCTAGAGAATCAGCTTGTCGATGCATCGTGGCTTACCAATGTCTCAATGCAAAGAAGACAGATCGAAAATCTGCATTTTGCCGCCATCAACATTGGCCACCGCTAATTGGTCATTGAAGGTGGAAAGCCCTCCTACCTTGCTCAATTGTCCGGTTCGTTTTCCGGGTTTGTGGTAAATGTTTTGGATTTCGAGCTCTTTGTTTAAATGTATGATTTGGCTATTCCAGAAATCCGACCCAAAAATTCCATGTTCGCGATGCCAAGCTAGAAAATAAATCTCATCAGGGGCTGAGTCGGTTTTACCTGTCTCATGGATCAGATTGTCTTGCGCGTCAAAATATTTCAATAGCGATTCGGATCGGTCTCCAGCCAGATATTCGCCGTTGGGTAAACAACATACACTGACGGGGTTTTTTAAGTTCTCATTTTGCAGGGTTCTCAATGGTTTTCCCTGATTATCGAAAATGCGTATGCGGTTGTGTTCGGGTTCAGCGACCCAGATATGATTTTGGGAATCTATGGAGAGGGAGAAAATAGGGCCAAAATCGCCGCGACCAAACTGCAGAAGAAAATTCCCTTGGCGATCAAATTTTTTTATTTCCCGATTCATTTCATCGATGACATAAATCGCATTTTCACTATCACACGCCAAGTTGACGGGGTGTTGCAGGCAGGTGGGTGCATTGCCCCAGCCACCAAAATGAAACTGGTAGTGGCCCTGCGGCGAATAACTATAAACCCGATGGTTTTCATAATCGGCTATGAGCAGATCACCGTCTTGGTTGTAATGAATGCCATAAGGGCTCAAGGTTTTGCCAATTTCTGCACCGCCTTTTCCCAGTATTCGGGTTTCGTGGAAATTGGATTTTAGACTTTCGTCAGAAGTAGACAAGTGGTTACGAAACTCGAACAGTTTGTCCAGGATGTTTTTTATTCTGGAATAAATATTGAGTTCAAAACCCAGCTGCCCCAGAATCGATTTGACTCGGTCGCTTTCCTCTTCAATTTTTATGGAATCTGAAATGTCGGTGATTTTATATTCAGATTTCAGTTTGCTGGCTTGGCTCGTCAACTCTGAAACTTTGAAGCTGTTTTCTTTGCGAGACTTTGAGATTTCGTGGATTTGCCGGTCTAGACTGGAGTGGCAGTCGTCAAAAGACTCGAAAAAACGGTGTGCTTCTGTCGGGTCGTTATTTGTCAGCGATAAAAAAGCACCGGCGAGAACAAGACGGTGAAGGTTTAGCGACTGGTTGATTTCTAGGCTGAGGATCATTCTGCGAATCAGATTGATTTGAAACTGTAGAATGACGATATTGTCGTTTATGGTAATGGGCGAAACCTTGTCCTCAATATGCGTTTGCTTCAACTGGGTATCCAGTTCCTTGCGATTTTGTGATAATTCTTCTAATTGTTGAGTGAGCTCTCGAAATTTTTCCTGATAAGTGATATGCGTTTCCATCAACTTATTAGCGCATAGGGCCAGCTCTTTTTCGTGTTGGGATAAATCGGGAAATTGAAACGCATCCTGTCCCCATTTCAGTCCATCCTTATCTTTACTCAGAGGCAAGGCTTCCGCTTTGAGGACGGTGAAAATTTCTAAAAAATCAAGTTTCTCAGAATCATAGGGGATGGGAGCTAAATCTGCGAGTGTGAGATTCTTTTTTTGTATTGATTCCTTAATCGAAGGAACTCTTGTAAGAGTATCGAGTGTATGCAGGAGTTGTTGTTCCATTTGTGGGTGTCCTACCCAGTCTTCATGAAACCCGATTAAAACTTTCATGACATCTTCAAAAGCAGAAGGCTCGCCCTTTATTTTTCCGCCTAAATTTTCCAGACTGACGGCATCAGGAGCTTGGTGCGCAATGGTTCTTAGGGTGTGCCAGTGACACCTCAGCTCAAACTGTAGTTGTTGCTCTATGTCTATGATTCTGCCGTTGGGATGGAATTGGCTGAGAAAAGCGGATAATCTCCCTTTTTCCCCCTGAGATTCACCCAAAATTCGAACCATGGACTCCTCGTTCTTCTCTTTCTGCTCGAAATAATCCTTCATGATGTTTAAGGTTTCTCTCGTTTGTCGTAGAAGAACATCGTTCGCAAATTTCAATTGCGCTTCGGGCAGATTGCTTTCAATTAAGTTGCAAATAAATTGTGAGAATTTCTGGACGAATTTTTGATAGCAATAGAATTGCTTCTGGGTTTGGCGCAGAACCTTCTTGTCTTCTTGTTCGGCGATATGCAACTCGCGGTTGAAGTCACGCACTTCGCTTGGGTTTTTCACGATCTTGCTTTGTTCGTCCAGCGAAAGCTCGGTGAACTTTAGTGCCGAATCTTGCCAATAGAGAAAATGTTTCAAAGTCTCATTTCTGACTCCGATCAACAAGGCCTCCGCCTCTTTGCAGGCGAGGGCAAGGCTGTTGTCGTGCGCTTCATTGACAGAAAGGCGACTGAACTGAAGAAGAATGTTTATTTTTAAGTCGGGGGATGTTTTTCCCAGTGTATCGTCTCTTAAAAGTGGAAGCAATTTTTCAAGAACTGTCAGGGCTTTTGCGTTGTCGTTCTCTTGTTCTAAACAAAGAGCCTGATAAAAAATATGCGCCGGGTCGGGGTTTGGAAGTATGCTTAAATTTTCTGTCAGGACTTTTTGGGAAACCACGGGAATCTGATATTTAAATAGAGTGGTGTTGAAGGTGAACCCAATATACAAACAACCTTGCAAGTCGATTGCCGTCAGGCAGGGGGCCTCAAAAAATTGCCCTGAGACCGTACCGTCGATGACGAATAGAAATTGACCGAAGGGAGAAAAGACCTGAACCCGTTCATTGTTGAGATCGGCTACATAAAGCAAGTCATTGGAAGCGATGCTTACGCAAAGCGGATATTGGAATTGACCGGGTTCAGAACCGTTATCTCCAAAGGACAAAACTTCCTGCCATCGAGAATTAAATTTGCGTATTCTGTGATTGCCGCTGTCGGTGATGAAATAATTACCCTGACTGTCTTGCGCGATGGATGTGGGCAGTTCAAATAAAGGCGGGGCAAGTAGATCTGCAGGTGTGCCTTGAATATCTGCCAACACCTCTTCTAAAACCGTTCCTCGATCTCCCAACCAACCTAATGAAACGCCTTGAGGGTCAAAGAATTGAATCCGGTGATTGTAGCGTTCGACGACAATCAGGTTGCCCGATGGCTCTATGTGAATATCATAAGGTTCGTTCAACTCCCCTTTGCCCTCTCCACAATGGCCGAAGCTAAGAAGGTGAATGCCTTCAGAATTGAATTTTTGAATTCGGTGGTTCCAACTGTCGGCGACATAAATATTACCACCCGAGTCGACGGCGATACCTTTGGGGTATTGGAATTGTCCGGGTTCTTTTCCCTTACTGCCAAAACTGTTTAGAAGATTAAATTCTGAGTCGTAGATTTGAATCCGGTGATTGAAATCGTCAGCCAGAAGCAGGTTCCCTGTGCTTGTGAAGCATAAACCTGAAGGGGGCGACAATTCATCCTTGGAAGAGTCTTTATTGCGAAAAGAGTTCTCAAGCTCTACGGAAAACGTTGTCATGAACGAATGAACCTTTGGTTGCGGGTGTTTTTACGGGGAAACCTACCGTGCCACATTTAATCACAAAACCCATGACATTTGAATAGAAATATTCTGTCTGAAAAACGATTCGTATAGGTTTTGTAAGCGATATTGTTGGCTTAGACAGCTGAAGTGGCGCGATTGACTAGAGGCTGTTACCCGCTTGATAAGCCTTGGGGCAAAACAAATTTGTTCATTGGCAGAAAATGAAATGATTTTTTATGGTTTGTGTTTAGATTCAGGACCCTGAAACGGCAGAGGAGCATTGCATGCGCTCAAGTGAAAAAGAGTCTTCTTGCTTTTTTTCAAGGAGCATCATCAATAAATAAAGATAGGTGAATGCCAGTTGATGTCCAAAATAGTTTTTAACCGTTTCCTGAAACAAGGTGTATGCCTTGGGATAGTTTTTTTCGAGTATTTCTCTTTCGGCGAGATGGAAATAGGCTTTCCCTCGCCATACTGGGTTGTCGCTGTTTTGTATGATGGTTTTATAATTCTTTTCTGCTTCATCCCATTTGTTTTGGTTTTTCAGTTCGGATGCCTCGAGATATAAAGGGCGGGCTTTAAAATCGTTGTCTTTGGGTTGCATCTGGTCGGCGAACTTCAAAGGGTTCATGGCCCAGCAAGTATCACAGGCAACGGGAAGCGTTTCTGATTTTCCGGTGCCGTGCATAAACCTGAAATAGCGAAAGGGAAATGAGTTCCAGTAAGTGTCAGTGGAATAACCCTGAATCTTAAGAGGCATGGTGATGGGGCCACAACAAACAGACGGCAGGTAACGATCTAAGTTGAAAATAAGCATTTTGTCGATAAAGTGACAAGGTTGCGAGTCCTTAATTTCGGTGTCATCGCCAATGCGGACCCAAAGACCTTTTTCGTTGCCCTTTTTAATTTCTTCGTTGATCTTCTTTTGATAATACTTGAAGTCCGTAAAAATGGATTGCTCATACAACTCTGGGTTATGGGGAACCATGACATCCAATTGCAATAGAAACACGCCTCTTTCTTTGGCAGAGTCGATCATCTCTTCCATCTGATCGACATTCTCTTTGTTAAGAACCATGGTGATCATGACTTGCGGGAATTCGGAGCCAAGCTCTTTTTTCACCGATTGAACCATGTCGATTTGTTTCCAGATGGTTTGGCTATATTTTATATTGCCACTGCCGTGCCCGGCAAGGGTAAGACCATCGAATGAAAAATTAATATCCTTCAGACTAGCTTGAATGAGGCGTTTCATTTTTTCTCGGGTCAGGGGGACTCCGCTTGTAGTGAGATTTGAATGTTTGCCTGCCGATTTTTTTACGAAATCGTAAATATGGGGGTTGTCCAGAGTTTCTCCCTGCCCAACATAGACGACAAGCTCAGCCGCATCGATCCAGGGCATAACTTCATCAAACTGTTGAGGGGACAGTTGTTTGTAGTCTTCAAAAAGCGAGGTTTTATCGTGAAAGCCGGAACCGCACATTTTGCACCCGATGCCGCAGGTATAGGAAACGGCGGTATGTATTTCTCTGGGCGGTTGGGCGGTCAAGTTTTTAAGAGGCGTGGGTTTACCGGTTGTTTTTTCCAGTAACTCAGAAATTCCGATCAAGGCCTCGTCATTACCTTGCAATAATCTTTTAGCTTCCTTCAGGTCGTCTATCAAAATTGCGCTCAAGACTTTATTTTGCAGGTTGGGCCAATCTCGTTTTTCGAATTCCATAGTTTGGATCTTTCAGAAGGTTAGTTAAAGAATGCGCTTTCAGTCTGTGATGATCAGCTTTTCAATTTCATGGTCAGGTTGAGTGCGTGTGCCTTGGATGCGAAAACGGCGCATGAGCATTAGCGGAAGAAGTTTCAACGCATCCCATTTGCTTTTCAGCAAAACCTGCCCTTGCCCCCGATAGGTGAAATATTTTATGTCGGCAAACTGGTGTTTCCAGATTGACAGAAGGTATTTGAAATATATCCTGAGGGAATAATTTTTGATGAAAACCCACACGTCATTGCGTTTGCATAAATAGACATAGCGGTCGCTGTATAAACCCACGGTAGCCGTGCCGATATGGAATACTTTGGCCTTCGGCAGGTAAACGGCCTTGAGGCCTTGTAACTGCCCGCGCATATTGAGGTCAACATCTTCAGCGAAGATAAAAAAATCTTCATCGAACAACCCGACCTGATTGAAAAATTCGCGTCGATAAATTCCGGCTCCTGCACAGGCTCCAAAAACGTATTCTTCGTCATCATATTGACCGAGTTCTTTTTCTCCCTGTCCTCTGCCTCCTCCCGCAGACCAGCTGTGAAACAGATCACCCGTGTTATAAAAAACATCACGCTGATCGAGAAACATCATTTTGGTCGTGCCCATTCCACATTCAGGGTGGCGCTCCATGCCTTCATAAAGTTCTTTCAGCCAGTCGGGGGTTACTTCGATATCATTGTTGAGTAGCACGATGTACTCGGCGTTGGAGGCTTTGATGCCTTCATTGCAGGCAATGGCGAACCCCATATTGTCGGGGAGCTCGACCCGTCGCACATCGGGGTATTGTTGCTCAATCATTTCGCGGGAACCATCGGTTGACCCGTTATCGACCACGATGACCTCATAGTCTTGGAAGTCGAGTTGGGAAAGAGAGTCGAGGCACATGCCAACAAACTTCATACCATTCCAATTGGGAACCACAATGCTGACTTTCAATGGGAAACCTTTCTGAAAACGAGAATCTGATATCATCTTTTCGGCATTTTCACCGGAGTTCTGAATAGAGAGTTTTATGTCATCGGTCATTTGCGGTCTCTTTTCTAATAAATCTTTAGCACTTTGATGGGCAGGTTGCAGTTTAAGGCATGATTGTAAGAGTGGAACTTGTTGATCTGCTGGCACCAACAAAGCCATTCTAAACCAAGCATTAGCACGTATATGCAAATAATCTTGATTGAGCGCCGCTATTTTCTCAAATTCGCCGTAAGCATCGGCGTTGTTTCCAGATTTTTCCAGTGTGGAAGCCAACGCATAACGTAAAATTTCATTTTCTGGTTCTTTTTGCAAATAAAATTCCAATGTTTTGGTTTCGGGTCTCAAGCTCGAATCAACCTCGGCCAGATTCTTGACTATCAGAGTTTGTAACCATTGGCGGCCTTCAGTCTCCGATGTATCCCTGGCTTCGGTATAAAGCCTTTTAAGCCCATCTGCGTCTTTTAAGTTTTGCATGCATTCGATGCAAAATTCCCAAACTTCATGCCGAGAAGGTTCTTCTTTTCGCACCTGTTCAAAAGCTTCTAACGCGGAGGCATCATTTTTATAGGCTCTTCGTAATAATCCTTGTAAGAAGGTCACTTTTAAATCATCGCCGAAAAATTGTATTTCCTCATCGAGCAAGTTTGAAGCTTCTTCAAGTTTGTTCAGCTTCATTTTTTGATGGAAGAGTTTCAGTCTGGTGCCGGGCCAATCGGGAGCAAATTTAATAACATGCTCAAATGCTTTTTCTGCCTGTTCCGAGGATTCCATGGAGGCGTAAATGTCGCCCATATGATTATGGCTATCCACTTCTAGTTCGTTCAATTTAGTGAGTTTTCGATACTCTTTGAGAGCAATAAACGGTTCTCCTCTTTCTTCGTCAGAGCGGTCTAAGCCCGGTGCATGCCAATCACTCTGAGTGAGAGAATCCATGTGGTGCATCTTTTCTTGCCAGGTCAGGGTCAGCGGGTTGACGGGCAGAGTTTTTGCCGACTCCAAGCGGTATACCGGGAATCGAACCAAAACGACTTTTAACAATTTATAACGTAAGCCAGTAATTTCTTCCAGACGTTCAACGTCTAGGTCGGTAAAAGTTTTGATCAGGTAGAGAGGTTTGTGCTTTAAAAGTCCACCGACAAAGCTGTCATAAAAACCTTCCAGATCAGGAGTGTCCCAAGGGCCGATAGTGTGATGCAGAAAATTATCCGAAGCCGGTGAGCCGGTCAGATGATAAAGTTGTGAAAACGTTCCCCAAACAAAAATGCGTTCGTTACTTTCACCACGCATTCGCATCAGTCGCTTAAGAATTTTCCCTACATGAGGTAAGTATAAATATTGATCAAATTTTTCGTAATGGATCAGAGTTTTAGGGTCGGTGGGGCGAAGATAATAAAAGGCCATGGATTTTATATTCCACGCCAGTAAAATTCCGAAACCGATCCCAATCATTTTTGCCGAGGTAGGTTCTAAGGCCAATACGACATCCACCCCCAAGCCGCATCCCAGTGAAAGCAGAGCGAATAATGGAAGATAATGATATCGAGAAAATGCTCGCTGAAAAAATATCATACTGCATAGAACTAAAAAAAAGACGGGCAACCAGATCGTTTGATGTTGGGCAAAATTTAACCCGAGGGGAATGAGTCCCAACCAGATTGGCAAAGCCTGTTTGAACAGTTTGCCGATCTCCAAGAAAACACTGAAATGCATGCTTTTGGTGCGGGTCAGCCGCAAGGTGGTTGCCATACGGGTTTTCATTTGTTGGCGTGATGTGGCATCCCAAAACCCCATCTTCCATTCCGCTAGATTGGCAAGCGCCATCACCCCAGCCGAAGCCAAGGCAAATAGAATCATGGCAAAACTTCCAAATTGATATCCGACAAGTGGAGTTAATGCGGCTGTGAAAAGAGCGGTGGTATATTTAGGGATCGTGGCGAGGCCAAAACAAAGCCCTGCAAGAATCACTGTTCCGGTTTGCAATAAGGCCAGCCCGAAGAATATACAGGGAATATAAAATTGCTCAAAATTGAAAGAACCTGCGGTCAGATCAGGAGAGGTGCCGTAAAAGGAGTAAAGCAGGCCTCCGGCAAAACTGGCCCAAGGGTTGTGGGTGAAACTCCACACCGCTGTATAGACTGCCAAGGCCCCTGCCAGATGAAAAGCCGTCTGCAAGTGGCGAATGCGTTGAGTGCCTCCCTCTGCACAACCATAGAGTTTGTCCAGTAAGAGCATTTTCCACATGGGGATGCCGATGATCTGTAAGTCTTTTTTCCACTTGAACCCTCGTGGCGCAAATCGCGCACGGTAGGTATAGATTGCAAAATCGTCATCAAGAGGGAAATTCTGAAAGGGTCTTCTGAATAGGATCGCAGACAGAGAAATAATGACTAAAAATGTCAGGGTCAACAAATCCATATTAATGTCGGCGTAGATCAGAGGGCATTCTTAAAAAACCTAGTAGTGGAGTTAGGAAACTCAGTTCGCTTGAAAATTCTGGAGTCCTCCCGATCTATTCCTGATCGGTTAATTTTAAAGGTTTCTTTAGCTTAGAAAGGGGTCAAAGCCAATGCTCAAGACGACTTACAATCCTGAGTATAAAGAACGCAGTCAGGGGGGGCAACCCTTCAATTCTGTGGCCGGTTCGCTCAGCTTGCTTTTCGAGGTGAGATTGAGGAGAATGGCTGAAACGTCTATGAACAAGGAGATTTAAATGCAAGATGATTTGGTAAAAGGATTTAAGGATATTGAAAACAGGACAGGACTGCTCCGGAGGTATCTTTGACGTTGATGACAAATTAACGGAGATCGCGGCTTTGGACGAGAAAATAGCCGATTCTGGATTCTGGAATGACAATAAAGTAGCTCAAAAAATCTTGCAAAAAAGATCGGCCCTGCAACGATCTGTAGAAATCTGGAAAAACTTGGATACGGAGCGGGAAGACCTCGGTGCTATGCTGGAGCTTTCTGATGAAGAGGAAGACGCTTCGATGGAGGAAGAGATTGGGTCTTCCTTGACGCAGTTGAGCGAGCAGGTGGCGCAGGCAGAATTGAAAGCCATGTTGTCAGGAGACAGTGATTTCAATAATGCAATCGTGGCCATCAATTCAGGGGCAGGCGGCACTGAATCGCAGGACTGGGCAGAAATGCTATTGCGAATGTACCTGCGCTGGGGAGATCGCAATGGTTATAAAACGGAAGTTCTGGATACTCAATATGGCGATGAAGCCGGTATCAAAAGTGCTACGGTCTTGTTCACTGGGGACTACGCTTTTGGTTATTTAAAAGCTGAAATTGGTGTCCATCGTTTAGTGCGCATCTCCCCCTACGATTCCAACAAAAGACGTCACACCTCATTCGCTTCGTTTTTTGCTTACCCAGAAGTAGATGAGGAAACGGATATAGAAGTGAAGGAAGAGGATTTGAAGACCGATGTCTATCGCGCATCGGGGCCGGGAGGGCAGGGTGTGAACACCACCGACTCTGCGGTTCGGCTGACTCATGTTCCGACAGGGATTGTAGTGCAATGTCAAAATGAACGGTCACAGCATAAAAATAAGGCCTCGGCACTCAAAGTTTTAAAATCGCGCCTATTTGAATTGGAGCAGGAAAAACAGGGCGAAGAAAAAAAGGAAATGGAGAAACAGAAAAGAAAAATCGAATGGGGCAGTCAGATCCGATCTTACGTCCTGCATCCCTATCAATTGATCAAGGACCTGCGAACTGGTGTCGAAGCAGGGAACGTCGATGCGGTGCTTGATGGGGATTTGCAAGATTTCATTCAGGCTTATCTACGTTTTGCGAAAACTGGTTCCGAGGGTGTGAAGGAATGAAATCTGGAATTGCGCCTACTTTGATCAATGATCCGTTTGGAGACCCCGGCTTGCTGGTGCCGTTTCTTTTGCAAAAACAGGCCTTGTTATTTGATTTGGGCGACTTGTCGGCGTTGTCAAACGGAACCTTGCTCAAAGTTTCTCATGCTTTTGTCAGCCACACACATATTGATCATTTTATTGGCTTTGATCGAATGTTGAGAACGCATTTTGGGCGCAATAAAACGCTGACTATTTTTGGTCCAGAAAATATCATTCAAAATGTAAAGGGCAAATTGGCCGGGTTCACTTGGAATCTGGTGGAATTATATTCCGAGTCGCTCACCATTGAGGTGGTCGAAGTGCGTGAGGAGGGTTTGTTGAAGGCAACCTTTCGGGCGATCGATCGATTCAAGCTTTGTGACGAAAAGCAAGAACCCTTTGAAGGAGGGGTGATTGTGGACAATGCGGTTTTTTCTGTTCGCGCGGCGATTCTTCAACATCGGGTTCCTTGTCTGGGTTTTGCGCTGGAAGAAAAGCCCCATATCAATATCAATAAAGAGAAGCTGGAGTCGATGAAGGCCAAACCCGGCGCATGGCTGAATGAATTGAAGCAAGCGGTGTCGCAAGGAGGGCAAGACTCCTTAATGCTGACAGTGCCTTTTGAGGCATCGGGGGTTGTCACCACAAAAGATATTTCTTTTGCTCAACTTAAGAGCGATTTGGTGGAAATTTTTCCAGGGCAAAAAATTGGCTATGTTGTGGATTCCGTTTTTAATGATCACAATAGAAAGAGGATCGTGAAATTGGTAGAATCTTCCGATATCTTTTTTTGTGAATCCCCTTTTCTGGCAAATGAGGCAGAGCGAGGACAGGCTCGTTTTCACCTTACATCGCGTCAGGCCGGAACTTTGGCGAGAGAGGCCGGTGTTAAACAACTGCAAGTCTTTCACTTTTCATCACGTCATAGAAGTTGCCGAGAACAATTTTATAATGAGGCTCAGGATGCTTTTGAAGGAAAATATTCCTCGACGGAGATCTGAAGTTTGGTTTTCTCCCCTTATCTTTAAACCACAAACTTCTGCATAGTGGAGGCCCTCCTTGTTTTGGATTGACTTGGGATTACTGGGAATGACCGCCTATCGAATGGTAGGCGCATTGAAGGCCGCCTTCACGGTATTAGAAAAATCGGCTCTGGCATTTTTATTTGCATTGGGGTTGAAGAGTCTGATCTTGTTTTTTTTGATTCAGGTGAAGGTGCAGCCTCTCGCCAGTATCCAGCTTGGCATGACTTTGCTGGTGCTTGTCTTGACTCGTTTTTTGACTTCGCCGGAAACCCAGGCGGCTACCCAAACACCTTCCCAAAGACCTTCCGCAAGAACTCAATGGCAAACGGTTTTTGCCGGGATACTGATCGCAGTACTTGTCCTATTCAGTCTCCTGAATGCTTGGTTTTTCCCCATCACAGAATCAGATGCGACTTGGTATCAGGTTCGAGGGATGTCCTTTTTTCATGAAGTTAAATTTGATTCAGACTGGGTGGTTCCTCAGCTCGGTCAGTACCCCCCCTTCATTCCACTGTTGTTCTCATGGTTCATTGCGTTTGGCATGGAGCCTTTAAGAATCATCTTTCCATTATTTTATTTGGCTTTAAATATTATTTTTTATTGC
>JABIYR010000025.1 GCA_018702695.1 Nitrospina sp. | reverse complement strand
ACAACGAGAAGGATTTATGGTCATCGCCGGTGATGTCGGAACCGGAAAAACCACTTTATGCCGTTGCTTGCTCGATAGACTGGATAAAAATGTCGAAGTTGCTTTGATTCTGAATCCGATGCTTTCTGACATGGATCTTCTGCGAAACATTGTGCAAGACCTTCGCATCAAACCGTTGCATGCAACTCAAGCCGTGGGGATGATTGAAGACAATACTACCGGAGAAGAAATTACCATAGAATTCGAGCCCTCTTCTTCCTCTCATAATGATTTGATGCATGTGGACCTCACTTGGATCAACAGTGCCTCTAAAAAGGAATTGATCGATACTTTGAATATGTTTCTTCTCGATCAGCATGAGCAGGAAAAATCTACCGTGTTGATCATTGATGAAGCGCAGAACTTATCTCTTGACGTCATGGAGCAACTTCGGATTCTATCCAATCTCGAAACGGAAAAAGAGAAATTGCTCCAAATTATTTTTGTCGGGCAATTAGAACTCAATGAAAAATTAAAACTTCCCACATTAAAGCAATTGAACCAAAGAATTTCAATCCGCTATGAGATTTCTCCCCTGACTCAGGAAGAAGCCAATAATTATATTGCTCACCGGGTTCTCGTTGCAGGCGCGGCCTCTCAAGTCAGCTTTACAAAATCAGCTTTGAAAGAAATTTTTAAATATTCAAATGGTTACCCCCGATTGATAAACCTAGTTTGCGACCGAGCTCTTCTGGCAGGTTATAATGCTCAGGTAGACAAAGTTGACCGACAACATGTGCAAGAAGCCATTCGAAGCCTATTGGGCAAAGAAAATAAGGGTTATTTCTTTAAACGTTTTCTAAAAACACAATTGCCAGTCATAGCATCGCTCCTATTTTTTCTAGCTGGTTTGGCATTCTTCACCCTATCTAGATTCGAGCCCGAGGAGATTAATATCGCATTTTCATCGGCTAAAGTTTTCCAGCAAACTAGTCCCATACACACACCTCCTGCCAAGGCAAGGGTTGAGACTCGTAAGGAATCTATGGTTGCCGAACCCGCACCCAAAGCGGAAGAAGTAAAACCTGTAATTATACCAACTCCCGCATTAGAACAAACTAGTCCGAATCTAATAGAACCCATCGCGACGCAAGAAAATATAGGTGGAAACCAACAATCTGCTACCGCATCAATCACCCCTGCTAACAAGCTTCAGAAAGCACCCAACAATGCCAGCCCTGCTACGGCAGAAAAGCTCAAGGGAAACTATCGAATTCAGGTCTACTCACTCAGAACTCAAGCAGAAGCCGATGAGCGGATTGCAAAATTAACCAGCGCAGGTTTTGACACCTTTTGGAAAAAAGCCGTTTCGGCTGGACAAGATTGGTATATTGTATATGTTGGCCCTTTTAAGGATTTGAATTCTGCAAAAATCAACTTCAAAGCATTAAAGTTCTCAGGCCGTAAACCCATACTGTTATCCGTATCCACCACCGGTTGAGAGGGGGTATCCATTGAGCCTGATTGCTGACAGCCTCAAAAAGGCCGTAAAGGAAAAATCCTTCAACGTTGCCCCAGGAATAAACCTTCTAAAAAATTTAGGAGCTAAAGCCAAACCAACAACCCAATTTGACCCCAAAGAAATAAAACGATTTTTAATTTTGATCGTTATACCCGCTACCCTTCTTGTCTATTTACTACTGGCAAAACCTTTTACCCCCAATAAAATTCCTGTCATCGTGCCACCATCCGTTGCGACCCAAATACCCTCCCCACCAGTGGCTCCCAAATCATTACCCATCCCCCCTGCACCAGTTACCTCCGTGGTAAAAGAACGCGAAAGCATTGTGGTGGTCGAACCAGAGATGGAAGAAGCCTCCGCTCCCAAACAAGAGGTTCAAGCAACTCTACCAAAGCCTGTAGCAGGGCCGAAAAAACAAGCACTCGCCGCCCCCGCTCCTGTCATGGCTCCACCTCTTAAACCGGAAAAGCACTCAACCGAAACGAATCTGCCTGTGACAGAAAATACTTCGGTAAAGATTCCCGGGAAAAATAAATTGGCTGAAATAAAACCAACCAAAGTTATCGATTTGAAACAACCAGCAAGAGTTGCGGAATCTTTTGCAAAAGCTCCTGCATCGCGTACGAACAAATTGTCGTTTCCGGCCACCCCTGAACCAGATATTTTCAAAAATAGTGACTATTATTTCAACCAAGCTATTTTTTATCAGCAATCCAAAAACTGGGAAAAAGCTTTAACTAATTATTCCAAAGCCGCAGAAATTGATGCCAACAACCCTGACATATACAACAATATAGGGGTAATTTATAAAGAGTTACGTCAATATGACCGCGCCATCGAAGAGTTTCTCCGGGCGGTCTATTTAAGCCCCGATAACGCAAAACCCTATAACAATATTGGCGTGGTATACTACGCAAAAAAAGATTTCTCCGGGGCTATTCGAAACTATCAGAAAGCCATTGCGATTGACCCAAAGAACTTGGAGGCTTTGAACAACTTGGCAGTGGCCTACAAACGCATTGGCCAACTGGAGCAGTCTAAAATGGTTCTGAACCAAGCACTCGAAATCAACACGGCTCATTCAGGCACGCATTATAATTTAGCGGTCTTATACGAAGAGGAAGGAAACTTCCAATCAGCGATTCATTTTTACCAAAGTTTTATCGAACTAGGCTCGAGCACCCATCCTGTATTGTCTGCTCGGGTTAAAATACATATTAAGACTCTAAAATAAGTCAAACGCAGATCGCCGGAAACCTACCCATGCTCAAAAAAGCGTTCAAAAAAAACCTGATTGCGGGATTGTTAGTCACCATTCCAGCGGGCTTGACCTATATCATTCTGTCCTTCTTTATCACTCGTGTGGACAGGGCCATGGCGCCTGTGGTCAAAGGTGTCTTTGGATCAAAAGGTTTGGACTTTTTAGCAGAGTGGCATATTCCTGGAATGGGATTTCTCTTGCTCGTTCTGTTCATCACCGGGGTGGGGCTGTTTGGAACCAATTTTATAGGAAAAAAAATTGTCGCACTCGGGGAAAACATTCTTCACAACATCCCGGTGGTTCGGGTCATCTATACCAGCATCAAAAAGGTGGTGGATACCATCTCCTTGACCGAGACTTCCAGTTTTCAAAAAATGGTGCTCATCACTTACCCTCGCGAGCCTCTGAAAACATTAGGGATCGTTTGTTGCAACACGCCTGAGGAAATTAGAGACGCCTCAGGCCAAAAAATGTTAAATGTGTTTGTGCCCACTTCACCGAACCCGACAACCGGCTTTCTTTTTATGGTTCCCGAAAAGGATACCACGAGTTTAGATATGTCTGTGGAAGAAGGCTTGAAAATGATCATTTCTTTTGGCATGACCAGTCCAGAAGACCCTTAAACCACCCAAATCTCGAAAAACTAAATACAGGCCAATCCCACCCCTTTATTTTTTCTGGGGTTTGTCACCTTTGCCCGCTAATTTCTCACTGATTCTCTTGGCCACTTTAACATCCAGATT
>JABIYR010000026.1 GCA_018702695.1 Nitrospina sp. | reverse complement strand
GGTTGACAGGCCACTCCACCTGAGAAATAATAGGCTAATTCTCTATTTTTTAAGTACTTATAAAAGCCGAACCGAAGGACTTAGGTTCGGCCCTTTATTTGGGGTAATTCTGTTCATGGACGTTTACTGGGAACAGTTCAAAACTCCTTTTCTCTGCTTTGCCGGGTTTTCGGGAGTGGGCAAGACGACCTTGCTAGAACGACTGATCAAGCGGTTTACCGAGGAGGAAACACGTGTCGGCTACTACAAGCACGATGCACACCGCTTTGAAATTGATCGGGAAGGCAAAGACACCGCTCGCACAGCCCGGGCCGGGGCGGGCATCATCACGATCAATGACCCTAGACATTTTGCGATTGTCGCCGACAATGCCTTTAAAAAACGTTCGATCACACACGCTCTGGAACAATGTGACTGCATCTTGATCGAAGGGTACAAAAATTCCCCTTTTGATAAAATCGTCTTTCTCGATGCAGAAGGTCAGCTCCCTGTTCCACCAGAAACTCCCGCCATCAAGGCGGTCATCCATCAAGGCTTGACAGGCGAAGGTCTGCCAGATGTTCCACGTTTTCACCGCGACGATATCGAATCCATTTACCAGTTTGTTCGAGGTCATTTCAAAAGACAGGAAAGTGAACTCTATGGAGCCGTGTTTGTAGGCGGTCAAAGCAAGCGAATGGGGAAACCTAAGTTTTCGCTCTCTTATAACGGCATCTCAGAGACCGAACGTCTGATTCAGGTATTGCAAAAATTCTGTAGCAAAGTCGTGCTTTCTTCAAGAGCCGATCTCGACATGGATGCCCTAGGAAACTTAGGTGATAGCGAGCGTATCAATGACGACCACACAGGGCTTGGCCCAGTGGGAGGGCTGGCGACCTTGATGAGTCGGTTTCCCAAAAAGGCTTGGCTGATCACCGCCTGCGACATGCCTTTTCTGGATGAACAAAATATTGAGACCATTGTCGAAGCTCGTGACTCACTTCGTTATGGCACCTGTTATATGCAAAAAGGGGGGATAGGCATCGAACCCATGTGCGCAATTTATGAGCCCAAGTTCATTCTTCCCCTTTTTGAAGCCATGTCCTGTCGAGAATTATCACCCACTCGCATCATCAGCGAACTGCCCTTTAAGCATGTCAAGATTCACGAGCCTGACCGTAATAATTTTATGAATGTGAATACGCCCGAAGAGTATGAAGTGGCCCGCTCTCAAAGAGAACAGGAACCTCTTCCATAAATGGCACCCTCAAACAATATTAGCGACCCACGATACGAGGCATCATCATGAGTATGATTCAAGTCCAAGATGCACTGGATACAATTCTTGCAAAAATTAATTTCAAAGGTGTAGAAAAGGTTCCTCTGGAACAGGCTTTAGGCCGAGTGCTGGCAGAAGATGTGGTCTCCCGCATTAACAACCCGCCTATGGATAATTCTGCAATGGACGGTTATGCCCTGATTGCTGAAGATATTCAGTCGGCAACACCGGAAAACCCAGTCAAGCTGGAAATGGTCGAAGAAATTGCCGCCGGTTACACAGCTAAAGGCGTATTGCAACCCGGCCAAGCCATGCGCATCATGACCGGTGCGCCCATCCCCGCTGGGGCTAATGCAGTGCTCATGCAGGAAGACACAAAAAAAGATGGCAAAATCATATTTTGTGAAGATAAAGCCGATGTCGAAGAAAATATCCGTAAAGCAGGAGAAGATGTAAAGATTGGCGAAGTCGTCCTCAAAAAAGGCATTCCGCTCAGCCCTGCCCATATCGGCATGTTGGCTGTGGTGGGGAGATCGCAAATCGCAGTCAGCCAACGCCCTATCGTTGCAATCCTGTCTACCGGAGATGAAATTCTTGAATTGGATGAAACCCCGGAAGGGCCACAGATTTTTAACAGTAACGGCCATATGCTGGCGGCGCAAATCAAATCTGCCGGAGGCCTTCCCGTTTACTTGGGCATCGCTAAAGATACGGAAAAAGATTTGATGGAAAAATTCGAATGGGCTTTGCAAGCCGACATTGTGGTCTCCTCCGGTGGCGTTTCGGTGGGCGACTACGATCTGGTTAAATCCAGTTTGCAAAAAATGGGGCAGGATATGCTGTTCTGGAAGGTAGCGATGAAACCCGGCAAGCCTCTTGCTTTTGGTCGCATCGGGGAAACCCCCATCTTCGGACTGCCCGGCAACCCCGTTTCATCATTCGTCTCATTCGAGCAATTTGTGCGCCCGTCTTTGAAAAAAGCCTTGGGCTGTTCCGACCTGTCCCATAAAACGGTTAAAGCCAAACTAACACGCACCATCAAAAAAAAGCCGGGCCGCCTGCATTTTCTCAGTGCGGTCGTATCTTGGACCGGTGGCGAATATACCGTCACCCCGGCAGGAGAACAGGGTTCTGGCATTTTAAAATCAGCCTCCAATGCCAATGGTCTATTAATCTTTCCGTTAGAAGCCGATGAAATCAAACAAGGACAGGAAGTGGCCGTCCAACTGCTGGAATAACCTAGACACTAGATAACATGAAAAAAATTTACACAGCTATTTTTCTCGTTGCCGCAACCCTGATCTTGCCGATCAAGGTATCGGCTCAATCGACGGCCTCTCTCGATCGAATGGTCAGTCAGATCGAGTCGATGTTCCCTCCACTGGAAGGTTATGTGATAGCAGTCGAAGGCTCGGGCCTGACTCTTGACCTCAAACAAGGGATGCCCGTTAAACGGGGTGATAAGCTAAAACTCATTCGTTATGGTCGGGAGCTGTTCCACCCTGTGACCAAGAAAAGAATCGGTCGTAAAGAAACCGATCTCGGGGAAGTGGAAATCCTAGAAGTGCGTAAAGATTTTTCAATGGCCCGGGCTTTGAACCCAACAGCACTCCCCAAAGAAGGCGATGGCGTAAGAAGTGCATTTCAAAAAATTTCCTTTCTGGTCGCGCCTCCACAAATCAAAACCAAAAAGAAAATCAATGCCGACCGTCTGCGCTACAATTTAGAGTCACGCCTGAACAAACATTTACGGTTCGAAGTCCCGTCGTTCGACTTGGGGCTGTGGATGGCTGATGAGAAACTCAACATCATATCGGCGCTAAAACCTAGAAACCTGGACAAACTGAATAACGAAGTCGAAGCTAATTTCATCCTGATTCCCAGAATTCGCATGGTGAGAGGAAAAATGGCTCTGAACTACAAGCTCGTGTCCGCCTTGGACGGCTCGCTAAAAAAACAGGGCGACATTCTATCCTCAGATCTGCCAGCATCGGATGCACCGATTGAAAGGGAACATGGAGCGCAAACCAGCTTTAAGAAGAAAAATGAGCTGTTCAAATTTGTCGGCAAGCAAGAATTCCCTTATGAAGTCGTTGATTTTGATGTGGGAGACTTAAACGGGGATGGGAAGAATGAATTCATACTCATTGACCGCTATCGAGTCATGATCTATGAAAATAACAAAGGCATTTTGAAAAGAATCTCTCAGGTTAGGACAAACAAGATTGCCAATCATTTTCTCGCGGTAGATGTCGGGGATATCAATGGCAATGGTCGAGATGAAATTTTTGTCACCAATCAGGTCGGAGACAAGCTCCACTCCTTTGCCCTAGAAACCAAGCCGAAGAAGAGAGGCTTCCACTATATATGGAAGGATGTCAACCTGTATTTCCGTATCATCCGACCCATGCGGAAAAAACCCGTGCTGATGTCGCAAAGCCCAGGTTTTAGTAGTCCATTTCATGGGCCTATTAAGGAAGTCCTCTATAAAAACGGGCAATACCTTCAAGGGGCCAAACTGAATACTCCAGATATATATGGAAAACATTTTGTTTTATACGGCCTGACTCAAGAAGACCTGAACGGTAACGGCAAAGCCGAAACCGTAATACTTGACAATAATTATCATTTGAGAGTATATTCCAGCGAAGGTAAGATTGTGGTAAAATCGAGTGATTATTACGGTCATGATCCCCGCCTTATTGACGTTGGGGTGCAAGAAGACACGGCCGGAGCCACTCAGAAAGGCAAACCCTTTCGCTTCAAAGGAAG
>JABIYR010000027.1 GCA_018702695.1 Nitrospina sp. | reverse complement strand
TTTTCAGTACTTTCTTCATGACATGGCCTCCTTAGGTTGGTTTGGGCTTTTATCGCTAAAAACCATTCAAACTTACGTGAGGTCATGTTCTAATTTCAACTAACTTTGGGGCAAACCCCTGGGTTATGGTGGTGTTGTCATAAGCCGTTACCATGATGACGGGGATATTGGGCTGGTGCTCCCTGATTCTCTTGAGAGCTGAGTAACCTGTACTGTCAGCCAAAAGATAGTCCAAAAATACACAGTCGAATTTTTTGACTTTTATTAACTCTATGGCAGAGCTTTCATCTATCGCTTCCTCGATTCTGATATCGGGGGCGAGTTCTTTTAGCATCGTGTTTATGATGACCCTAAACTCGGCCATGTCTTCAATAACAAGAATATTTAAGCCCTTATTCACTTTGATTTTTTCCCGTATGCGAGTTCAAAATTATGACATTTATTAAGTAGTTAATAATACATTTGTACTTTTATTGCAAATGTAACGATTGGGTTAACTTTTGAGGGAGCTTGCTTTACATTTACATCTCGGTTTCGCGTTAAACGGCTTTGAGCGGAGGAACTAAATTAGAAGAAGGAGGCTGTTTGTTTTTGACCCTCTGTTACTTGGAGCTATATTAGTTAACAATGTTTTCAGTCTCTTCAACCATTTGAAGGCTTTTGAGCGTGTACAGTTTGTGGTAGAGACCTTTTTTCTGCATCAACTGGTTGTGAGTTCCGCTTTCTACCAGCATCCCTTTATCAAGGACGATGATGCGGTCTGCGGTATGGATGGTTGATAGCCGGTGCGCAATGATGAACGAGGTTCGACCTTGCATCAAGCGTTCGAGGGCATCCTGAATCAGTAGTTCCGACTCGTTATCCAGTGCCGAGGTTGCCTCATCAAGAATAAGGATGTGTGGGTTTTTTAGAATTGCTCTAGCGATAGCGATGCGTTGGCGTTGCCCTGCTGACAAGCGAATTCCCTTTTCACCGACTACAGTTTCATAACCATCGGGGCATTCCATGATGAAGTTGTGGGCGTTCGCCGCCTTTGCGGCAACGATGAGTTCTTCCTTTAACACTCCGGGTTTTGCGTACTCAATATTTTGCAGGATGGTGCCACCAAACAGAATGGTTTCTTGCGGTACGATGCCAATTTGTTTCCAGTAGCTTGCGAGTTGTACGGTTTTGAGCGGAATTCCATCGACGCGGATTTCACCGGATATGGGGTCATAAAAACGATGCAATAATTGCACAAGAGTGCTCTTGCCAGCCCCACTCGGGCCTACTAACGCCACAGTCTGCCCCGGTTCCACGGTGAAGTGGATGCCTTTAATGATTTCCTGATCTTCGCGGTAATGAAAACGCACGTTATCAAACTCGACTTTCCCTGATAGTTCGGGGATGGGTTTTGCATCGCTGGTGTCGCGGACTTCTCCTTCCATGTCAAGAATTTCGAAAACCCGTTTGCTGGCACCCATGCCTTCTTGGACGCGGGCATAGAGGCGTGCAAAACTACCCATTGGCCCTGCTATGATGGTGGCATAAAGAATGAAAGCGATGAGTTCACCGGGGCTGATCGCCCCCAGAATCACTTCACGTCCGCCATACCAGAGCAGGATGAGCGAGGTCGAAAATGCGATGAAGCCGATGCTGGGTCCAAAAAATGAGGAAATGATGACGCGTTTTTTGGCGGACTGGTAACTGTCTTCTAATGCATCACCAAAACGCTGGTTTTCCAAATGTTCTCGCACAAATGATTTGACCACTTGGATGCAGGAAATATTTTCTTCCAGAATGGTTGTGGAAACAGCCAGCTTATCTTGAATCTCTGTAGAAAGTTTTTTTAGCCTACGTCCAAAAGTACGGGCAAACACCACTAGAACAGGGGCTAGTACCAAGATGAGGCCAGTCAGCTTCCAGTTCATATAAGTAATGATGATGATGCCGCCAAACAATCGTATAGATTGTTGCAATAAGGTGGCGGGCAGATCGGTGACGATATTTTCGATTGTTGTAATATCGTTCGTCATACGTGAGACGATTTCTCCTGTTCTGCGTTTCACAAAAAAACTAAGCGATAGCGTGTGCAAATGCTTGAACAGCTTGATGCGAAAATCAGTGATGGCGCGTTTTTCTGTCAGGTCAAAAAGATAATTGTGGGCGGTGGAAAATATTAGTTGAATTAGAAACAACCCGGCAATACTGAGAGTGAGGTTGTTCATCAAGGCCATGTTTTTTTCAACCATGACCACATCGACCAGTTTTTTGATATAGAGGGGCACAGCAAGGTTAGTCAGGGAAGCGATAACCAGACAGAACGCACCCAGAAATAGAGCATTTTTATAGGGGGAAAGCAGTACTAATAGTCTCTTATAGCTATGCATGTCAGTAAAATTTGTGAATTTGATTGTGGACACTGTATCATAATTTTTTTTTATAATTGTCGAGAGAATTCAAATGAAACGAGAGTGTTTTGCTTAGCAAACTTGTCATCATCTTGTCGGATATCAAGATTCAGCACACTGTGTTCGCCCTTCCCTTTGCGGTGATGAGCGCATTCTTGGCCGCAGGTGGCATGCCGGAAACGCAAAAACTTGTATGGATCGTGGTTTGTATGGTGGGCGCGCGCAGTGCGGCGATGGCTTTTAACCGGATCATGGATGCGCGTTTTGATAAGGCCAACTCTAGAACGGCCAATCGGGCATTGCCAGCAGGGCAGGTCGATGCGCAGAGCTACTGGTTTTTTCTTATCGCCTCTTCGCTCCTATTTGTTTTTTCAGCATGGATGTTAAACCCGCTGGCATTTTATCTTTCTCCCATCGCTTTGGTCATCGTATTTTTTTATTCTTTAACCAAACGATTTACGATGTTCTGTCATTTTTGGCTCGGTCTTGCCATCTCAGTGGCTCCGGTGGGAGCTTGGGTGGCTATCCGCGAAGAAATTTCATTACTGTCTTTATTGTTGGGGGCGGCGGTGGTTTTTTGGTTAATTGGCTTTGATATTCTCTATGCCTGTATGGATGTGGAGGCCGACCGAGCAAACCATTTAAACTCTATCCCGCAACGGTTGGGAGTTGAAATGGCTTTGAAGCTGGCATGGGCCTCGCATGCACTGATGGTGGTGTTTTTGCTGATCTTATGTTGGTTCTCGGTTCTCTTGGGCTGGTTGGCTGGGGTAGGGGTGGCATTGGTGGCTGGGCTTCTGGTCTACGAACACTCTCTAGTCAATAAAGATGATTTGTCGAAGGTGAACATGGCGTTCTTCAACGTCAATGGGGTCATCAGCATCGGTTTGATGGCTATCGTCATTGCTGACTGTATTTGGATCTGAATGCTTTTACCCACAGGTTTGCATAGCTTGACAGCCGTAAAAAATCGATGCTCCGACAGACCTCATGGAGGACATGAAAATAGCTGTGAAAACTAATCAGTCAAGTGAGATCACCGCTAAGAACCTTGGGGTATCATCCTGAGTTTAGAGAAGGGTCTGAAGGTAACAGTAACCTTTTCATGGTTTATCTTTGCTTATCTGAAATGCTCCTTAAATGGAATAGATCGCTCACTTTGAGTCTCATATAGGAGCATAGGTAGTTTTAATA
>JABIYR010000028.1 GCA_018702695.1 Nitrospina sp. | reverse complement strand
GGGAAAAATTCTTTTGAATATTCCCATCCCCGCGGAGGAAGTGTCTGAAGGCAAAGTCACCTTTAAAAAACATTATAAGATCATGCAAATGATTTGTGGAATGCACGAGTTCATGCAGACCTGGGGTTATCGAGTACAAAATCCCTATTATTTCCTAACCAAGCAAGACGGCAATTTCAATATCGACAATATCCCACCTGGGGAATATGTGGTCAATGCTTGGCATTACTTGATGAAACCACAGAAAAGAAAAATAACAATCGCCGCTGGCGAAACCATCGACTTGAGTTTTAGTTTTGATGCCGACCGCGTGGTTCGACCCTACTATGAGACCATCAAATCAGGCAGAATTAAAAAAGATGCGGTCGTCCCAGGAACCGCAAAAGGCAAAGAATTGGGGCGGTAGATTGGAGTCACGGATAAAGCCCAGAAGTTATTATAGGGAAGGTTTTCTTCACCTATTTATTATTTGCGTAATTGCTATCACTTCCCCTGCTTGGGGGTTCCCTCCTCCTCCCTCTGAGGATGTTCCCAAAACGTTTCTTCTTAAAGGCAAAGAAGTTGCGCTCAATGGCTTAAAGAACCCTTTTAAAGAGGCCTCCAAAGAGAACATCAAAAAGGGCGGAATTTTATATACCCAGCATTGTTTTTTCTGCCACGGTGATTTATTGGACGGCAATGGCTTGTTCGGGAAAAGTTTTTTCCCACCCCCGGCAGACTTCACCCGTCTCGATTCCATCCTATCCCGGCCTCAGGCTTATACCTTCTGGCGCATCATGAAAGGCGGTAAAGGGCTTCCCGTCAAATATGAACCGTGGGACTCCGCCATGCCCGCTTGGGAAGATACCCTGAGCGCGAAAGACGTATGGAAGATCATCACCTATATCTATGAAGTAGCCGGCGAAAGACATATCAAACCCGGCAAACAAGCACCACCTTCGCAGGAAAGAGGTGAACAAGTTTATATGCAGAAATGTGCTTATTGCCATGGAGACAAAGGCAAGGGAGATGGCCCAGCGGCAGACTACTCCATGCCGCAACCGCGAAATCTCACTAAAGGACATATCAAATTACGATCGACCTCCTTTGGTAAAATCCCAACCGATGCCGATCTGCTCCACGCTATCAACCTAGGAATGCGAGGAACCACCATGCCGGGCTGGAAACATCTGCCCGAAAATGATCGCAAAAGTTTGGTGATATACATCAAGTCCCTCTCCAAAAAATTTAAAAAATTTGAGAAAAGAGGCAAGACCCATAAAGTCTTAAAAGTTTCCAAACAACCCGCATTGACTGAAGAAAGGGTGACGCGTGGTAAAAAACTATTTATGATGCATTGTTCAGGATGTCATGGTGTTGAAGGGCGAGGTGATGGCGTGACCACACAACGAATCATAGACTATTCATCCAACGCCATCTGGCCGAGAAACCTCAGCCAACCCTGGACATTCCGTCGCGGCAGTTCACGAGAAGATCTATTCAAAACATTGCGAACGGGTCTTTCCACAACGGCTATGCCAAAATTTTCACCCCGGGTTTTCAGTGATGAGCAAATTTGGGATATCACCAGTTTTGTCACCACACTGCAACGACCGGTAAAACCAAAAACAGAAAACCCCATTCACGCAAAAAAAGTGGCTGGGAAAATATCCGATGATCTCAACGCATCAATGTGGAAAGAAGCACCAACCAGCTTCATTCCGTTAGGAGGTCAGTTGCAGACCAAGCCCAAATCCTATTTCCCAACCGTTCGCAACCTGATCGTGCAAGCCGTCCACAATGACAAAGAAATTGCATTTTACATCCATTGGGACGATCCCTCACTCGACCCGGCGCTGAAAAAATTCACTGAAGTGATCGAGTCTCCAACGCCACCGCTTCCAGAAAGCTTGCAGGGCCATGAACCCGAAGAAAAACTAGAGCCTATCACGCCAGAACACCCTGATGCTTTGGCCGTGCAGTTTCCCATTAATCTGAAAGAACAAAGACCTTATTTTCTCAATGGCGATGCCAAACACCCTGTCAACCTCTGGAAATGGAGCACCAATACCAACAAAGCAATAGAAATTCACGCCAATGGATTAGAAGGCTGGGAGCATCAAGAGGACTCAACCGTTCAAGCACAAGGTCACTACAAATATGGCCGCTATTCACTCCTGCTCAAACGCGTGTTCAACGAAGATGAGGGCGATATAAAATTCGAAACTGGCATCCCCATCCCCATAGCCTTCAACGTCTGGGACGGCTACCACGAAGAAACTGGAAATAAAAAATCCATCTCCAGCTGGTTCACCCTCTGGTTAGACAAATAACTATTCAGCAAGGGGCAATATACTCAAACTAAAAAAAACTATGAGCAACCTCGCCCTGACGGTGGAATGTGACTGATGCGGTTTACATACTTTAGAGCAGAACGCTCATGCAGACTTTTCAGGGTAGTGATTCAATTTCATTCTTCAATTATCTTTGCATTGCTCGATCAATGCTTTCTTCTCTCGCTTGGTTTTTATGAGCTCCAAGTGAGTCTGAACCCGTGACAGAACTTCTTCTCGTTGGAAAGGCTTGTTGATGTAGTCTACCCCTCCAACGGAATATATTTTTTCTATGTCTTCCCTTTCTACCTTGGCACTAATGAAAATAACGGGAATCGCTTTCATAGCGTCATTTTCTTTTAATCTCCGACAGGTCTCAAATCCATCAATACCTGGCATCATAATATCCAACAAAATCAAGTCCGGGACACTATGGGCCGCTACTTTCAGAGCAACCTCCCCACTAGGTGCTATGGCAATATTCAAACCTTGTTCGCCCAGTGTTAATTTTAGCACGTCAATATTAGCGGGTGTATCGTCTACCAGTAGAACTTTCATCCCCTTCAAATTTTGATCCACATCATGCATTTTTGAGTTTTCCTAAAATTTCTAGAATACCGTCCATATTATATTGATTTATATAAGGCTGAAGATACCCAGCCAAAACTTTACTATCTCCGCCTTGTTGCTTTAATTTATTCATAATATTTTCTATTTGGGTTACTTGGTAAAACTCCACAGCTTCTTTAAGTTGTGAATACAAATCGTTGGGAATGCTCATCATTGAAAGATCGGCGGGTTCAAGCACTGTCTCTACTTTAGCAACTTCCTTAAATTCTTCTTTATATTCATATTCCAAGCCAAGAAGGTTTTTCATCGATTGAAAGACTAAGTGAGTCTGAAAAGGTTTTGAAAGAAAATCGTGACAACCCATTTCCAGAAAGTTGATTTTCTGGTGTGAAAATACCGATGCCGTAATAGCCACCACCTTAGGCTCATCTTTCCCAAATTTTTCCTGTATCTTAGCCACCGCCTCCTCTCCTCGCATTACTGGCATTCTCATATCCATGAAAACGATATCATAGGTATGCTCCTGAGCCATTTCCAAAGCAATTTTTCCATTTTCAGCCTGATCAACCTCCACGCCTATGCTCAGAAGAGTCTGAGACAACACATCCCGATTAAAACGGTTGTCATCCACCACCAATGACCGGACGTTAAATCCCGCTGCCAGCCTTAGAACATCAGGCCCCGTCAACTCACTAGACGCTATCACATCTTCTTCCGCCGGATATAATGGTAGAGTAAAGTAGAACCTTGATCCATGGCCCAACTGCGAGTCAACACCTAGTTCTCCCCCCATTAATTCAATATGCTTTTTTGAAATAGCCAGTCCTAAGCCCGTACCCCCTTCTTGACGACCAGCTTGGTCTTGCCGGAAGGGTTCAAAAATATTCCTAAGAGCCGAGGAGTCGATCCCAAGCCCATCGTCCTTCACCTCAAATCGATAAAAATTGTCATCACCTTTTTCAACGGTTAATTCAATTTTCCCCTTTTTCGTAAATTTAACAGCGTTTCCTAATAGGTTGATCAATACCTGTTTTAGCTTTCCCTCATCACCTTGAACAGTTACCCGAACTTCGTCCAATTCTTTCAACACCCAAG
>JABIYR010000029.1 GCA_018702695.1 Nitrospina sp. | reverse complement strand
TCCAAAAGCTGTACGTAATGTAGGCCTAATAAGTTTTGTATGCGCTGTACCCATTCCGTGACGCTTTTCCCAAAATTTATATACCTTTCTTTCCCATCATAAGGATTCCAGACATGAAGGACTGTGCTGGACAGGTCATAAAGCTTCAGCCAATCTTCTTTATGAAGAAACCCGTCTTTTATATTGTCCAGAACTTTAACCCCATTTGGGTCGACATTTATGAATTTGACTGGTTTGGGATAGAAGCTTGGGTTAATTTTTTCAAGGGTTTTTAAAAGCTTCTTGGCATTCCATTTCTTAGAAAAATCTTCGTGCACCCAAGCATATTCTTTTTTGTTGGCTACAAGAGTTGAAAAGGCGATTAGTTCCAAAATTTTCCTAAGGTGAACGCAAATGATTTCATACCCGAATAGCTCATTCTCTGGGGGTGTTTCACTGCTAAGGAAAGAGCGAACGAAAGAAACTCTATTTTTTATTTCTTCCATTTGTTGGAGGTAAATTTTTATATCCGAGAGCATATTTACTCCTTGATAAGGGGCTGAAATAAAGTAAAGAGTTCAGCCCCCCTTCTTAGGGGGGAATACTGTTCGAAGCAAGACAGTTTTTTGCTAGCTGAAGAAGTGATTGCCAGCGCCTCCCCTGCTAAGGGGTCATATGGTTGAGGAGCAATGCCACGTTACGGTCACCGGGTTTCGCACTCACGAAGCCTTCTATATCACCCGAACCGGCTCTTGCATCGCCATCGATGTCTATTCTTGCCGCCAGCACCATCGGGCCATCGAACACGGTTCCTGGAACCATGGTGTTTTCTGCCCCCAGTACAAACTCATACGGGAAATGAATATCGGGGATGCGTTTGACGGCTAGTGGGGGGCCGCGCTTCACACCCTCGGAGCGGGCAAATATAAACAAAGTTCCGTTTTCAGGAATCTTGCTCTGCAACGCCTCACTCACGTTCACGGTTCCTTGTATGTTGGTGGCATCTCCACTTATTAGGTTATTGAGCTCTAATTTCACTTCTTTTTGCCCTGCTACGATCTGCACTTGGCCTTCGACATCCCCAGGGCTTGATTTTCGGTTGCCATCTTGGTCTAAACGAACGGTTAGGTTCATGGTTCCTTCAAATTTGCTTCCTTCCATCATGGTATTCAATTGCCCAATTTCAAACTCAAAGGGAAATTTGAAAATTCCATGACGTTTTACAGCCAAAGGTGGCCCGGCTGATACGCCTTCAGGTCGTGCAAATATAAATAATCCGGCACTGGCATTCAGGCTCACCTTCAGCTCAGGATCGAGGGTGATGGTGCCGGAAACATCATTATTATGGATAGTTGGGTCGGCCTTGCGTGCCAACTCTTTTTTCAGGCTTTCTGGCAGGGGATGCTCTTTCAAACCTTTATCACATCCCGAAACCAATAAAAAACCTGCCAAATATAAAAATAACGCTAATTGTTTCAAAATCTTCCTCCGATAAGAGCTTACAGGCCAATGAAATAAACCTTGGGCAAGGTGCTTGACATCTTAACTTGCAGATATCATTAATCTACAAGACCCAGTTCTTAGATTTAATTGGCCCAAGGGGCAAAACCCGACCCAAATGTTGATTGATCATCCGGGCGGAGGTGCTTCAATAAGTTTTATACCTCCAAACCGGGGCAATTCGCATTGCAAGTCGGCCTTAACATGGAGTGTATCATGTTTCATGAAGTCAAAATATTCGATAAAAAGGGCAAAGTAAAAAAGGTTCTTTCCAGTAAAAAATTGAGCAGTGAATACTGGAACTCGTTTTTCCATAACCCCTTTAGTGAATCAATGCAAAAAGGGAAAAAGACCGACCCGAAGTCGAAAACAAATGCGAATGTCGATGATGAAAGTCTGGATTCGCGCTGAATTAGGTTTGAACTATTGAGCTCTTTACCATGAGCTAGCAAGATATATATTGGGTTGATTTCGATTACTGACTAACTCCTAATCCTCCACCAAGGTAAGGTTAAGTTGGAATTTTTGAAATTACCCTTTAACGCGGGAGGTTGATCCAGGAGGAGATGTCTCCCGCGTGCCCTAATTCTTCAGGAAAGAATCTAGCCTTTCCTGAAAAGCTAAGACTGAGCAAACGAATCATTTCTCCACTCACTCCCCTAGTTTTGGCTTCCAGTCTGGCATGTCATCGTAGGTTTCGATCGAATTGTCCATTCTGTCCCAGTGGTTTTTATTTTTGGAAAATATTGTCACCTCTGGGTTGAGCTTATTCGGCTCCTCCAATGTTCCTGCAGATAGAGTCACCACTTTTGGCATTTTTGTATTCTTGCCGTAGATGGGGCTTCCACATTCTGTGCAAAAATAATGCGTGGTCGTTTTACCCTCCTCCGAGAGCGCACTAAACTTTGATAAAGCCCCTTGCAGAATAAAGTTCTTTTCTAAAAACATGGCACCCGTTGTATGCCCGGCTCCGCTTCTCTTTTGACAATCTATGCAATGGCAATGAGCCACCACGATGGGTTCGCCACTGGCTTCATATTTCACCCGACCGCACCGACAACTTCCTTTAAACAAAAGAATAACTCCTCAGCTCTATTTCATATTAACTTCATTGCGCCATTTTGCGAATGGCTCCTAAAATTCCGGGAACCTGCCCTGCCTTCACATCTCTCAGGTGAGAAACATGGAAATGATGTATCAAAAAATGTTCCAGTGCTTCAGATGTTTTGTTGCGAATTCCCGGCCCGTGCTTCCACAAATATTCAATCAGGCTTCGCTGTGCCGGGGTGGAAGGTCCATTTTTCGGGAGAGGCTTATTTTGCCTGCGCTGTGTCTCATTTTTGGGCGGTTTATAGACACTAGACCAACCCAAACTTCTAAAATGCTCCAGAAGTTCTTCGATCTGTGCATGGGTGAGGTCTTTGGCCGAGGTTCGGCAAAAGAGAACGTCCAGAAACCCACGATACAAATTATCGGTCAGTTTTAAGTCTCGCTTGGCAATATGAATTTTAGCCAAATCAGCACGAGTCGGCTTACCCAACGTGATGCTGGACCCAGTGAGTGATTCCTTTGATGAATGAGTATCCGGTTTTTTCGGCATGCAAACACCCCCTCGCAAACTCTCTTACAAAAATATAATCCAAAAAGATAGATTCGACAACAGGGGGAAATGATTAAATAAATAAGGGGAGAGGTCTTAGGTTTTAAAATTGCTCTTGGCGGAAGTCTTTGCCCTGCAGATTTACTTTTTTGCACATTTCCATCAGGCGGGAAAAAATGCGTGGGCCGATTTTTTCTTCCAAGGTATAGCGGGTGCTAGCATTGGAAATACCCGTTCTTTGATTGCCTTTGTCATGTTGACCGATCTCATTTTCGAGCTGGTCCTTGAAATTGGTGGTGACGAGTGTCACTTTATTATCATCGTTATAACGCGACGAAATAAAATGATCGAGAATGGTCAGCTCCCAATCTGTATTTCGGCCTTTTGCCAACTCATCGATCACCAATACTTTCACGTTCACATATGGGTTGATGAAGTCGCTTTCTGAGATATCCTCGCCATAACCATGACGGATGTCTTTGAGCAGTTCAAAAAAGTCGACAAACTTACATTCAACTCCATGTTTTAAAATCAGCTCTTTGATGATGGAAACGGCGAGATGGGTTTTCCCCAGCCCCGGTTCTCCCATAAACAACAAGCCCTGACTGTATTGACCTTTCATCTGAACGAATTCTTTGATGAAGGTTCGCGACCGGGTTAATGCATCTTTCAACGACCGATGTCTGGGAGGGGTGATTTCATAATTGCTCAGACCTTCATGCACAAACTTGCCTGGAATGCCAGCATTGTTAAATAGTTTGAGTTTCTTCGCCAAGTCGGCGCATTCGCAGATGCGGATTCGTGAAATGCCATCTGAATCTTCACCAAAAATTCTTCCTGTGCCGTGACATTTTTCGCAGGCAACACATTTACAAGCTTCGGCCTGAACTTTGCCTTTTTGATTGAACACCACATACTGATGGTCACGGCAAGTACTGCATTGTATTGCGCTGGCGGCTTTTTGTTTCATGATCGAGATCGTTCCATTTCCTCTTCCACATAAACTTTGAGGTAGCTAAGCCCCATCCGTGATGACTGCCTCTGTGTGGCAAATTCGGCGACTCCATTTTCAATGCCTCGGCAAACAATATTCACCGGAATGCCTTTACTTTCCCATTGCTGGATGAGGTCGTAATCGGTAGCAGAAAGCATCAGCCCTGAATCTTTCAAGGAAAGAAAAAATTGCTCAACGGTGACAAGATAATTTTGGTTTTCCGGGGCCATGAAGTTATTTGAAAAAATATTTAAAACTGCCTAAAGGAATTTACCTAGGGTCAACTTTTGATGTCGAGGATGGTTCCCAACAACTCGTCATTCGCTTTAATGACATTTATATTTGCTTTAAATGCCGCCTTGGACACGATTTGTTCGACAATCTCTTCGGTGATATTTACGTTGGAGCCTTCGAGAAAACCAGAGCGAACTGTGCCCAGCCCCCCCGCACCGGGGTTGCCTGCAACCGGAGCGCCAGAGCCTGCCGATTCGTTGAGCAAGTTGCCCCCGACTGCTGTCAATCCAGATGGGTTGGAAAAATTGGCCAGCTCGATCTGACCGATGACTTCGGGTTGCCCCCCGACTTGAGCTGATATTTGACCGTTCGCCCCCACATTGACTCCGGTATTTTGCCCCGGAACATTGACCGCTGGTGTCAGAGCATTGCCACTGGCATCAACGATATTTCCACCTCCCCCAACTGTAAAACTTCCTGAGCGGGTGAAGCTGGTGCCTCCGTTTGGGTTGGTCACCTGAAAAAAACCTTTTCCGTCAATAGCGAGATCCAACGGGTTGTTAGTCGGAATCAAGGCCCCCTGGGTATTGGATTTTGAAACAGCATTAACTCGTGATCCGCCCGATTGCAGGTCTACGCTGTTCACATCACTTTTTTTGAAACCGGGGGTGTTGATGTTGGCTATGTTGTTGGCACTATTTTGCAGTCTTTGGGATGCGTTTTTCAAACCGGTCAACGCACTGAAAATTGGACCCAGCATGGTCTACCCTCCTAATCGACAGGATTAAGAATATTGGATTTCATCGATCGCCTGTTTTTTCAGCGGAATTAATGAAAGGCTCATGGCTGTCTCATCACAATTATCTTTATGTAGGCAAGCCTGACAATCGTTCCATACTTTTTGTGGAAGTTCCATCTTATCAACGATCTGAAATCCTAATTTGGTAAATAGAGGTAACGCGTAAGTCAGAACAAAAGCGGTGTCGCAATCGTCCCTCAATAAAGCGCGTTCAATGCTACCCTGCACCATTTTTGTGGCGATGCCCTGCCGATGATAACGCGGGTCGACACCGAGCGAACGAATCTCAACCAGTTTATCCCAGCCAAACTTTAGACTACAAATGCCGACGACTTGTCCGTGCTGTTCCCATACCAGAAAATCTGCAATATTTTTTTCTATTTCCTCTAACGTGCGAAACAACATTTTGCCGTTTTCGGAATAGAAACAGATCAAATTCTGGATGGCTTGAGCATCCTCTATTTTAGCTTCTCGTAACATATAGATGGAACCTTAATCAAAAAAATCCCTGTAAGCAACGAGGGATTTAATAAGCTTTGAAATTACGCCAGTTAGTGAATACAACTTTTTTTGCTGTGTAAGGTAAACCCTAGTATCGGGGAGAATGAGGAAATAGTCAACGGCATTTAAGCAGAAGAGATTTTTTTTAGTCACATCCAAGGCATAAAGGCCGAATAGAAAACATCTAAGTTAGCGTTGCTACCCTCAATGTCACGCCGGATGGACGACCAACTGATCTTTGAGTTGGTCTATCAAGAGGATGTTGTTGATAGATATAGCAACTTTGTCGGCCATGCGTTCGAGAAATTCGGTGCCCAGCCCTTCATGAAAATGGAAGGGTTTTGGACTGCCAAAGGCTATCGCTCCAACCATGCTATCTTGCGCCACAATTGGGATCAACGCTTCCGATTTAATCGCGTCTTTACATCGGCTACTGGGGCCAAATACTTGCGAGTCTTCCAGCTCACTGCGAAGGATGGGTTTGAGCCCGTTTGAAAACCAGTTATCCGCTGTTTCCTGACAGATGAATTTTACGGTTTCATCTAAGTTACCGTTATAACGTTGCCGCAAACGGTCTTCCATAAAATGGTCTGACCCTTTGACCAAACATAAAAGCACATTGGGGATACCAAAGCGGTTGGGAATTTCTATTTTCAACTGATCGACCATTTGGTCCAGATTGGTGCTGGTCAACACCAGCCTTTCTATTTCAAACAGATGTTCTTGAATTTTTTCGTTCGCTCGAGAAATTTCAAACAGCCATTCCAGTTTGCTTTTAAGATGCTCTTTATCATCATGAACCCGTTTGATAATACGGTCGGCCATACTCAACGTGCTCATAGGCTCAATGGGGAGATCTTCGTCTTTAATGTCTTTGATTTTACTCAACAGTTCCGGATACTCGTTGAAAAATTCGGGATGCTCATTGAGGTAAATTGCTACTTGGTCTTTGTTCATGAGGGTTTCCTGTTATGAGTAAAAATCAAAGTGACTGGCAAAAAGGATACCACAATTCCCTCCGCACCGTGAGCATAAAATGAACAATATCAATATGTTATGGGGTTATCGGAACAGGGTGGGGTTGGACAAAATGACTCTAGAAATGATTGAATTACCAAACGAGATTTTTATTCTTCCGCTTCGCCTGCGGCGTGAAACCAGCGATAAAGGGCTGGCAAAACCACTAGAGTCAACATAGTAGAGGATAAAATTCCACCTATGACAACCGTTGCCAGCGGGCGTTGCACTTCAGCCCCCGTGCCCGTTGCTAAAGCCATAGGAACAAAGCCTAACGAGGCGACCAATGCAGTCATTAAAACCGGGCGGATACGTGAGAGGCAACCTTGCCTGATGGCTTCATCCAAGGAGTACCCTTGTTCACGCAAATTGCCGATGAATGTAATCATCACCATGCCGTTGAGCACTGCCACCCCCGACAAGGCAATAAAACCCACCGCCGCAGAAATGGATAAGGGTATGCCTCTCAACCACAAAGAAAGAAAACCCCCTGTCAGCGCCAAGGGAACTCCGGTAAATACCAGCAAGGCATTGGCGTTAGAACCAAACGCCGCAAACAATAACAAATAAATCAAAACTAGAGTCAGTGGAATGACCCCCCACAATCTTTGTGATGCCGAAATCAAATGCTCAAATTGCCCTCCCCATTCCATCCAATAACCTGATTCCATTTTTATTGCTAGGGTTTCCTGAGCTTCTTTAACAAATGAGCCTAAATCGCGGCCCCTTACATTTGCAGTCACCACGATGCGCCGCTTGGCATTTTCGCGGCTTATCTGATTAGGCCCTTTAATGATTTTAAATTCTGCTATCGTTCCCAGCGGAATGAATTTATTAAAATGTCGCATTTGACTCATCAAAGAATGTTTTTCTTCTTTTCCGCTTTGAGCTAATGGAATGGGTATCTCTTTGAGTCGATTTATTTTTTCTCGCATGTCCTCCGGCAATCGTACAATGAGGTCAAACCTTTGATCTCCCTCAAAAACCTGACCGGCTTTTTTGCCTCCCACAGCAATTTCTATGACTTCCTGAATTTCTGCGGCATTGATGCCCAGTCGAGCCATTGCCGGACGATCTAACACCACCGTTAATACGGGCAGGCCAGTTACCTGCTCCACCTTCACATCCGATGCGCCGGGAATATCGGCCAGCACATGTTCCACCTCCTCCGCCAATGCGAGGAGCTTGTCCAAGTCATCTCCAAAAACTTTTACCGCCACATCACTGCGCACCCCGGAAATGAGTTCATTGAACCGCATTTCTATTGGCTGAGTGATTTCATATTTATTACCAGGAACTTCGGCCAGCTTCTTTTCAAGGTCTTGCACCAATTCAGATTTATTTCGCTTGGGGTTTTGCCATTGTTCGCGGGGTTTGATCATGACAAAAACATCTGCCACGCTGGGAGGCATGGGGTCGGTGGCTATGTCTGCCGTTCCAATTTTAGAAAACACATAATCCACTTCTGCTAATTCCTTAATTTTTTTCTCCAGTATGTCTTGCATGGATACAGCCTGAGACAGACTGGTTCCCGGTACTCGAAGCGCGTGAACGGCAAAATCTCCTTCATCTAAAGTCGGCAGAAATTCACTGCCCATTTTCTGACTCAACAAAATACTGAGCACCACCAACACGCCAGCAAAGCTGATCACCGATGCGCCATTTTTAAAGGTAAAATTCAACACCCGTGCATAGAATCCCCCTCTTATTAAACCACTCCTTTTTTCAATGAAAGAACCCGATGCAAACTGAGCCATCATCGCCGGGATAAATGTAACAGAAAGAAGCAATGCCCCAGCCAGTGCCATCAAAACCGTGAATGCCATGGGCTGAAACATTTTCCCTTCAATTCCTGTCAAGGTGAGAATCGGCAGGTATACGACCATAATAATGAATACACCAAAAATACTGGGGCGGGATACCTCGCTGGTAGAAGTTTGAATTGTCTCAAAACGTTCCTGTTCACTGAGGACGCGGCCCAAGCGTTTTTGTTTTTCGGCAAGACGGCGACAACAGTTTTCTACAATGATCACCGCACCATCCACGATGATTCCAAAATCGATTGCACCCAAACTTAAAAGGTTGCCGCTGACCCGATTACCCACCATTCCTGTTACGGCAAATAACATTGAAAGCGGAATTACTAATGCTGTGATCAGCGCGGCTCGAAAATGACCCAGCATTAAAAATAAAACCACGATTACCAAAATCGCCCCTTCTAATAAGTTATCTCTGACTGTTTTCAACGTCGCATTGACTAGATGTGTGCGATCATAAACGGTTCGTGCTATTACGCCTTCGGGCAGAGTCTGATTGATTTTTTTCATTTTCTCAGCCACTCGTACAGAAACGGTGCGACTGTTTTCTCCTTTGAGCATGAACACCGTACCCAGCACCACCTCTTCCCCATTTTTTGTCGCCGCTCCTGTACGCAGGTCTTTGCCCAACCCCACGTCTGCGACATCTTTAATATAGATGGGTATGCCTTGGTGCGAACCGATGACAATATTTTTGATATCGTCCACCCCTGAAACTTGACCGGGGGTGCGCACCAAATATTGTTGTCCGCTTTGTTCTATATAACCCGCGCCCGTGTTTTCGTTGTTCTGGTTTAACGCTTCGATTACATTTTTGAATGAAAAACCATAAGCAATGAGTTTTTGAATGTCAGGCGACACTTGAAAATTTTTGACATAACCGCCAATGCTATTGACCTCTGTCACGCCCGGTATATTCATCAATTGTGGTTTAATGATCCAGTCTTGAATGGTTCGCAGTTCTCGGGGCGAATAGGAACTCCCATCAGGTTTGTGATAGCCTGCTTCGGCTTCCACTGACCACATAAAAATTTCCCCCAGGCCAGTAGCGATGGGACCCATGATCGGTTGTAGATTTTCGGGTAAATGACCTTTCACTTCTTGCAGTTTTGCATTGATGATTTGGCGAGCGAAATAAATATCAGTTCCATCTTCAAAAATCACCGTTACCTGAGATAGGCCATAACGAGAGACCGAACGCGTGCGCTTCAATCGCGGTATGCCTGCAACAATGGTCTCTATCGGAAAGGTGATGCGTTGCTCTACTTCCAGCGGGGTGAAACCCGGTGCTTCGGTATTGATTTGTACCTGAATATTGGTGACATCTGGCACGGCATCGATGGGAAGAATTTTTAAATTATAGATCCCGACCGCTACCAAAGCCAAAGCCGCGACAATGACAAAAAACCGTTGTCTTATAGAAAAATTGATGATTGTATCCAGCATAGTTGGTTTCCTTTTAATGGCTGTGGGTGGCGCCCGATTTTTCAATCTCGGCCTTCACCGCATAACTGTTTTTTGCCACATAAGGTTCCCCAACTTTCAGGCCCGACAAAATTTCTACTCGGCTTCCATCGTTTTCTCCCAACTCTAAGGGCTTGGCTTCCAACAAAGATCCGTGTTTGACAAACACCACCGACCAGTCACGAAAATTTTGTATGGCATCGGGTTCCACCGCCACCGCCACCTTGCGCTCGCCCACCACCAACTCAACGGTGACATAACCACCTGGGCGTAACGCGCCCTTTTTATTATCAATGACCACCCGTCCCGTTACGGTTCTTGTTTTTTCGTCAATCACTGAACTGAGGTAAGATAGCTTGGCCTCAATATTTTTGGGTTCATCTTTTACGATCACCTTTTGCCCCAACCGCACCCTCTTGAGTTCCTTCTCTGAAATCGCAAAATTGACCCAGACTTTAGACAGGTTTGCCAGAATATAAATATTAGCGTCTTTTTTGACCGCCTCTCCGGTGGTCAAATGTTTCTGGATTACTTTGCCATCCAACGTTGCACGAAGCTCGTACCGAGTAAAATTTTGCTCATCCTGTTCCAGCAATTGCTCCATTTCATCTTCAGTCAGCCCCAATGCCAGTAGTTTTTGGTTAGCGGTTTCAAATTTTAAATTATCCAACTCCAAGGTTTTTTTCTTCTGCCGTATCGACCATTCGCCATCGTAAAATATCTTCTCTCGCAAAGCGATATAACGAGCTTGCGCACTTTTATATTCTTCCCAAGCCTGTAAGTATTCGGATTCTGAGGTAATGCCTTTTTCCAGCAAAGATTTTTCACGCTCATGGATCGATTTTGCCAACCTTAGTTTGGCGTATGCAGGAATGAGCGTTTCGCGGCTCTTTCCAATCACCCTGTCTTTGAGTTGACTATAAATTTCTTCCAGATCCAGTTCCTGCTTCAGCAAGCCCAACATGCTTGCCGTATTTTCAAATATTAATGTCTCTCGATCCAAATCGGCTCTGGCAATATCGCTTTGTTTTATGGATGACAAATAATTGATTTTTGCATCTGCCAGTTCCCGGCTCTCCAGAATCGCAATTATTTCTCCGGCTTTGACCTGATCACCCAAATCCTTGAGTACTTTTTTTACAACCCCATTCACCCTTGGAACAATATGAACCACTTTTTCTTCATTGAGCCCAATCTCGCCGGGGAGTCTTATCTTAGACACTAGTTTTGCCGAACTTGCTTTTTTGAAGACTAAACCAGCATTCGTAATTGCTTCCGGTGAGAATTCTGCCCGACCTTCGATTTGAGAATGATTCCACTCATAGGTTTTATCTTTCCATTTAGCTTTGACCTCTATTTCAAATGAATGCGGCTCGACCACCTCCTGACCGCCCAATAGATAATCTCCCGCAGGCTTGAAACCAATATTATCAACATGGTCTATTCGCTTTAATAAAATATTTATATTTATTTCATTCAAGCTAATGGGTTTTCCATCAGGCAGTGTTGGGTAAACTCTGAATTGCGGCGGAACCCCTTGTTCATATATTTTCACTTCTAGCTGAATATCTTCTTTCTCAAATAACCAGCCGCCATGTTTTCCTTTTTGATCTGAGGCATGAGAATTTTCTGCACTCGGCCTGTCATGTTTTTCTTCTCTGACTTCATGGTCATCGTGCGATTTTTTTGGAGACAGTTTCTCCATATTTAATATTCCCCAACCCAACCCCGCCCCGATTACCAAAATTGCTAATGCGCCAAAAGATATTTTTCCATTCATGGCTGAATTTCTCCTTCCCCATCATTGAGAAATTTGCTTCGGGCCGATGGGTCCATTCCTGTCAACCGCTCCACATCTGCCACCGTATTGTGATAATCAGCCAACGCATCGAGATATTGGTTTTGAATTTGATAAAATGTCTTTTGGCTGTCCAACACATCTAATAGGGCAAATTTTCCAAAACGGTATCCTTCGCCAATCGCATTCATCGCTTTACGCGCACCGGGTAATACTTTTGTTTTGATTGAAATTACTTTTGCATGTGCAAAACTAACCTCGCTGTGGGCTTGATACAAAGCCGTCTCCATTCTTAATGCTTCAGCCCTTTTTTCTTCTTCTGCCTTGGACAAACGATGCCGCGCTTTGGTAATGGCCCCCTGATTTCGGTCAAACCACTGCAAAGGAACCGTCAACCCAAATACCAGAGCATTGTCATTGCTTTCCTCCAAACGGCGATAACCTCCGCTGAGGGTAAGATTGGGAATTGCTTTAGAAGTTTCCACCTCTAACTCTGCTTTCCGATGTGCTAAAGCAGTGGTCCATTTTGAAAGGCGAGGATTATTTGCTAAAACCAATTGTTGCGGTAATTTTTGTTCTGGAAGAGAAGATAGGTCTCCCTCAGCGGTTTCAAATTGAGGTGTGCTTTCGCCCCAGAATGCAGAAAGTTTTCTGGTGGCCTTTAAATGCTCCAATTTGGCTTGTTGTTCTTCAATTTGCATGTTCGCGAGCGCGACGTTAGCTTTGACTGTTTCTATGGCCGCTACTTTTCCTGCTTTGACTCGCTCGGACACGGTATTTAAAAATTGTTGAGCTAAGTGGACTCCTTCAGCTGTTAGTGAAATTTTTTGTTGGGCTTTTAGCATTTGAATATACGATTGCGTGACACCCGTTAGAACATCCAGGCGCTCTACTGCATAATCCCAATCTGCGAGTTCTTTCGATAATTTTGCCGATTTTTGCCGTAAATCGCGCTTGTTTCCCAACTCCAGTAATTGACTCATTTGGATCGTTGTTTCTGATTGATCCAATGATTTAAATCTTCCAGACCCTCCGACATTTTGTACCTGGATATTGAGTTGCGGGTTTTTTGCTAACCCCGCTTGGATAGCTTGGGCTTCCCGGGCTCTTATTTCATACGAATAAGCCTGTAGTTTTGGGTTTTGCAATAACACAACGGGCAATACCTGAGCCAAGGTGATGGAGCCAGTTAATGTTTTTATGTTGGATTTTTCCTGGTTTTCTTCTGCCCATGTTGATTGCGTGGTGCAGAAGCTCCATAGCAGAAATACTCCTAGAATTTTCTGGGCGCGAGTCATTCTTCTTTTCCTTAATATTTTTACGTGGCTCTCAAAATTGGAGCCCGAGCAATCAACAATGTCGCACCATGAATTAAATGGCGCGTAATATTTAAATCGACTTGAGTAAGAGGAACCTAATCATCAACACCCAATATCGCTAATGGACAGGGGCTATTGAAAATTATTAGGGGTTCAGAAGTATAAAGGAGGAGATCGGGAAGAATGAGGGTTTGCGCTCGATCGCACAGGATCGAATGCCATTTTGAAACCAATTGGAATCGTGAATAACGGGTTGGAATATTCCAAACGTGAAGGAAGCCCAAGCAATTCCAATGTCAAGCCTTGCTTTAACGGCTTGGTAGTTTTGGCCAGAATAAAAAGATCGGTATCGCCTTCATCACTTTCTTCAGATGAATGTGAATGATGAAAATGGTCATCCATGTCCACATTTGAAAAATGCCCGTTTACAAGATGTGCATACGCTTCGATAGTCGCCGAGTGATAACGCCCGTTATGCGAATGCGCCTCGGTCTGTTCTGAATGACTATGGTTTGTTTCGGGATGATAATGGATGAAGGGAAGCAAAAAGAACGGAATGATAACCCCTAGAAGGGCCAACTTCCATATTTCCATAAATTTTTTAGTAAATCGAAAGGTCATGGACTCCCGTCCTGAATCTGTTTAATCGTTAACTATTGTATCGGAAAGTATGCTTATTACTTTATATGAAAGGCAATAGCGGTTGCAAGGGAGTTTTACGAATTTGTTATTTTGTTGTCGAGCTTAGGAGGTTTTGGGGGGCCTTTATGACCACAACTCGTCAACCCCATATACAGCAGGGCAATAATTAGTATTGTTAGAAATTTTTGCATTCCTACCTCTTCGTTTAAATTATGGACTGAATTTATTTTAATTTTTTCGTCAGTCGGGCTATCTGGGCTTTCACTTGTTTTTTTGCCGTGCCCCCGTGAATATTTTTCCGGTCCACCGAGTTTTCGAGAGCAATATGCTCTGCGACATCTTCTTCAAACCGTCGTGATATTTTGCGCAATTCTGCCAGTGTTAGCTTGCTCAAGGTTTTTCCTTCATCTAGACAATAGGCCACCGTTTTTCCGGTAATCTCGTGCGCTTCACGGAAGGGAACTCCCTTTAATACCAAATAATCTGCCATATCGGTGGCGGTTAAAAACCCGCTGTTCTCCAAGTCTTCCGATGTAAGGGTTTTAAATTTTGTCGACTTCATCATATCGGTAAAAATTTGCAAACAGACTTTAATGGTGTCGGCAGAATCAAACAAAGGTTCTTTATCTTCCTGTAAATCCTTGTTGTAGGCCATTGGTAGGCCCTTCATCAACGTCAGAAGTGATACTAGGTTACCGAATACCCGTCCTGATTTTCCGCGTATCAATTCTGCCGCATCGGGATTCTTTTTTTGCGGCATGATACTGCTTCCAGTGGTGAATGCATCGGACAATTCCACAAACCCAAATTCGCTGGAATTCCAAATCACCAACTCTTCGCAGAAGCGGCTGAGATGCATCATCAATATTGCGGACGCACTGCAAAATTCAGCGGCAAAGTCGCGGTCGGCCACCGCATCCATACTGTTATGTGAAATTTCTGGGAATTTTAAAAGTTTCGCCGTGTAATGACGATCAATGGGAAAATTTGTACCCGCCAATGCCGCAGAACCCAAAGGCATAATATTGATTCTTTTACGTGCATCCAGAAAACGTTCTTTATCTCGCAACAACATTTCTACATAGGCCAGAAGATGGTGCGAAAGTAAAACCGGTTGTGCCCTTTGCAAATGCGTGTATCCCGGAATCACCCGGTCGATATTCTTTTTTGCTAGGCCCACCAAGGCCTTGCACAGGCGGTCGATTTCATGAACCGCCTCGTCCACCTCATTGCGTAAATATAGGCGGATGTCCAGACATACCTGATCGTTGCGACTACGAGCCGTATGCAGTTTCCCCGCCGTGGGCCCGATTATGTCACGCAATCGGCTTTCAATATTCATATGAATATCTTCCAGCTTATCACTGAACTCGAAACGACCTTCCTCACATTCACGTAAAATCCGTTTCAAACCTTTCTGAATTTTTTGAGATTCCGACGCGGTGATGATTTTACAATGTCCCAACATTTTACAATGCGCAATACTGCCCTCGATATCACAGGCATAAAGTCTTTTATCAAATGAAATGGAAGCCGAAAATGTTTCCATCAAAGCATCGGTCGATTGCTTGAATCGGCCCCCCCAAAGTTTTTTCATAAATTCATCCTCTTCGGCACCACGCCAGTGATATTAAATCGATACTCATAAAACCCAAAATTGCCTCAAAGCTAAACCTCAACGTTGATAGCCCCACTATAAATTCTAATTTTGTCGCTTGGCAATCAAGCTGAAGATGGGGGAATGAAATCGCGTTTTTTATTCCATTTATCCTTTTGCACAATATTCACCCGCGTCCCCAAAGGAACCATTTTCGCTAAAAATCGTAAATACCAATCTTGAATATTGGGACAACCCGCACTGCCATTGCGCCAGTCAAAATTTTTCTTAAAAAATTCATTCACCTTAGATACATTGACCCCGTGAATTCCATAACTCCCAGGAACCGGTTCCCCCAAACGTTTCATTCCCATCCACCAATTTCCTATTTCGTGGTCTGCATGACCATGAGGTATCGCCCGCACCCTTGTTTTTCCATTTATGGTTTCTTTTTTATACCAAGTGGGTTTATGAGCCTTGTTCTTTATTTCATATTCTCCGACCGGGGTTTCTTCCCCCGCTCTGCCAAAAATACTTTCAATTTCCATAATTTCTTCATCGTTATAATAAACTCGAATCACCCCGCTTTCAACAATACCCAAAAGATACCAGAGGTTTGGATTTTTATAATTGAAGGATGCGACATCTTTTTTGGCATATCTCAGAGTCATGTTCTGACCGGAACGAACATAACTTGCCCGCTTGTTGTTATAAACTTGCTTGAGAATATATTTTAGGTTCTCCGTGACCTTATTATTCAATATCATTTGCTCAATTTGCTGACTGAGCTCAGCATTGAACTTACGTGTCTCCTTCAACTCCACTGAAGTCAAATTAAGGTCTTGGCGGATTTGTGCCACTTCTTCTTTTGAGACCAAACCGACTTTATTCAAACCCTGATACCAAGCTACATCAATTTTTTGCCGGGTTTGATGGCCCAACACAAATTGGTAGACCAAGGTTCCAGTCATCATCAAAACTAATAGGACCATTCCTGTCAGCTTGAGTGTTCGTTTGACATTATTCGATAAGCGATACCTTGCGACTTCAAATTTTACTTTTTTATTTTTTTCTTCGAGCGCGCCGAAGGTTGCATTTTGGAATTTTTCTAGCAGACGCTGTTCTAGCTTTGAAAGCGGATGAATTTGGGTTCGAAGTTTTTCTATGATCCAGTACAGGTTTTCCCGGGTCTTACGGTCATAGCTTCCCTGCGGATCTTTGTTGCCAATCAGGTTGTATTCTGTGATGTTTAAAACCGCAAGCTTATTTTCCGATCTCATAAAATCAACCTGCTGAAAATCTGGCTAGTATTTCTAATGACTGATAACAGTGGAGGGGGCAATTCGCGTATTTTACCTATAAACTCTTTATCATTCAATGTGATAAAAGAAACGAGCATGAATATCAGGCGGTTTTTCTCAGGGCTTTTCCCAGGAGATTAAATAATTCTGATTTTGGGACACTCGGCATCGAACAATGACCGTCAAAATGCGCCCCCTTTTCTATTATGAAATTGGGAGCATGCAGGTCTCCTTTTACTTCTGCATCTTTGGCGATTTTTATTTTATAAGTGGCTCGTATATTGCCAAAAATCTTGCCTTTGCACATGACCACCTCCGCCGCTATATTAGCGGCTACCGATGCGGTTTTTTCTATTAGAATTGCCTGGGCAGAAATTTCTCCCTCGAATTCTCCCGAGATCTGCACTTTTCCTGAATGTGTGATTTTTTGCCAATTTTTTGAATTTTTATCTATAAGAATCCCAAAGTCAGTATGGTCATAAATTTTGCACAGCTTTTTTTCGCAACGCGAAGCGTGTTTTTTCCCCAATTCTAATTTTTCAATGATGCCATTGAGTATTTTTTGAGTTTCATAATTATAGACCCCGTTCGGTTTCTTGCTTTCTAGAAAAATGAACTCTTCCGGGGTCAGTATTTTGAGGTTTAATTTGCGCATATATTATTTTAACTCAAGCTACTGGCAATTCTTTTAAAGGAACCCAACCAGTTCCCTTTGCCATTTTTTTGTAAAAATTGAAGAATATCACTATTGCTACTCGATAGTGTCGGGCAAAATTTATTCTCGCTAATGATATTCTCTGCAATCAGGTTGATACAATTAGAAAGCGCACTGTCTTTGTCGTAAAACAAGGTGCCGCGATTATTAGTTATATTGATGATCTTATGATGGGGAACCATTCCTATCATATGGATTCTATCCTTATAAGTTTCATACCTATCCAAAGTGTCGAGATACTCCCGCAACTGATCGAGGCAGTTTGATATTTCTTTAGGATGTTGGCAACGGTTAAAGATAATACCGAATTTTTTATTTGCCAAAATTTCTGATACCGCCTCCTCGCCTTTTGATGCAATCAGACGGTTGACATAGGCCTTATCCATCCCGGTTAATCGTCCCTGCTTATAGTCCTGATAAAAATCTTCGTAATAATCTATAAATGAATGCAGAGCATCGATACTGCCATTGACGGCAATATTATTACTCATATCAAATATAAACAGAATCTGATCGATTGAATTCATCAGGGAAGATAAATGATTCACGCCACCTGCCGGTGTATCGAGGATCACGTAGTCAAATCGTTTTGTCAGTTCATTTATGAATTCCAAAAATAATAGCAGGAAAGCAGGCTCATTGATGCGCTTGCGATGACTTCTTTTGCCAAGAATTGGAACCTCTCCACCTAGCAGAGAAAATTTAAATTCCTCTATATAATTGATGTATTCATCTGGGGTGGGACGAGAGTTTTCTTCATGCTGTTTCAAGATTTTTTTGAACTCGCCTAAATTTATTTTTTTCAGCAAGGGCCTGAGTGTTCTTATCTGACCTACCGTGTAGATCTGGCCTCGCTCAAGAAATAATTCATGCAAATGATTGCCAAACGAATATTCTGAGAAATGAAATAAATCTATGTTGAGGGTTTTATATAATGCCAGACCTTTTTCCAGTTGCAAATTATCTCTCTTGATTTCTTTATCTAGATAAGCCTGAAAAATTGTCAGAACACGATAAATGGATTGTAAAAAATCAATTTGATAGGTTTTGTTGGCTAGAGTTTCAAATAGATCATAAAAAGTTTTTTGTGGGTGACTTTCTAATATACTGGAAATAGTAGGAAGCCTGAGGTCGAGGTCAAACAAACACACGCTATCATGGGTCAACGATTTTCCCAGTGAACTTGTCAATGCGGCGGCGGTGTTTATGGATAATGTGGTTTTACCGATTCCACCTTTCGGACCGATGATTGATATGACCGGCATTTAATTTTTCCTCTTCTTTTCGTTATTGCCTGCAATGACCACAGTTATTTCCCCTTTCCAGGTTCGTGTCTGTTCTGAAATTTCTTTTAAGTTTCCGCGAACGATTTCTTCGTATAATTTTGTCATTTCACGCGCAATGGCTATTTTGCGATCCCCGAAATATTGATAGAGGTCTTGCAATGTCTTTTGGATGCGGTTGGGCGATTCAAATATGACTACGGTGCGCTTTTCACAAGCTAAACTCTCTAACATGGTTTTGCGACCTTTCTTGCGCGGTAGAAAACCTTCAAATATAAATCGATCCATCGGCAAACCTGAAACGGTCAGGGCGGCCAGCAGAGCTGATGGGCCCGGTATTGAAAAAATAGAAATGTCTTCTTCGATTGCACCGTTGACCAAATGATAATGCGGGTCTGAAATTCCCGGTGTTCCTGCATCGGACACTAAAGCGATGTCATCCCCTTTTTTGATACGTTCTATAAAATCTCGGCCCTTTTTTATTTTGTTAAAACTGTTGTAGCTGGAAAGGGGCGTTTTGATTTCATATCGGTTTAACAAGATTCGGGTTCGGCGTGTGTCTTCAGCCGCAATCAGCGAAACTGAAGTCAGGATTTCTAGTGAACGGTGGGTCACGTCACCCAAGTTTCCTATGGGGGTGCTCACTACAAATAAATTTCCCGTTTCCTCGGAGCCAGATTGTGCAACAGCCATATTCTATATTTATTTTAATTAGCAGTTTTTAAAACTTAACGATTTTTTAAACCTAAAGTTGAGTTTTAATCAGCCTTTTGTTGATGGAGTCGCAGCTTTCTTTTCTTTTTCCTCGGTTTTGACCAATGGAATAATTTTGCTTTCTTTTCCTGTCATATCACAAGAGCCATCTAAGATGCCCCCCAGCTCGATGTATAGAGCGGGCGATTTAACATTTCCCACTACTCGGCTGTTTGCGTGGATCTCAACTTTTTTAGAGGCCATGATGGTTCCCTCTACCCGGCCCATACAAATGACCGTCCCAGCTGAAATTTCTGCCATCAGATGTCCCGTCTCCCCAACGATCAAAGTATCATCGGTATGCACTTGGCCTTCAAATTTACCATCTATACGAACGGTGCCTTCGAAGGTTAACGAGCCATTAAAAACCGTATCTTCGCCCATATAGGCTTTAATTTGCTTATCTTCTTTTTTCATTACCTTTTCCCCTCCCCACATAAGATGCTACCTGCTTAATTTTAACGTTTTTGACCTATTAACGATTGGATTCTTTCCAAATCGTCATCGGAGTAATAGGTCACTACCAATTTGCCACCCTTCTTTTTTGGATTGATCTCAACCTTGGTTCCCAATTTTCGCTCCAGCTCTTTTTCCAAGTCCTTGATAAATATATTTTTCTTCGAAGCCAAAGTGGTTGGCTTTGTTATTTCTGGCTGTTTTAATTTATTGACTCGGCTTTCTGTCTGCCTGACCGTAAGGTCTTGGTTAAAAATTTCCTTGCGCAAAGCTTCTATCTGTCCGGGGTTGTCCAAGCCCAGCATGGCCCGTGCGTGGCCCATGGCTAATTTTCCCGAAATCAAATCTTCTTTTACGTTACGCGATAATTTGAGAAGTCGTAAGGTATTGGTCACCGCCGTTCGGCTTCTGCCCACTTTTCTAGCAATCATTTCTTGAGTCATAGCAAAATCATCAGAAAGGCGGGCATAAGATTCTGCCTCTTCTATCGGATTGAGATCCTGCCGATGGATATTTTCGATGATGGCCAGCTCTAATGCTTCGGCATCGGTCACATCTCTAATCAATGCGGGAATTTTATTGAGGCCAGCCTTTTTCGAAGCACGCCATCGCCTCTCACCCATTATTAGCTCATAGCCGTCCTTTGATCTTTGTACCACCACGGGTTGTAGAACACCGTTTTCTTGAATCGATACGACCAGCTCTGCTAATTTTTCATCATCAAAGTATTTTCGTGGTTGAAAACGATTGGGTGAGATCTCGTCGATCAAAAGTTCCAGGTTTTGAGAGGTTTCGCTGCTCTGAGTTTCAGGAACGCCCATTTCAAAGTCTGGAATCAATGCATTGATACCCTTGCCTAGTGCTTTTCGATTCATTCTACCGAACCCTTATTCATTGACGGGTTGATCCGCTCATCGGATTTAGACCGGGTTATTATTTCTTTTGCCAGCTCCACATATGCATCGGCCCCTCTAGAACGCCCCGCATAGAGCATAATAGGTTTTCCATGGCTGGGTGCTTCACTCAAACGTACATTTCTTGGAATGATTGTCTTTAATAAGAAATCGCTGAAGTACTTTTGCACCTGCTCCTTAACCTGTGATGCCAGAAGCGTTCTACTATCATACATCGTCAACAATATACCCTCCACCACTAAATCTGGATTGATGGATTTTTTCACCAATTTCAATGTTTTGAGGAGGTGGCTCAAGCCTTGAAGCGCATAATATTCGCATTGCATTGGAATCAGCACCGAGCTTGAAAGAGCCAATGCGTTCAGAGTCAGCAGACCGAGTGAAGGCGGGCAGTCTATGACCACAAATTCATATTCCTCACGCACTCCGTTTAATGCAGTGGCGAGTATTTTTTCTCTTGACGGCTTATTTACCAGCTCGATTTCAGCCCCTGTGAGGTCAACTCGAGACGGTATGATTTTCAAAGTTTCTATTTCTGTGGACCAAATCACCTCGTTTTGAGTTGCATCGCCCACTAATAGCTCATAGACCCCTCTTGACTCTGCCTCAATACCCAATCCACTGGATGCGTTGGCTTGCGGGTCCATATCGATCAATAATACTTTTTTCCCAGATAAGGCGATTGAGGCCGAGAGGTTTATAGCAGTGGTGGTTTTCCCCACCCCGCCCTTTTGATTTGCGACACTGATTATTTTACCCATGCACCCTCTGGCAAATGAAGTAACTGCTTACACGAAATTACCATAGATTTGAATTTCAGCCAATTATAAATGATTTTGTTTCACGTGAAACAATAGGGATTGAAAAACCCTAATCTCAATGTTTCACGTGAAACATTTTTGAAAAACTAAAAGGTTTGACGCTAAACCGTGAAAGCTAGTTATAGGTACATCTTTTTGTAACTCAAAGCCACTCTCAGTATAAACGGCTTTTAACTCCTCCTCAGGGCTTTTTTTAAGAATAACAACACCCAAGGGGCCAACAAACCGGGAAGCTAAATGTAAACATGCTTCAACACAAGTTACAGCTCGCAATACCACGGCATCAAATTGACCAGCGTACTCATCACCCACCTGTTCAGCCCGTAAATTGATAACCTCAACATTCTTTAAACTCATGTCACGAACCGCTGTCTCGAGAAAACTACAGCGTTTACGTAAGCTCTCCACCAGCACCAAATCTAAATCTGGATAAATAATTTTTAAAGGCAAGCCGGGAAAACCAGCACCACTACCAATATCCATCACCCGTGTCCCCGGCTCAATAACACGCAAATATTGAAGGGAGTCAAAAACATGTCGTGAAAGAATTTGTTGCGAATCTTTTTGCGCCGTGAGATTAATTTTACGGTTCCATTTGACCAAAAGCTGTAAATATTGATCAATGCGTGAAACAACCTGCTCAGAACAAAACCCTGTACCAAGACAGAGGCGAGAATCTTGAAGAATATTTAAAATGGTGCTTTGCATAAGCAGAAAGGGAAATTAGCCAGCAAGAATTTTTATAAACTCACGCGTAATGATAGGAAGCAATTTCACTGCATCGCCGACAATACCATAATCAGCATAAGAGAAGATCGGCGCATGTGGATCAGAGTTGATCGCAACAATACAACGCGAAGAAGACATTCCGGCTAAATGCTGGACCGCTCCAGAAATACCACATGCAATATAAAGATCGGGGGAAACGGTTCTACCAGTTTGACCCACCTGACTTGAGAAATCCCGCCATCCGTTGTCCACAACAGGTCGGCTAGCACCAACCGCTCCTCCAACAACATCGGCTAAATCTTTCAGTAACTGAAAATTATCAGGTCCCTGCATACCAAGCCCACCAGAAACTACGATACGGGCTTCGGTAATATCCATTTGCGAACCCACTTCTTTCACCAGTTTCTGTGCCGCATTCGAGTTAACTCCTAACTCTATGATTTCTCTGAAAATTTCAACAGGCTTTTCGGAAGAACTTTCTCCGGCCCGGAAAACATTCGGACGCAGAGTGAGAATATGCGGCTTGTTACCCTTAAAGCGAACCGTAGAAAGAGCCTTTCCAGAAGATATGGGTCGCACGGCCTCAACTCCACCGTCACTCCCGACATCGAGTGCGATACAGTCGGTGGCCACTCCTACCCCCAGTTGAGCGGAAAGAACGGCTGAAAGCTCTTTGCCGTTATTGG
>JABIYR010000030.1 GCA_018702695.1 Nitrospina sp. | reverse complement strand
CTCAATGAATGGGGTCAGTTGGATGCTTCGAACGAAGAAAAATACACTCCCGTGCGCGGGCTTGAGCATAAATATACCTCCACAGCCCTGCTACTAGTCAACGAAGTGTGTGCCGCCTACTGCCGGTTTTGCTTTCGCAAACGACTGTTCATGAATGAAAATGACGAAGTGACCAAAGACATTTCAGAAGGGTTGGAGTACATCAAAAATAATAAGCAGGTCAATAATGTGTTATTGACCGGCGGTGACCCGCTGGTCATGTCTACCAGCAAGTTAGAGCCCATTATCAAGCAACTGCGAGAAATCGACCATGTTAAGATCATTCGCATTGGTACCAAGGTCCCGGCATTCAACCCATTCAGAATTTCGAATGACCCCTCTTTATTGGAGATGTTTAAGACCTATAGCACCGCTGAAAAGAAAATCTACATAATGGCCCATTTCAATCACCCACGGGAACTCACCCCTGAGGCCATTGAAGGCTTGGACCTGTTGTTGAAATCAGGAGTCACTTTGGTCAATCAGACTCCTCTAGTTCAAGGGGTGAACGACGACCCTGAAGTGCTGGCTGAGTTATTCGCGAAGCTTTCCTATATTGGTGTTCCACCCTATTATGTTTTTCTGTGTCGCCCTACTTTGGGCAACGAGACTTATTCTGTTCCGATTGAGCGCGGTTTTGAGATATTTGAAAAGGCTCGAACTCTCTGCTCAGGCTTGGCGAAACGCGCCCGCATGGTTATGTCTCATGAGTCTGGAAAAATTGAAGTGGTCGGCATGACTGAAGAACAGATTTTTTTCAAATATTTACGAGCCGCTGACAAACATAACGACGCACGATTTATGATCTATGATCGAAACCCTGAGGCCAACTGGTTCGATGATTACGGTGAAACTCTGGATGAGTTTTCATGGTTTTCTCCATCGGTTCAAGCTGGGTGCTCCTGAAACGCAAGCGATTAACCTACCGTTAAGAAACTAAACCTTCTCTACATTCCCCAAAATGGATATCGGCCTATTTTTTCTGATTGCAGTGGGTTTTGGGGGAGTGGGAAGAGTTTTCACCCGCAACATCTGGAACCTAAATTTTTCCGACTCTGCCGAGTCATTCATTTTTTCTGCCGCCTTGGGGTCGATCATCACCTCTTTGCTGGTAACCTGTCTGGCGTTCAGCGGACAAGTCTCTACATTAACATGTGGGGTTTTGCTGGCAATTTTATTTATCGTCGGCATCGCGTCACTCAAACATAGCAGGCAGGGATACCCAGAGCTTAAGGCTCTGCTTAACGGCTCCGCTTTTCTACCTCTATCGCCAATAAAGACTCCGGCCCAAATCATTCTAGTAGGCCTCCTATTGCTAGCTTTGAGCCTCGCCTTGGCCCCAGCTTTTGTGACCGATGCGCTGGTTTATCATCTTGCTGTGCCCAAAGCATTTCTTGAAGCAGGTGGCATCATCAACCTGCCCAATAATATCTATTCTTTTTTTCCTCAGCAGATGGAGATGCTTTACCTCTTTGCCCTAGCATTGGGTTCCGATTCGCTGGCGCAACTCACGGGTTTGGGAATTGTTTTTTTATTATTGATTTCTCTCTGGCATTACTGCAAACACAAAGGCTCAGAAAATTATGCCTGGCTGGCTCCGCTGATTTTTATTTCGACCCCAACCTTCTTTAGCATTGCTTCATCGGCCTATGTGGATTTGCAAGCGGCCGCTTATGTCTTCCTAGCTTTTTATGCTTGGGAAAACGGATGCACCCGAAAACAAAACGGCTGGTTTGTTTTAATGGCTCTGTTTGCCGGTGCCGCAGTAGCCACCAAACTGACATCGGTTATTATTTTACCCTTGGCATTATTGGGCTTGGCCATTCACGGTCGGTCTCACAAAAACACAGGTCAAGTAGCGGGCCAATGCCTGATTCTGCTGTTGGGTTGCCTGATGTTGCTTCTCCCTTGGCTGGCACGAAACTATTATTTTACCGGCAACCCTTTCGCTCCTTTTTTCATGAATATTTTTGGCGGCGAAAATGGTATGAATTGGGACTTAGCCCGGTCGCAGCTCCAATTCCAATACTATTCTTCCTTTGGAATGGGACATGGCATCCGAGAATTTTTATTGCTACCCATCAACTTGACTTTTTTTAGTCAACCTCATTCCCTCAGATTCGATGGTCAAATTGGCGTTCTTTATTTCATTCTGGTACCAGCCCTGTTCGCCTTAAATCGTAAGTCTCTACCCATGGTTGCGGTTTTTTCTGTCCTGCTAGTATTCTGGTTTATCCAAACGCAGTACATTCGTCTACTAGCCCCGGCCTTTGCTTTTCTTTCGGTCTTGCTGGTTATAGGGTTGAAACAAAGCGTTCAAAAACATAGTGCATCGGTCGGTATAAGTGAAAAATATTTTCTCTCCATCATTCTGGTGCTGGGTCTGCTGTTTAACGTTTCAGCCATAACAAAAAGGTGGTCTCGTGTTGAGCCAGTTTCCTACCTCCTTCACAAAGAAAACCGAGATCAGTTTTTGACACGGCAGATCAGTGCCTATCCCGTTTTTTCTGTCGCCAATCACCTGATAGGGAAAAAGGAAAAAGTTTTATTGCTCTATATGAGAAATCTGGGTTATTTGATGGATCGTCCCTTTTACAGCGACACATTTTTTGAGGCCCATACCTTGAAAAAAATCATTGATGAAGAAGTTTATGCAGAAGGCATCATTCCACGGCTAAAATCTTTAGGCATCACTCATATCATGTTCAACCGCCAATTTGTGTTTGGCGAAAACTCCGTCTTTTCATCAGGAGAAAAGGGCATTCTCAAGAATTTTTTAATTCATCACGCACAACGCATCATGGTAAAAAACGAGTTCTTCCTCTACCGCTTTGTGCTAAACTAGATAACCTAGAAAATAACACCTCATACTGAGCCTTATATCCCTTGGATATCAGGCTTTTAGTTTTTTAAAAAGGATCGTTTGATATGGAAGAAAGATTAGCCGAAAAAAACATTCTCATCATCATCCCCAAAGACTATTATATGGAGAGCGAGTTCGACCCCATCTTCGAAGCCGTGACAGCGGAAGGGGCCAAAGTTTTAATCGCCTCTGGTAAGATGAAAGATGCCGTGGGAATGAAGGGAGGCCGAGTTCAGCCCGATGTCTTGATTGTTGACGCGATAGAAGGCATTACCGGCGACAGCTACGTCTCAGCCGGAAAAGGCGTGCGCCAGATCAAAGGAGTTTTTCACGGAGTCATCGTGATCGGAGGCAATGGTGCGAGGTCATATCTCTGGAAAGACAAACTTCTGCATCTCCTGATCAATGACCGCCACCGTTCTCGTATGATCGTCGCAGGCATCGGCAATGCAATCCCCAGCTTAGGAAATGCAGGGCTTCTACAAAGCCTTGAAGTCACCAGCGAACCGGGAAACAAAAAGGCCGCAAAAGAACTCATAGAGTCTAAAGCTGTCTTGGTAGACGAACCCATGACTGTCATGGATCGAATTTTCACCGTCCGCGATGCAAACGGTGTTGCCGAATTTCTAGAGCCTTTTATCCAAGCCGTTGCGGAAACGCCTTTAAAATAAATTTCCGCTCAGGCTTTCTCTCTTTCAGCCTGAGCTTTAATGATATTTAAGCGGAGCTTAATCGCATCGGTCAGACTTTTGACCGTGCGATCGTTCGAATCTGGAAAATACAATTTCTGATTGAACTCGTCGAGTGTATATACCTCAAGTACTTTGGCAAAAGCTTCATCTACAAAAGGCCGGGTCATCTGAACCACACCATCAAAATAGATCGAAATTTTTTCGTACTTACCCCAATTTTCAAGGATGAGATTTTTTATCGTATCCCCAGCAGGTTCCCCCTCCTCCGAAGTTCTTCCCGCCGGAGTCGAGGTCCCCATGATTTTATAGACATTGATCTTAAATTCGCTTTCCATAATTCACCTTGTTTGACCTTGTTTAATTCAAGAGAGACTTTTTTCAGCGGCTAACAATTTTAACGGATTTCATTTCTACCCGTTCATCCGGGTTGTCTCGAGGGTCACGCGGTAAATTGACGATCTTGTCCACAACATCCATCCCGTTAACCACTCGGCCAAATGCCGTATACTGGTTGTCCAGAAAATGCGAATCTTTAACCACTACAAAAAACTGAGAGCCCGCACTATTCGGGTCTTGTGACCGTGCCATCGAAAGAATTCCGCGATCATGAGGCGTATCACTGAACTCCGCATCAATCGAATAGCCGGGGCCGCCTGTTCCGTGCTGGGAACGATCATCACTTTTGGAATTCGGGTCTCCCCCTTGAACCATGAACCCGGGAATGACACGGTGGAAAGTGGTGCCATCATAAAAACCTTTGTTAGCTAGGTCTTTAAAGTTTTTGGCATGGCCCGGTGCTTTATCTTCCATAAATTCCAATTCAATATTTCCAAATGTTGTTTCTATGACTGCAATTTCACTATTTTGAGCGTCGCTCATCAATACACCTATGAAAAATGGATAATAAGAACCGCCTCTTAATAAATAAGAAACGCTCTCACCCCTGTTATCGTTTTAAAGCAGAAGCGCGCCCTCTGCCAATTAATAAACCTCCGTCATAAACAAAGACAACCTACTTTATTAACGCTTTACAATTTTAACGGACTTCATCTCCACCCTTACGTCCGGGTTGTCTCGAGAATCGCGCGATACATTGACGATCTTATCCACAATATCCAACCCTTTAATCACGCGGCCAAAAACGGTGTACTGGTTGTCCAGAAAATGCGAATTTTTAACCACAATGAAAAACTGAGAACCTGCACTATTCGGGTCTTGCGACCGCGCCATGGAAACAACGCCTCGGTCATGCGGCGTGTTATTGAATTCCGCTTTGATGGAGTAACCAGGGCCACCCATGCCATGATTGGACTTATCTTGACTCTTGGAGTTAGGGTCTCCACCCTGAATCATGAAACCAGGAATTACGCGGTGGAACGTAGTGCCATCATAAAAACCTTTGTTCGCTAGGTCTTT
>JABIYR010000080.1 GCA_018702695.1 Nitrospina sp. | reverse complement strand
TCCACCACGCTGAGGACCTTGGCCCCGAGGTCTTTTTCCACAAACTGATTCTGATATTCACGGTTGATCTCTGTGAACCCCATTTCCCGGCCAATATTCTCAAGCAGGGGGAAATTCACCATGAACGTATATTGTCCCCCGTATAAATTGAAATAAGGCCTGCCCTCCTGATTGAGATCTTGTAGCGTTTTCATTCCATAGTCAAAACTGGTATAGCCGAAATTTTCAGGTTGCAGTAGTTCTTTTGCCTTGGCAAGGGTGGAAAATGCGCCGGTATTAATGGGCATGGGAATCTCGTCTTTAAATTCTTCAGCGTGCGCTTTTAGCGTGTCGGCACAAGGCCAGTCATTCAGGTCCACCCTTTGAAAATCTCGCTCCCAATGTATGGTGTCGAGAAAATGGGGAAGCTGGGCGAGTTTTTCCAGATCTTTATTTTGAAATAATTCGAGAAACGCTTCTTGTTCGAGAGGCAATGTCGAAGGGTCGATAAAAGGGCAGAGGTACTCCTCATAATAAAGACCCTGATGTTTCAGCAGAACCCGGGTTGCTAGGTCATCCCAGATCTCGTTGGAAATAATTTTTGCAACCGAGTGCGGACGAAAGCAGTCTAAATGTTCGGCATGAATGCGAACTGTGGAAAATTTTCCATCATGTTCCTGCAGTCGTGGGTTGGCCCGCACGCCTTTGAGAATTTCTTCTGACTCATCGCAGAGAATATAGTAGACGAAAGGGTAGACCTTATTTTCGCTATCTATTTCTCGCAGGTGACTGAGAAAATAGGCGGCCAGATTTCCATTACCCACTCCCCACTCTTGCACATACCAAGTTTTATTTTCACGAGTCAGAGCCTTGGCAAAAAAATCGTTCGCCAGAGCATGTGCCAGACGATAGTCGAGACTGACATAGGTTTGGAAATGGTTGTGGATTTCTGGGCCTTTGATTCCATAGAAAATGGAATTAATATGCGTCTGCCAAATATCAGATGGCTTGAAATCCCCAAGTGCAATGAAGTTAGGGGGTGGCTGAGTCATGATAGCTTTTTAGAAGACGATCATTCAGAATCCGCCAGAGTTTCTAAGCCCGGTGCGTTACCTTCCATGCTTCCACCGCCGGAGTAGCCACCCGTTTGAGAGACGCCACCGGGAATGTTTGAGGGGTTGTTTCCCTCTGTCGGAGCCGTAGCCGGGGCTTCGTTTATCAACGCTTCGTATTTGCTGAAGGCCGCTTGCGAGTCTTCCATCAAGCCAACATCCTTATAACAATTATAAAGGTTCAACCAAGCTCCTACGTCACCCGGGTTTAATTCAACCGCGAGTTTGAATTCTTTAATTGCCGTCTCGGGTCTTCCCATATTGGCATAAAGGGTTCCCAAGTTGGTGTGTGGCAAAGAATAGTCGGGGGCCAGTTCGCTAGCTTTTTTAAAGGCGCTGATGGCATCATCGATCATATTACGAACGGAATAGCAACTTCCCAGGTTGCAATAAGCCTGTGGGTCTTTGTCGTCAATCTCAACGACACATTGGGCGGCATCAATGGCTTCTTCATAGCGTTCCGCATTGAAATAAGCGTTGGACAAGGCTGATCGGAGTTCTTTGTCTTCGGGGTTGAACATCAAGACTTTTTTGAGTGTGACGATTTCTTTGTCGTAGAGCTTGAGCATGTCATAAGCCGCCGCAAGATTGGCGTAAGCAGTGATATCGGTCGGGTCCAAAGAGATGACCTTTTCAAAAGAGTGCATTGCGTTTTGGAACATGTCTCGAAGCAAATAGAGGCCACCTAGGTTGAAGTGGTTCTCGGGGTCATCGGGGTCAAGTTCGCAGGCCCGGTTCATTTCGAGCATGGCTTCTTCTTCATGTTTGAACAATACGTAGGCGGTGCCAAGCAGTTTGTAGACACGGGCATTCTTAGGGTCTTTGTTGCGAATGGCTTTGAGTTGATTGATGGCTTCTTCATAGTTTGCGCCATCAATCATTAAAGTCGCTAACTCTATTTGCAGTTCCAGATTATTGGGGTCGTCTTTCAGCTCCTTATTTATCTGGCGGCTTTTTTTGGAAATTGCCATTTCGCGTTTGGTGACTTCCGGGTCACGGACACCCAGCTCCTCAAAAATATCAGGATCGATTTTCATTGTGATCCAGTCTGTTGGTTTGTCTGCCTGGCCCATATTATGATCACTTTCTTTAAAAGTTTCGTGGTTGGGTTGATTCTCTATTTTTAGAGTGATGGCTTAAATTCTAGGTGATTGACTAGAATGTGTCAAGCCGCTTGCTGTGAGTGGACGAGCCAACACGGACTGGCGTGGGCAAAGCGGTGAGAGACTATGGCTCCACGCTGGCAGAATGGGCCATATTGAGAATTTCTTCCTTCCCGAATCGGTCTAGGTAGAGCAGGAAATGCTCACGCGAAAGATAATTCCAGATTTTCCGAGATGGGAAAGTCTCTTCGATCACGCTATCAAAATGCTCGTAGACATCCATGACTTCTTCTCGCGGCATTCCGGCTTTGATATCAAAGTCGAAAACGATGGCCATATCTCGATCTGGGTCATGAATGATCCGGTCGACTTTGAATTTCCCTGGGTTATGGTAGATGGCAGAGTCCTTTTCCAGCGCAAAGATAGACTGGCCGACAGAATGAATATGCCCGGTTCCCGTTTCTGAATTTTCAACGGTAAAACGAATGGTGTCTTCGGCTTCTTCACGTTCTTCTGTGGGGAATCCAAAAAACAGGTAGAGATGATTCCAGATACCAGCATCGGAGCTGTTTTTCAGCACACTTTTTTCAGTGGCCTGATCGCAACCTTTGTCGATGATGGAGAGGATGCGGTCGTTGGCGCTTTCTAGCCCAAAAAATAACATCAGGAACCCGGCCCGGTGAACATCTTCAAACAATTCAGGAGACTCTTTATCACCCGACTCGAATTTGAGCATTCCCAGCGAACGCATTTCCACGCCTTTTTTCAGGATCTCCTTAGACATGCGGTTGAAAGCATTGGGCGAAATGGCTTCGTCTGAAAAGGTGAAATATTTGGTTTTATATTTTTTGGAAAGGTAATCAATTTCTTCTGCTACCCGGGTTTCATTCTCTTTGCGGTAATAAGAGTCATAGATAAAACTATGGGTACAGAACGTACATTTTCCCCAATAACAGCCACGGCTCGACATATAAGGCAAAACCGGATAAGGCATCAGATATTTTTCAAGCGGCAGTTGGTCGAATGTTGGGCAAACCAATTGGTCGTAGGGCAGAGCTTCTGCTTTTGTATTATGAACCACCCTTTCGTCATCCATATAGATCAGGTTGGGAACGGTTGCTAGAGCTTGCCCGGTCTTGAGATGGTTGACCAGTTCTTCTAAAGGTTTTTCCCCTTCAGAGACGATGACGCTATGAAAAAAGTCTTTGAACAAAGCCTGTTTATTATCGAGTAGATCAGCGTGACGGTTGAACACGCTTCCACCAATGACGATATGTAAATGCGGAAACCGTTTGCGCAACAAACGAGCCAGCGTCAGCCCAGGTATGACCTGTCCGCTATGAATGATAGAGATGCCAACCAGCCCATAATCGTTCCAATCGGCTTTTTCGACGAGATAGTTTTCATACAAATAAATGAATGGGTTTCTGACTGAGTCGGCTGTTGCCGCGAGAATTCCCGAAAGGCTTTCTTCAGGGTTTCCAAGCATGAAAAAAGAATCAAGATCCAGTCTGCTGGGGTGGTGGGCGTATGAAATGAGCTTCATCGCCACTTTTAACGTGGTGTAGGCTTTTTTATAGGTATCAAACTGGAAGAAACGCTCTTCATCTCGTAAAACATTTTTGGCATCTTCCACCTCGCCCAAAATAGAATTGAGAAAGTTTTTATCCGATAAAATATCTCGGTACACGGCTTTGACTTCTTGCTCTTCTGTCGTGTAAGCGGGGCGGGATAACCGTTCTTGAATAACTTCTACGCAATGTTCCAGATATTCTTTCGATAAGAAAATTTCATAACTTTCTATGTTGAAGTCGAATTGGTCTACTTCATGGCCTTTTGATTCAAGGTGCGCTTTCAAGGTGGGCAGGGACAGATAAGGCTGACTGGGGTACCATTGGGGTGGAAACAGGAGCGCGACTTTCATGATATTCCCTGAGAAAACCTTTCATGTTCTTAAATGAGAGACCCACCTCTTATTAAGAAACGGTGATAATGGTCAAAAACTATTTTATTTTAAAAGAGTAACCTTACCAGTCAGGCCTGTCAATGGTTACCCCCATTCAGAGAGGAAATTGCATCCTAAGGTGAGTAGATAGCTATTTTGCCAGAAGACGATGGCATTTTAACTCTTGCGTCTAGTTGTTGACACTTTCTGGGAAAAAAGATTATACTTACGACAAAACCCCTGAACCCTTTTTAAAATATTGGTTTATTGTTTTACTCTTGCCAAGAAGGAGACTAGCGTTGAGCGAACAGGATACAGAAAATAAAGAGAATCCCGGACCAGAAGGTTCGTCGGATGATACCGCCAAAGAAGAAGTTGATATTGACCATCTTTCAGATCTGAGTGAACTGGAGAAGATCAAACTTGAACTTCAAAAAGAAAAAGAGAAGGCCGCGAAAGAGTTGGCGGATGGCGACAGCGAAGAAGAAGATCTACGTGAAGTAGATTATCTGCAAAAGCTGATCACCTTATCTGTAAAATTTGATCACCATGTCGGGATGTACCTCATGCCAGCCTATATTGACTGTGGCTTGAAGTACGACCACAGGTTGGCAGAAAGTTATACAGTTCAGATCACCACGATCCAGTCATTTTTGCGTCTGCTTGAAAAAGTCGATGGTGTGACACGTGAAGAGGTGACCAAACAATGTATTCTCAATCTTCGAAATATCATTCAGTTGGTATTCAAGAATATGGTGAAACCATTGTATCGCGAAGTTGGGTTGATGAAAAAGAAGCCCAAATCTGAAAGCCTTGAAAATTTCAAAAAGAACTGGAATGAAAGGCTTGATGAGTTGCAAAAAACTTGTGATTTTGAGTATCAGATTCTGGATGTCAAAGGATTCTTGGTGAAATAAGTAGATTGGATGATGTAATGCTACAAGATCCATTTTGCCGTTCCCATAGATTTTTGGTCTATTCAGTATGTGGTGCGCAAGAGCCCCTTTTGGGGCTCTTTCTTATTGGAGTTTAACTTTGTCCCGAAGAGGTTTGTTTTGGCGGAAAATAATGCGGAAAACAGCGAGACGGAAGACGCTTCCTCTGCTCTGGAAGTAGCCGGAGTCGAAGAGACCCTGCCTGAGGAGATACCTCAGGTTGACCACAGTCAGCTTTATGTCTGGGTTGCGGATAGCGGCAATGACCGGATTCAAAAATTTGATGGCAATGGAAAATTGCTGATGAGTTTTGGCACATCGGGTAGTACGCGCCCTCCCTATCTTCCGGGTGAATTTAAAACCCCGAGTGGGGTGGCTGTGGATACAGAAGGTAATATTTGGGTGGTGGATACGGGTTGTCATCGAATACAAAAATTTGATCCCGATGGTGATTTCTTTCTGGAGTTTGGGAGTGAAGGCTGGGGGCAGGATAAGTTTTATATGCCTGAAGAAATTGTTGCGGAGCCTGCAGGAACGATTCTGGTCGCCGATACCTCGAACCATTGTGTCAAACGATATGACAGCGATGGCGAGTTTATCTTGAGTTTTGGGTTTGCTGGAAACTTCGATGGTTTCATGAAGTTCCCTGTCGGGCTGGCATTAGACCGAGAAGGAAATATCTATGTGGCGGACCGCGACAATCAACGGATTCAGATCTTCAATGAGGATGGGCAGTACATGTCCAAATTCGGGGAGTATGGGTTTGAGGCGGGTCGATTGAATTTTCCTTCTGGCATTGCTGTGCGTCGAGATGGGACTATCATCGTGGCTGAAAAAAGCCAGAACCGGTTACAGCTGTTTGACCGGGAAGGACACTCTGTCGGAATTTTAGGGGAAACGGGCAAACGTGATGGTCAGTTCAACTGTCCGGTTTCTGTGGTGGAAGACCCGTACGGGTATGTGTTTGTGATCGACACGATGAACCAGAGAATCCAGAAGTTTGACCCAGACTTGAATTTTGTTTCCAAATGGGGCGTGGTGGGCAAAGAGCCGGGGCAGTTTTTTAATCCTTCTGGCATGTGTTTGTCTTGGGAGCCAGATTGGGCACCACAAGAAGAGTGAACCTTTTTTTGGCTATTGAAAACCCCTATTTATGATTCGCAATAACATGACTCAACGATTTCGCGCATGGGCTCAATGTTCTCTGGTTGTTGCTGGGCTGATGTTGTGTCCGGGGAGCTGGGTGCAGGCCAACCCAAATAATGAAAGCACCGATCAAATTTTTGGCGGCCAGATTCTTTCGCTGACTGAAAAAAAACCGGAACTGACACCTTCAAACGATCCCCGGTTTCAGGATAATTTAGATGGAACGGTTACAGATTTTCGTGGAAGCCTGATGTGGAAGAAGATCGATATCTATCAGGAGGAAAAAGTCTGGATCAACTGGGATGACGCGCAAGGATATCTTGAAAAGTTTAATAAAGCGGCGTTTGCTGGTTATTCTGATTGGCGTTTGCCGACACGTGAGGAGTTAAAATCTCTCTACGAGGAACATAAAACTATTCCTTGGAAATATTATTGGACTGAAAATGTACTGCATATTGACCCCATCTTTGGCTATTCCAGCTGTTGTTTCTGGTCGAGCGAAGCCTATAAGAAAAAATATGCTTGGGGCTTCAATTATATTCGCGGCAAAAGTTACCCCAGCACAAAAGGGGGGCCTAGCCTTTCGTTGTCGACGATCAGGCCCGTGCGTGCGATTTCAAAATAATAGAACTTAAGCTGGGCCTAGCCTTGACTCAGGTGAGTGCTGGGATTGGAAGTTAATTTTTTTTGGGATGGATGACCGGTAATTAAAATGAGCGAAGAAGATAAAGAGCTGATAAGCGAAGAAAATGAAGAACTAGCAGAAAATGCTGAGGGCCTTGCACCGCTTGATGCGGAAGACCCTGAAGGATCGGAAGTCGCAGAAGACGCGGAAGACGAATTTGATGGTGAGGAGGAGGAAGAGGTTGAGTTTGACCTTGAAGATCAGGTCGAAACTTTTAGGGCCCAGATAGAGGAAGACCCTGACAACTGCGTTCATCATTATAATTTGGGCGAAGCCCTTGCCGAGTTGGGTCAGTCCGAGGAAGCTCAGGAGTCATTTGAGCAGGCTTTATTGCTAGATAAGGAGCAAACGTTCAGCTCGATCATTCATTTTGGAATTGGCAACCTTTATTACCATCAGTTGATGTCGGGAATTCAATCTACGGTGGTGAAGAGTTCGGTTGGTTTGCATTCGGCTCATAAGGTGGGCGGCACGATTTGCTCGGTCAATGATGAGGACTACGCCACCCCTCTGCGTGAGTTTGAAGCCTCCTTGAGAGATCTTCCGTCCTTGCAGGCAGACGAAGAGATTACAGAATATATCAGTCAGAATGTTCCTCAGCAGATGGCCACGGTCTACTACAAATGGGGATCGGACTTGTTGGATAAGGCCCGACAAATTGATAAATATGGTGATGAAGTCAAGGATATCAAGCAGGGATTGAAGCACTTGAAAAAAACGATCGATATCGATCCTAACCACACCCAGGCCAACCTGATGGTCAAGTATGGGAAAAAGATGCTTCAGGAAGGTTTTAGCATTTACGATGAATATGGGTTTGTAGCCAAGGAAATACCGGGTGCTGGTTAACCGGGGAATACGAGGCGGAGAGTAGTATTATGGCAAATATAGACGAACTGGTTAGAGATAAGCTGAGCAAAGACGGGCAGGTCTTGAATTTGAAAGCTCAGTTTCTGAGAGAAGTGGGCGTTAAGGAGTTGGTGAAAAATGAAGGCCTGAAAAATGTCCGGGCTATGGATCTCTCGCAGAACCACATTGGCGATGATGGGGTCAAAGCCATCGCAGAGTCAGACGTTCTGGGTAACTTGAGAAACCTTAATTTAGCGTCAAACAGTATCAGTGATATTGGAGCCACCTACCTTGCAACGTCAAAAAAATTGCTCAAACTGCGTAGCTTGCAGTTGGTGATCAATGATATTTCTGAGGAAGGTGAGAAAGTTCTTAGGAACTCTACAGACTTGAAAAGTTTGAGCTTATTAAAGTTTAGAGTTTGAGCTTGGCGAAAGATGACATTTTTGTGCTGAGGTGGGGTGTCAGATAAGCCTGAGTGTTGAAATGTTTTAAGCTGTTATTTGTTGATATTAAAGGAGTAATTTTCTTTGCTCTAAGGTAGATATTAAAGGCTTGACTTCCGTGGGTGGGTTTGATATTTTCAGGCCACCCTAGGCAGACTTCTAAGTTTTGTGAGGGCGGTTTCAATGATTTCTTTCTACAGAGTAAAAATCGTTGGGATATAAGGTTTTAAGTACAATTCACCGAAGAGGTTGATGAAAGATATACAGAGTTTATTGAGTTGTTTCAGATTTTACCTTTAATTAAGCTTTCAAAGGGGGAGCACAATGAAAAAAACAGTAGTAGCTTTATTGGCATTATGTTTTGCATCTGTTTCTGTTGCTAGCGCTAACGTTTCAATCGTTAAAGCTGGTGATTCGTCTACTTGTCTCAGAGCCAGTTGGGTTATTGAGAACGCAAGTGAGACTGCTGAAACAACAGTACATATTAATGTTGGCGCAATTGCTTACGCATGGGACAAGAATTTTGACCGCAATTTGATGCCGGGCGGATTCTTGGCTAACTCGCTGGAAGAAAAAACTACTTTCAAAAACAAAGGTCCTGCCGCGATCACAGTAAACTGTCAAGCTCACCGTGTTGAGAGTGCCAGTCGTGTTGAGTGGAAAAGAGATGCAGGATCTCACAAGACTTATCAGAACAACTATCACTTGGATCATGTCCGACCGGGAACGTATGTAGAGCCTGGTATGGGTCAACCTGAAGGTACCGAGCGCGGTCTTTTCAGCCAAAATGGTAGTGCATCTGGTGGCGGAACGAGCGAAGCTCACCGTTAAGTTTTGTTGTAAAGATTATGCCGGGGGGCTTTGCCCCTCGGCATTTTTTTTTGAATTTTATCCGGCTGGGAAGATACAATACTAGGATCACAACAGATTTAGGTGCTAATAACTTATGAGCGAAAATAGATTTGTAGACAATGGGGATGGTACGGTCAATGATACGCTGACCCAGCTAATGTGGATGAAAAATGACTCTTATGTGGATTTGCAGAAATTCGTGAAATACTCTGCGGCGCTAAAATATGTGGATAAAATGAATGGCGAAACGTTTGCAGGTTATACCGACTGGCGGCTTCCGCAAAAGAGAGAAGCGCACTCTCTTTTTGATGCAGAAAGATCTTTGATCGATAAGTATGGAATGCCAATTCATATAGACCCCGCATTTTCAGAAGGCTGTGGCTACGATACTTGGACCAGCAATACCCGAGGTAAGATCACGGCTTATTGTTATTCTTTTAATAGCGGTGCGGGTGGGCATAAGGAGGTCGATGATATCCTGAATACAAGTGTCAGGTTGGTGCGTGGTGATTTTGATAACTCGAAATCCAAAATTTCCCATGTGCCTGAAATAAGAGATAAGGTCACTCAGGGAGGCGGTTGGCGCTAGGCAACTGTCTGCTCATTTTTGGGTGGTTGAAGTTAAGGTCAAGGTTTTTTTGAAGGTGTATCGGCTTTAAAATATGCCTAGGATGAAGCTTGTGAAGTCGGGGGATGAGGTGGCTTGAATTGAGCTTGAAAACCCGGTGTTTGGGTGCTATTTTAAGGGAAACAAATCGTTGTTTTTTTATCTATAACAAGTGCAAGAGATCAGCACTCTTCCTCTTGTCTCGTTTTGTTTGGGTGATTGCTTTGTTTTCGTAGGTTGAGGAAATAGGCGATCGTGACTGGATGAATGAGAGAGAGAACGTTGAGTGTTTTTTATTTTGCTGATAGGCTCGAGGTTTAGTTGTGGCAGAGTCAAAAGCCAGTTGGGTCATAAAAGATAATAGTACGGTTGAAGATGCAGAGAATGACTTGATGTGGGCATTGAAGGATTCCCGGCAGGTTTTAGGAAAATGGCTCAATTGGGATGAGGGAAATGCTTATGTGAAGGCCTGCAATGAACAGAATTATTTGGATCATAATGACTGGAGGCTTCCCACCAAAAGTGAAGTGCGTTCACTATTCCGGCACCCTGATGAATACCGGGAAATGTTTTTGAACTTGCCTAAAAAGCCAGCACGAAGGGTTTCTAATTATCAGGCGGGTGGGGAAACTTGTGTGTGGACCTCTGAAACGCGTTATGACTCGTATGCATGGAAAAGTTATTTCCCTAAAATGAAAGAAGTCTGTGTCGACCAGTCTGTGTCAACCACCGGTACTTCGGTTCGCATGGTAAGGGATTTAGATTGATAATTTTTTGCCTGGAAAGTTGAGGGTTAAAATGTCGGAAGATGAAAAAAAAAGCTCATTTGATGAGGGTCCAGTAGACCCTGAAATGACTGAAGATGATTCGGATACGGAATGGGTAGGCGGGGACGAATGGGGCGATGAAGAGGATGAGGGTGTTGCCGAAGTTGAGGAAGAACTTCCCAATTTTATGGATAACGGCGATGGAACCATCAGTGACACGCGCTCTAGCCTGATGTGGAAAAAAGATGATTCTTTCAAAGAATATGATTACGGGATCACTTGGTTTGAAGCCCATGATTATTGTGAAATGATCAACGATAAAAAGTTTGGGGGTTATGATGACTGGCGGTTGCCCAGCGAAGAAGAGGCGGAGAAATTATTTTCGTTTATTCAAACCAACACCGACAAAGACGGGGCAGAGATCCATATCTCTGAATTGTTTGAGCCGGGTGGAGGGCATAATACCTGGACGTATGAAGAAAAACCGGACTACCAGCAATATGCGCAAAAATTCAGCTATATTACAGGTAACGATGTCTGGGAACACAAAGATAACGAATATTCTCATTGTCGGTTGACGCGTGATGTGGTTCAGGATGATTGGGAACCTGAGTGGCGCAAGGATACCAAGACATTCGAACGTTGACCCTGACTGTAGCTGTTGAGGGCAATCTGATTGGAGCATGATGGACCATTATATGATTTTTGGCAAAGATGACTGCCCGCATACGCAAAAGGCCTTGGCCGCTTTTAAAGCGCAACACAAGTCTTTCGCTTACGTTAATGTTGATAAAGACCCTCAAGGTTTAAAGAAGTTGCTGGAATATTCGAATGACCAGTATATCGTTCCGGTCATTGTTAATGTTACAGAAGATAGCGTGGAAATAGGATATACCGGAGAGGAATAACTTTGTAGTTTATAGAGACCTATGCCCGGACTTTCAACCTGCTGATTTTATCGGCGTTAAAAGAAATATATAAAATGTCAGAAGAACTTCCTCAAAAGTCAGAACAGTCCCCCGTTAAGCAGGATGATAAACCGAAGCGGTTTGTGGAGAAAGGCCGTGATGTTATTTTTGATAGCAAAACCCGCCTTTATTGGATGAAAAAAGATTCCTGGCAGGACAAGGGCAAGTTTTTTAATTGGCACGAGTCGGTCGATTATACCGATAGAAAGAACATGAGAAGAATTGGTGGCTATGAGGATTGGCGGTTGCCCAACGAAGATGAAACGGCATCGTTGTTCGATGATGCGTGTGAAAACCCCGGCAAGGCAGGCGTGATTCTTCATCTTGACCCGATATTTCCAGAAGGGGCTTTTAAAACCGCATGGATCGCAGGAGATACTTCCACGCGTCGGCCAAGGTTTGATTATAGCGAGGGCAAGGTTGTCAGCGTTGAAGAGTATAGCTTTGGTTCGGTTCGAATTTGTAGAAAAGACAAAGTTGTGAAAGACCAGTCTCGTCCACGCAGAAAGTAAGGTTATGACAGAAACTAAATTGGAAACACAATATAGAGATAACGGAGATGACACCGTAACGGACCTCAAGAACGATATCATGTGGTTAAAAAGTGATACTTGGGTCACGTTGGGGCGTTTAGTCACCTGGCATGAAAGTCAGGCGATGGCGATAAAAATGAATGAGGAAAAATTCGCCGGTTATAATAATTGGCGCATTCCTTCTGCTTCTGAAGTCAAACACCTTTTTCATATATCCGCCAGTAACACCGATGTAGAGGGCTGTGAAATTCATATCGATCCTGTTTTCACATCTCAGTGTGGGTTCACAACCTGGACCAGCCAAACCCGTGGAGCTAAGGCCGCTATGGCCTATGATTTGCGCTCCGATTTTGAATTCTGGCTGGCGAAAGAAAATGATGGTTTTCCCAGTGCGGTGCGCTTTGTTCGCGATAATGTTCAGGAAGAAGAGGACCCTGATTTTGTTCGTGTTGAAGTGAATAAGAATGGGACGATTATTGATAACAAGACTGGTCTGATGTGGAAAGCGGTGGACTCTTTTATTGAGTTGGATAAATGGGTGAGCTGGGATGAAGCTAAAACCTATGTGAAGAATATGAACCGGGTGCAATATTGCGGATATCGCAATTGGCGTATGCCGACCCGAAAAGAAGCGCAATCCATTTATGACCCTTCCAG
>JABIYR010000031.1 GCA_018702695.1 Nitrospina sp. | reverse complement strand
GCCGTTTCCACTCACTTTTCATCTGCCGATGATGAAGATCCTTCCATAACATATCGACAACTCGAAAAATTTCATACGGCTCGGGCTTTATTAAAGAAATCAGGCATTGCACCCCCTTTGCTTCATTGCGCCAACACCTCAGGAATTTTCAAATTCCCTGAAAGCCATTTTGATATGGTTCGCCCCGGTCTCATCTTATACGGGGCGCTCCCCTCCCCGACTTTAAAACCGGTATTGAAACAACAAAGCAACCTTGAGCCGTTTCAACCGGTCATGCAATGGAAAAGCAAAATCATTATGCTAAAGTCAGTTGCCAAAGACCAACCTGTGAGCTATTCAAAACAGTTCACCACCCAACGCGACAGTCTGATAGCAACGCTCCCGATTGGTTATGCTGACGGGCTACACCGTATATTGACAAACAAAATGGATGTGCTAGTGCATGGAAAACGAGTTCCGCAGGTAGGAAATATCTGCATGGACATGACTCTCATAGATGTTACAGACGTTCCCAATGTTCAGGAGGGAGATGAAGTGGTAATTTTTGGTAAGCAAAATGACCAGAGCATACTCGTTGAGGAGTTGGCATTGAAAGGCAACACCATTGCTTACGAAATTCTATGCAATGTCGGCAAGCGAGTCCCCAGAGTCTATATCAACGAATGATCAGCCTTCCTGCATTTTCAAATCAGCAAGAGTCTTCACACCGTTTGCCAAGCAATATTTTCGGATGCCCTCTATTACCTTCATGGTCGAAGCCGGGTCGATAAAATTGGCCGTACCAATTTGAACGGCTTTCGCCCCAGCCATCAAAAACTCCACCGCATCTTCACCACAGGTGATCCCACCGATGCCAATAACGGGAATTTGAACCGCACGAGCTACTTGGTAAACTAGGTTCAAGGCAAGTGGTTTTATGGCTGGCCCCGAAAGCCCCCCGGTACGATTGGCCAAATAAGGTCTCTGGGTTTTTAGGTCTATTGCCATCCCCACAAAAGTATTACAGACCGACAAGGCATCGGCTCCAGCATTCTCTGCCGCTTTGGCGAGCACAGTGATATCGGTCACATTCGGGGATAATTTAACAATGAGAAACTTATCCGTCTCCTTGCGCACAGATGCAACCACATCCGACAAAATATCGGGGTCGGTGCTAAACTGCAAACCACCCTTTTCGACATTGGGGCAAGACACGTTCATCTCAAGCGCATCCACCCGCTCCACTGCAGACAATGCCTGCGCCATCTCGACATATTCTTGCTGGGTGTCACCAAAAAAATTAACAATGAGACAAGTTTTGTAGTTTTTAAGTTGCGGAAGCTTCTCCGACAGAAACGCTTTCAAGCCAATATTTTCCAAACCAATAGCATTGAGCATCCCCGATGAGGTTTCAATGACGCGTGGTACTGGGTTACCAACTTTGGGTTGCAGTGAAAGGCCTTTTGTAGAAAAACCGCCCAAGATATTCAAATCAACAAGAGACCGATATTCCAACCCATAGCCAAAAGTTCCAGAAGCCGCGATGACGGGATTATTTAATAATAAACTGCCTAATTTGACCGATAGGTCCATAGTGATCTATACCTTATCTAATTGACAATTAAGGAGTTATCAGATATATTTTCTACAGTTAGAGAGTCGGCGAGGTCTAAAAAGGTCTAAAAATCTCGACTTCTTACATCCTAACATTCACGAACAAAGTTGTCCCAATTAATTAAAATAGCAACCATTTTAAATATATCAACCCACTCACAAGGGCCTCCGATCATGCTGGAAACTCAGGAAGTAACACCTGTCGAAGAAAACAAACCCATCCCTGAAGATATCAATAAATATAATAAGCGAATTGACGACCTCATTGAAGACGCAGAAATCGAAGCAGAAATGGAAGCAGAAAAAAAAATTCGGTCCAAAAATTCACGTATATTTTCTATATCCTTGGTCGGCATCGCATTTTTAGGGCTCGTTTATTTTCAGGTAAAAAACCAAACCGTTCCAGCGGTAGAAGAAGCTCAAATTAAAAGACCCGAAACCGCAGAAGAGCGGTTGGCCAAGCAAGTTCCGGTATTGGAAGGTAGCTCAATTGCACCGAATGTCGCAACTCCTGTTGTCCCCCCACAGCCCAAGAGCGTTGCGCATGTTTCCCCAAAGAAAACCCAAACCAGTCCAGCTAAACCAAAAGCACCGCAAGTAATAAAAACAAACCCCATAAAAAAAATATCGCGAGAAATAAAATCACCCAAAGCAAAATCAGTAACACCTATCAAAAAAGTATCTCAAAGCCCTAAAGCCAGTCCGAAAAAAATATCTCCCACAGCAAAAACAACCAGCTCAAGGTTCTTTATTCAGGTCGGGGCATTTGGGGTCGAGAAAAATGCACTGGCATTAGTTAAACAACTCAAGGCTAAAGGTTACGCCCCATCTACTCAGACTCGGTCACAAAAATTGAGCCAGAATATTGTAACCGTTGGAAATTTTTCGAACAAAATAATGGGAAAGGCCAAATTAAAAGAACTGGTCCGTAATGGTTTCGACGCTTCCATCTATAAAAATTCAAAAAATTTATTTAGCTTGAAAATGGGGCAATTCAACAACATCAAAGACTCACAAAAACTTCAAGACCGCCTTAGCTTAAAAGGCTTTATATCAGAAGCGCATCAAGTTGATATGCCAGTTAAAATCTATAATGTGCAATTAGGTGTTTTCCCCACCCGCGAAAAAGCGATCCTCGTTCAGGAGAAACTAGCCCGCTCCGGATATGCTAAAACTTTTCTGCGTTAAGTTTACACAACGCAACAATCATTTCTAATGTAGTACTCGTGATATGATGTCGAGCTGTTACTCCCTATATTTTTAACCAAGGCTTAAATTGTTCGACCTGGCTCAAATAATTATTGGATTGGCACTGCTCTTTTATGGCGGGAATTTTCTTGTAACGGGTAGCGTTCGCCTAGCTCGCATACTTGAAATCAGCCCCTTCGTCATCGGTGCCACAGTGATCGCATTTGGCACTTCTGCACCCGAATTAGCAGTTGCCCTTCTAGCTTCTCTTGAAGGCAAGTCCGAGTTGGCGATGGGAAATGTCATCGGTAGCAATATTGCTAATATTGGTTTGGTACTCGGCTTAACCGCGCTCATAACGCCAATAGCCATCGCACCCGACCGCCTCAAACGAGAAGCCCCGGCATTTTTACTCGCGGCACTACTCATTTTAGGAATCGCATGGGACCTGCAAATCAATCACTTTGAAGGTTTGCTCATGGTTTCTCTTCTCGGTCTTTATTTATGGAGAGCATTCAACCATAAGGAAGGTTCTGTAGAGGAGTTGGAAGACGAGGTTCCTCTCTTCGCAGGAAGATCTTCCCTATATCAAACACTACTGATCATCGTGGGTCTGGTGTGCTTGATTGGCGGAGCCAAACTAATGGTTCAGGGAGGAGTATCCATAGCCCGCACCTTTGGGATCAGTGAGTGGTTCATAGGCATCACCATCGTAGCCATCGGGACCAGCCTGCCGGAAATTGTTTCTTCGCTGATCGCCGCAAAACGAGGTCATGGAGAAATGGCCATTGGCAATATATTTGGAAGCAATATATTCAACATCCTGATGGTTCTCGGTCTGACGGCAACGATTCAGCCTCTGAACATTCAAGAACCGATACAGCCCGACTTGATCATCAGCACAGCCATGACCGCATTTTTATTGGCTATCATAGCATTCGGCAATCATTCACTGGGCAAGCTGAAAGGGATTATTTTACTGGCAGTTTACTGTGCTTATATTGGCTTGAAAGCAGCAGGTAGTTTATAAACAACGTATCAGGCTGGTGGCTTCGGCGCTACATTCTTAAACTTCCATAACTGTTGTTTGTAGTAGGGGTTGTTGGGCACTAGGTTAATCGCTTCTTTAATTTTTTCCATCGCCTTATCTGTTTCCCCTTGCACATAAAGAATTTCTGATAACGTGTCAATATACTCGGGTCGCTTTGGATGAGCCTTCAAGGTCTTACTGGACAACTCAAGGGCCCTGCTGAGTTTCGCACTCTTCTTGGCATACAACCAAGCCAAACGGTTCATGGTGTCGTAATCATCAGCATTCAATTTTAGAGATTTTTCGCAATAGCCTGTAGCCGTTGTAAAATAACCCTTCTTGGTATAAACATTACAAACCGCCATTAAAATTTTAGGGTTGTCCGCTTCCTTTTTAGCAACGGGTAGAAGCATTTTCAACGCCCGATCTAATTTTTTTTGCTCAACCAATGCCATTGCCATGCCCATAATGAAATCTGAGTTTTTGGCTTCTAACTGCAAAGCTTTTTTGAACGCACTCTCAGCTAGGTCGACTTTCCCTCTACGCAATAAAACATCACCCAATTCATAATGAGCCGCACCATTGTTGGCATCTAAAGCGACTGCATTTGACAATAAGGATTGCGCGCGCCCCAATTTTCCTTCAGAAGAAACCAATTTCCCCAACTGATAATGGCTTTCTGCGTCTTCTGGGTTGAGCTTAATGGCCTTTTCTAAAGCCAAATGAGCTTTTTTCTGCTGGCTTTTATCGGCATAAATTTTTCCCAAACGCGCATTCACCAAGGGATGGTTTGAGTCAATACTTTCAGCAACCTGATACGTTTCAAGCGACTCATCGAGCATTCCCTTAACGTAATACCAGTCCGCAAGGCGGATTTGTGCCGAGAAATTTTTCGGGAAGGCTTTTGCCGTCTCCTCGAAAGCCTTAACGGCCTCCTTCTCTTTACCACTATCAAGCAGAAGTTTTCCTAAAGCTAAATGCAGACGCGGCTCTTTGGCCTCAAGCTTTATTGCCGCCGTGATTTCTGCAATAGCAGGTGCAATTTTATTTTCCCGCAAATATAATTGGCTCAATGCTTCATGAGATTGGTAGGAGTTCGAGTCCAACTCCACGCTCATATTTAGGGCTTCTCGCGCTTCATCAATTTTTTCTTGCTCGGTATACAATAACCCTAAGTTATAGAAGGCAATCGCTTGTTTCGGGTCAATCTCCAAAGCCAATTTATAAGATTCGATGGCTTCCTTCAATTGCCCTTTTGACGAATAAGATTTTGCCTGCTTAATACGGTATTCACCATTGGCGGGATTTAAATCAATGGCTCTTTGGAACTGAGCGAGGGAATCATTATAGCGTTTGTCGGCAAAATAAATATCACCCAGCCCCGCATAAACTCTAGCGTCAACCCGAGAAACATCTAATGCCTTTTTAAAGATGGTTTCAGCATCGGTATATTTTTTTTCAGTGACCAGCTTATTGGCATTTTGAATCAGAGGCTCCAGTTCCCCCTCTCCTCTGGGAGTGAACCAAGTCACCCCGCCAATTGCCAGAACGACAACAACGATTCCAGCAACTTTTCCCCACTGCGTCTCCTTCTTTTTATCAGTTGCTGAGTCGGAGGCCCGCGTGACTTTAGGTTTTTTGACGGCTTTGGGAATGGGCCGCTCCAATGTTTTCATCTCTTCTTTAACCGTTTTAGGAGCTTCATCAGCCATCTTACAACGGCCTTCAAAGTTTGACCCTTCATCAATGACCAAGTGATAGGTCGCAATATCTCCCACCAAGCGACTGTCATTCATCAAGGAAACTTTATTTTCTGCAAACAAGTTTCCCTGAATAAAACCCATATTAGTGATGTCGCGAGTTTTAACATTGCCCAATACCTTGCCCGATTTTCCTACAACAAAGTGATCAGAGGAGTAGATTTCACCTTCAAATTCTGCATCAAAATGAACAGCTCCCTTTATCCAAAGAGTGCCTTTAAGTTTTATACCTTTTTCGAAATAGGAGTCCATTGAATCACTGAGGAAGAGGTTTTGACAAAATTTTCATATTTACAGGAATGGTTAAAATAATAGCAAATAATTGAAGGCTTTACAATTTATACTGATTGTCACTCCTGACACAAAAACCCTGCTATCTCTTCAATCAAGCACCTCAAATCAGTAACCGCTCACATGCGAGAGGTTGAAAATTATTTTTATAACTGCTAGTTTAAATTTTTTGCGTTTTTTATTCAAAATTGCGCGCTATTGCAACTTTCTTAAATAACAGGGGTACCATGTCCAGAAATCAAGGCCGAGCTTTCAATGAATGTAGGAAGATCAAAGTCACTAAAAATTACACCATGCATCCGGCAGGTTCGGTTCTGATTCAAATGGGCAACACAAAAGTCATCTGTGCGGCCACCGTTGAAGAAAAAGTTCCATCCTTTCTGCGCGGTAAAAATAGCGGATGGGTTACAGCCGAATACTCCATGCTCCCCTCAGCCACCAATACCCGTAGCCCGCGCGAGGCATCTCGTGGAAAGCTGTCGGGACGAACACAGGAAATCCAACGGCTCATCGGTCGCTCTTTGCGCACCGTGATCGACCTTAAAAAATTGGGCGAACGCACGATCTGGCTAGATTGCGATGTCATTCAGGCCGATGGAGGCACTCGTTGCGCGTCAATCACCGGAGCTTTCATGGCTACCGTTCTGGCCTTGAAGAAATTGAAAAAAGACAAATTATTAGAAGAATGGCCGGTTAAAGATTATGTCGCCGCCATCAGTGTTGGCATCGTCAAT
>JABIYR010000152.1 GCA_018702695.1 Nitrospina sp. | reverse complement strand
ATTCAGCTTCTTCCAGCGTCCGCTTGTCATTCTTAGCTTCAATCTTAATTACGCGATCAGCGAATTTCAGGTGTGGAGCTACCATTTATTCAATATCATCTTTCACGCGATTGCGACCTGCTTGGTTTATCAGTTGGCGCAAAAGGCATTGGAATTTATGGCGGGAATTTCCCCTAAAAAGGATTTTGATTTTCTGCCATTTTTGGCGGCGGTGGTCTTTGCTTTGCACCCTCTCAATACGCAGTCGGTCACTTATATTTCGAGTCGGTCCGGGGTGTTGGTCACTATATTTTATTTGGCGGCGTTGATTTTATTTTTTAAAGGATTCAAAAATTGGAAGGAAACTGGAGGCAAGGGGTGGAGCTATTTTATGGGTTCGGGCCTTTGTTTTTTGTTGGGAGGTTTATCTAAAGAAACCATTGTGACACTTCCTGCTATTTTATTTGTATTCCATTTTTATTTCATTTCACGCGCAACCCTAAAAGAATGGTTTGCAATGCACAGGAAGTGGATATTTCTTTTGGCGATACCGCTTCTTGCGCTCATCGGATACAAACAAGTATTAGCAGGTGGGCTTTTATCCGCCTCAATGGCTCATATCAAGCCATCAGCATGGTTTCTAACGCAAACTTGGGTGATTCCATTTGAGTATTTCAAGAAGATTTTGTTTCCCTTTAATATGAATATAGATATTGATTTTGCAGTTATAGCAGACTGGAGTCAGCCTGAGAATTGGCTAGGCATGGTGCTATTAGGGTTTTTTATATATTGCTGGGTGCGAATTTCCACAATGGATGTGAGAACCAATTTGTATGAGCCGGGCAGACGATGCGTGGGGTTTGGAATGGCTTGGGTGTTTCTCACTCTCTTGCCAACTTCAAGCTTTATTCCTTTATTGGATGTGGCGGTTGAGCATCGAACCTATTTGCCACTAGTTGGGTTTGTTTTTATATTTTCGGGTGCTTATGGTTGTTTGCGAGTTTGGTGTCGAGAAGCCGAATCTTCAGCTTTCGTCAGCAAGCTGGTTAGCTTGAGTTTGGGTTTGACCTTATTGTGTTTTGCATCTGGAGTGATCATTCGCAACGGCGACTGGAAAAATGAAGTGACTTTGTGGAGTGATGCGAAAAAGAAATCTCCCAACTTGGTACGTCCCTATAACAATATAGGCGAGGCCTATGACAAATTAGGAAAATATGAGGAAGCGATTCTTGAATTCAAAGATGCATTAAAATTAAATCCCAATTATTTTTTTGGCCTGAATAACCTGGGTAATATCTATGGCAAGCAGAGGAAGCTCCCTGAGGCGATTCGGTATTTTGAAAAAGCTTTACAACAAAAACCCGATTACAGCCCGGCCCATTATAATCTTGCGCGCGCATTTCACCTTATGGGAAAGCGGCGAGAAGCGGCAGAGTCTTATCGTAAAGCGATAGAATCAAACCCCTATTTCGAGCAAGCGTTTTATAATTTGGCGTATCTGGCGATGGAACTCAGCGAATTTGATATGGCGGTTCAGAATTTTAAAAAATTCATATCCATGCAACCCAACCATTCGAAAGCTCATTTTGGGTTGGGCAATGGTTTGATGATGAAAGGCGAGCTAGATTTGGCTTTGGCAGAATATCGAAAGTCAGCAGAGCTAGATCCTAAATTTGCTTTTCCCTATTTGAATATTGCCAATATTCAAATGCAGACTAAAAATATACCTGCCGCGATTGAAAACTTTGAAAAGGCCTTACGCATTGACCCTTCTATGCCAGCGGTTCATTTAAGCCTAGGGATGGTTTATCAACAACTCCAAGGTAACAAACAAAAAGCTATGCAACATTTGCAAGAATCTTTGCGTTTGGCACCCAATCAGCCTCGGGCACAAGCTATTCGATCTCTAATTATGGAGTTAGAAAATAAACAGTCGACTTAAGGAAATAGAATCTGATTTCGCACGATATGTGCCGACCCAAAACGCATATGAATTAATTCAATTTTAATATCTTTTCCTTGCGAATTAGAGCAACTTGCGTAATCTGTTGAAAAATATGCATTTTCTGCGTCTGAAAACTCGGTGAAGGTTTGAGTGACAGTCGAGGGGTCGTTGACAGGCAGATAGTCATTTGACTTGTCATCCCATTTCAGGATCGCCAACAAAAAATAGTCATCGGTTGTGATATTATTATCGGTTTCTAGGGTAGCGTTCATTTTTTCCTCTCTTTTTGATGGAACATAATGTCCTCTTAATTTTTAATATATAATCTCCCAAACTTGATGTCACGGAATACCTGAATAAAATTGTTGGGAAATAGATTTTCAAATTTTAGCCGATAACCTATAATAACAGTATACTGATTATGCCTGAATGAAAATTTTATGATTTTTTGGGCTTCAGCAATAGGAATTCAATATTCAAGTCTTATGACCAGAACTATTATTTAGATGAAAGGGAGTTTATGCAAAGATTAATATGGGTTGCTGTATTTTTAATTACTTTTTCACTACCTGCCTGGGCGGAGGAATCTCCTGGTAGCATGTATTGTAGTGATCACCACGGTACGCATGTGAAAATGTTTTCTGACTCTTCAGCCCGAAAAATTTCTGAAGCTAATATAGCCACAGGGGGCTATTCAACGATCCGTATCAATCTGGGTCAGCTCAGCGACCTTTCTGCAAATGCCCGCTCGTTCGCCGTCGGTTTTTCTTGCGCGCGTCTGACTCTGGGCCATCTGGTTAAAGGGGCTGAAAACATTTATGAGCATTTTGATCAGGTGGAAAATGCAGATTGTTGGGCTGCAGGAAAATTGTTTTATGAGGGAGGGGTCGATAAAAAAGGACTCACAGCCTTGGAAGAAGAAATCAATCATTTAAACAGAGAGCAATGGTCTCATCTGCCGGGTCCGGTTCGAGTCATTTCTTTGAATGATACTTGTAAACTAACACCGCTGAACTAAAAGTATTTAGAACACAACTAAGCCGCGACCGGGTTTTCCCGGTTCGCGGCTTTTTATTTTTTAGAGTGATTCAATATTTCTCCATCGTTTGTAGCTACTCTGCCGAATTGGTTTAAAAAACTGTAAGGGAATCCGCCCTCTTTCGACTGCTAAAATGAAATCCTAAATGTATATGGTTTACCCACTGCGGAGAAAAGAATGAAGCTGGTTATCGAGTTTATGAAATCTATTTTATCGATGAAGCCTCCATGGCTTGTATGGGTAGCCGGATTGATGGGCCTGAATATGGTGGGACCGTTGTTTTTTATTCAGACTCCCGAGGCACAGGCTGTTTTAGCTGCGACTCTGGCAGGGGCCATATTCATGATGTTTCTTTTTAGCCGTTATGGATTTGTCCGCCTCTTGGGGCTGGGTCATATTTTTTGGGTTCCATTGGTAGTTTGGTTGTGGGGCAGATCCTCAGAAATCGGTCTCAATACTACTTTTGGAATCTGGTTAACATCGGTGCTGGTTGTTAATATTCTATCGCTGATTATAGACCTCATAGATGTTTCACTTTATATTCGGGGAGACCGAAGGCCGATGGAGATAGCAAGCTCATAAAGTGAAAAATGGCTTCAGACTGGTTCGGTTCGAAAACGATTTTCAAGATTTTGCACAACACGCGATAATAAAAGAGTGAGCAGCAGGTAAGTCAAAGCCACATAAGTGTAAGTCTCAAAATAATTGAAATGTTTTGTGGCATATTCATTGCCAACCCGAAGAATGTCAGAGATGGCAAGCACTGAAACCAGACTGGTGTCTTTCAACATACCCAGAGTTTGATTGCCGATAGCGGGAATAATTGTGCGCAAGGCCTGCGGCAGAATGACCTGAAATAGAGCCTGTTTTTCATTCATACCTAGACTTCTAGCGGCCTCACCTTGTTCTTTGGGGACCGCTTCAATGCCCGCCCGAAACACATCGGCCATATACGCTCCATAGCTAAAACCAAAGCCCGCCACGGCGGCAACGAGTGCCGGCATATGAATGAACTCTCCCAAAGCATAATAAATATAAAATAGAAGCACCAAGAGAGGAATGCCGCGTAACACCTCAACATAAAAAGAGAGCGGAACTCGTATATAAGGGTTTTCAGAGAGTTTCCCCAACCCCACCAGTAACCCGACCACGATGGCGGAGGCACTGCCTAGCAGAGTGACCCAAAGCGTATAAAAAATTCCTGAAGGCAGAAGCGTAAGCAATTGCAAATATCCGCCGCTTTGTTCCTGAGTGGTGAAGGCCTCTTTGGCGGGTAAATAAACCAGACAAACAAAACTCATCAAGACAGCAAGATTCCAGGCCCAGGACTGGGTATTATTTTGGGTTGGAGATGAGTTTGGCATGGTCGAAAGAAAGTTCGTTGAAATATTTATTTGGGAATTTGAGCGGCTAGCCCCAAGTCCCATTTTTTATGGAGCTGGGCGGCGGTTCCATCATCAAGAATGTTTTTCAAGGCCGCATTAATCTGAATCAATAGCTCGGGTTCGTCTTTACGAAACGCAATGGCGTAATGCTCGTTTGTCAATATCTCATCCACCATTTTAATTTTTTCAAACAGAGGTTTGTTTTGATTTTTATAAAAAAGAGTCCCTGTGCTTTCACCCAGAACGGCATCAATTTTACCATTGATGAGATCGGTGATTGCATGACCATACATTTGATAGCCTTTTTTGCGGACAGCGGGGTCTTTTTCAAGAGAGAAATATGCGGTGGTGCCGACCTGTGCGCCGATCAATAAATTTTTGTTTATTGCATCGGCAAAGGTATTAATGCCCTTTTGGTCTTTGCGAACGACCAAAGCCAACCCACTTTTAAGGTAGGGGATGCTGAATGCCATACGCTCTTTGCGTTCTTCCAGAACGGTGACAGAGCTGATCACCATGTCAAATTTCCGGGTGATGAGCCCGCCAAACAAACCGGCCCATTCGACATTGATCATTTCTATATTGATCTCCGCTTCTTTGGCAACAGCCCGCATGAGATCGGGTTCAAACCCAATGATGCTGTTGCCGACACTCATGAAAGACATCGGCACAAGCGTGGCATCGGTTGCAACCAGATAGGTTTTGCCAGCAGGCTTGCTGTCGCAACCCGTCAGAAAGAAAATAGTGACGAAAATAGATAACAATAGTTTTTTCATTTTAGGTGCGCTGTAAAAATAAGATGCATCATTATAGCTCTCATTAAAGTTATTTAAAGTTTGGGGACTT
>JABIYR010000174.1 GCA_018702695.1 Nitrospina sp. | reverse complement strand
AGGTTTTGCATCGGCCACAACAGCATTCGTGGAACGGGTGGAAACAGAAAATCATAAGGATGAATTTTAATTTTCACATAACCTGACTCAGACAATAGTGTGAATAGATCTACTCGATTGAGGGACTCATGTACTCCAGCCTGCTTAAATAGAGAGCATACCTTTAAACCTATTCTTTTAATTTTGTGATAAGGGTTCCAAGGGTTTGTGTCAAAAAATAGTATTTGCCCTCCCGGCTTCAACAGTTTTTTTAGCTCAATCAAGAATGCCCCAGTATTTTCATCTGTCAGCAAATGATAACCAACTATAAAGTCAAAACGGCGTTCACTGAGCTTTCCGGGAAAATCTTCTAAGTGCACCCTTTCAATGTTTTCTGAAAAATCGGCATGATTATTTTCATCATAGAATTCTTTATTGAGGGTTGCTGCGCAAATAGGGTTTCTATTTCCATTCGCTTCAGAAATTTCGCTTGTCCATTGACACGAACCCGCGCCAACCTCAAGAATGCTATCCTCTGGAAACAAGTGAAAGAGGTGACGCACCATTTGAGCTCGCCATTTCAAACGAACCGAAAGAAAATAATCAACATTTTTCCAATAGCTTTCACGCGACTGCTCTTGTTTTTGTAACAACTCAATCAGGCTCATTTTAGACTCGTTCTAACCTGTTCAATTATACAGCTCAGATTTGTTTAGGGGTTTCATCCAACCAAACTTAAAAATAAATCCCTGAAGATTAAGGCTGTCAAATCAGGTCTTTATTAACTTGTTGTTCACTATCGTAAAAGCTTCTTTGAAAAAGGATTTTGCCATTGTAGTAAATTTATTACTTGAAGAGTTGTTTCCAAGATCCAAAAAGAGCTGAATAATCCTATTGGGTTTGCACAAAAAATATATCACATAAAATAAAAATATGCCGAAGTTGACCATATAAGGAAAGCTCTAAGTCACTAAACTTAGGATTGTAAGAAGTTTTTTTAGCTCCAAAATCCTGAAACGTAAACAGGCTCATCAAATTCAGTAATGACCCCTGTCTTCTGAAGCTCTTTATAGGATTCCGTGTTAAGTTGGGGAGAGTAGGCATTAAAACCTACCCAAGCACATTTAATGATAGCCCCATAAGCTTTCAAGACACTCCGGTAATCATCTTCAGGAAACCCGGTTATAAAAAAACACCCTACAATTATTCCAGCCTTTAATGCGCTGCGCGCCGACTCATACATTTTAGGTAGACTTACTTTTTTTCTCGATTGCCTTTAATATGCGAGGGTCTCCAGATTCAGGAGCAAATGGAAATTCATGACAACCTGCCTCCTTTTCCCATTACAAGACAATCTAAGGGCGCTTCCTCCAGTGAGTATTCAGGGAAACCAGTAACATGCTCCCCTCCCATCAACAAGAATGCTTGGAAAATTTTTTTCGAATTTTTCCAAGCAGCTCACGCACATACACCCCAGACCTATTACCTGACTATCAGGGGGAATGCGTTCAATAACCTGCTCTTGCCTCTTACCCGAACCCTATCATTAAACAGATGGTAGCTTCTTGGAGCAGAACCCGGTGCGTCGACAATAGCAACATCATGGCCTCCTTCGCGAATTGCGGCGGCTATATAAGCCAAACCCAATGGGGGCATGCTTATGGTAGACACGAAATTCGTCAGGGATACAAACTTGGGAGGTTTATTAGGCAGACTTTCATACAAACCTGAATAAGCGCAATACGCAATAAAATAGTAGCTTAACCTCGCAACGCTAACACAAAAAGGGCCTACTGACTAGCAAGTGATTGTCTAGAGAGTTATGCTCGTTTCCTGTGTATGAGGAATGAGTTGGTGGTGTACCCTTTGTTGTAAAATCGTTTTTTACGACAAAAGCAATTCAAAATAAAGGTATGAAGTAAGGATAATGTTATTTTCATTGAGAGTCCAGTACCTGCCTCAAAGGGAGATCATTACGGGCATAGATAGGCCCTTTTGATATCAAGGTTCCAAAGACCCGAGATCGAGGTGGAGAAGGTATTCTTTTTATATCAGAGCTACTACCCCTGCCCATGGTTCCATATGGAATATTAACTTTTATCTTTGCCCATCCGCTGGTGTTGGTGATTAAAGGGATATTACTTTCATTTGCTCCACGGTAAGATATTGCGCCATGATTTTTTCGCGGTCAATAGGGTTGCGAGGGGCTCTTTTTCGTAGACGATGGGATATTGTCTTAGGGTCAGTAAAAACCCTTCTGTCGGGGCGATGATTTCTTCTAATCTTTTACCGCTATACAGGTCGCGAATCTCTCCGATTGTTTGGCCTTTTTCGATAGGGGTCCCCACTTTCACTTCTTTTAAAAACATTCCGGCGGTGTTAGCGAAAATGGAAACATCGTTTTCGGGTGGATAGAAATGCGGTTTTGTTGTTGTGTTTGTTTTGATTTTTCTGCGGTCTTTTAAAATTCCCTCGGCTTTCATGAAATGGATGATGCTCTGGAACAGGGTTTCGCATTGCTGAATATTTACGGTTCGCGGCGACCCGGATGACAGGATGGCGGTCAGGATATCGTGTTGTTGCCATTGATATGCGAGGGTGACTTTGTGTGCGGGCGATGGTTTGAGTTGGCGCACAGTTTCGAGTTTCAGGTTGCGGCATAATTTTTTGGTGCTGGAGTCAAGCTGTAGGGTTTGAATATGTGGGGCATCTTCATAATGTGGTGGGGCCGATTGCAGGATCAGACCCCAATAACATTCGGCGGTATGGGTTATTATGGCTGAGGCCAAGGCTTCGGTGGTTTCGCCTTGCGGGTTGCCGGGGAAGGCTAGGTTCATATCCATGCCATCTGCTGGCGCTAACCGCGAGCCACACTGTATGGCATTGAGGTTGACCACAGGGAAGCTGATGACTTGGCCTTTGAGTGTGTAGTCGGGGTGACTGCCTTCTACCACGCTGTCTAAAAACTGGGCCAGCTGTAAGTTGAGGTGGATGCCTTGCAAATGGTCGCCATGCAGACCACTGACTAGAGCCAGAGCTTCGTTGTTGGGGTTGCCCCAGGTGTTTTTATATAGTTCGAGTGGCGCACCGAACGGGGTCGGCAGGGTGAGGACTTTTTCTTTCACGATGTTTCCTCTATAGCAATGCGGGCTAGAGGTGCGCCTTGCCCTGTTGTCGGGTATTCGCGCAGGGTGAACAGGAGACCGGAGCAGGGGGCGATGATTTCTTTTTGTTTTTGACTGGAGTCGATGAGGTCACCAATTTTATCGCCTTTTTGCAAGGCCTGCCCAATCTCTACAGATTTTACGAACAGTCCGGCATTGGGCGATTGAACCATGGCGACCTGATGGGGTTGCAATAGTTTGGGATTTTTAATGTCTGTTCGTGGCTCAGTGCATTGCAGGGTTCCGGTTTGTTCGAGCAGGTTGAGGATGCCGAGAATGATTTGTTCGCAATAGGTTTTGTTGATGCGCAGACAGATTCCGGCTTCGATAACTAGGGTGGGAATTTTGGCCTGATTTAGATTGGTTCCGAGGGTGGATTCAAAAATGTCTGCATGCGGGTGTACCCAAATTAAATCGACGTTACAAAGTTGTGCCAGCGGCACCAGCTTCTTTTCGAAATCTTTGATGATGCGAATTTGCGGCAGTTCCATCAATTGCAAATTGCTGGCGTGGAAATCGACGACGAGATCGGAATTTGACTTCAGGTCTGCTAACAAGGCTTTGGATAAGTCTGTCGCTAAAGAGTGGGTGTTGTTTTCTCCAAAGGTACGATTTATATCGACGGAAAAAAATGGCCAGAGCCGGGTTCCACTATCCAACGCTTGCGGGTTGGCGGCTGGGTAGACGTGGACTTCGCCTTGCAGGGCATTTTGCGCTTCCCGTTCTTTTAAGATTCCCATCAAGCGATGACAAATATATAGCCCTTCTAGTTCATCGCCGTGTAGGCCAGTAACTAGCGAGACGCGTTTGCCGGTTTTTTTTGCGTTGGCAGAAAAGCTGTGCCGGATGATTTCTACAGGTGGCCCGACTGGAGTTTGGGTAGCGAAGATACACTGGCTTTGCATGGATAAGTCGGGTTACGGGGTATTGGGTTTATGTTTTTTTGGCGAAATGTTCATGGCATCAATTTTTCTTTTCAGGGTGTTGCGGTTGATGCCCAATGCCTTGGCGGTGGCTACTTGTTT
>JABIYR010000165.1 GCA_018702695.1 Nitrospina sp. | reverse complement strand
CAGAATTCCATAAAGATGTTTGCCTGAAATTGTTTTTTTGGTTACAATGTTTTTTATTAGGACTACCTTTGACCTTTCAAAATTTGGGTTAAAAGCATAAAATGCAACGACATTGAAACCGGGAGCGGATCTTTTTTCAGACCAATTTCAAAAAATCCCCTCGATTTTTGATTTTTAATTAAATTAGCGACATTTAAGCGGAGAGCCTGATGCTTTTCAAGCAAACACACGAAGTCACCGATGCACTCAAAAATATCGCCACCCAAGTTAATAATGGGGTGGAAATCGAAGATGTCGACAAACTTAGAGGCGCTGCCCTCGATCAGTTGTTGTATAACGCCGTTCTCAACCCTACAGCCGAAATCAAAGGTCTAAGTCGCTTTCTAATAAAATCTGCCGCAATCGAGCTTGGCATCGTAACCTCTTCCATTCAAGGTTTTTATGATGCAAGGGGGCGAGGCGAAGTGAAAGGGTTCACCGTCCCGGCTCTCAATATCCGAGGCCTACCTTTTGAATTATGCCGATCTATTTTTCGTACCGCCAACAAAACAAATGCCGGTGCATTTATTTTCGAACTGGCCAAGTCTGAAATGGGTTATACCTTTCAAAAACCTAGCGAGCTGTCTACCGTTATACTTGCGGCGGCCATTAAAGAAGGCTATACAGGGCCGGTTTTTATTCAAGGTGATCATTTTCAGGCAAATGTCAAAAATTATGCCCAAGACCCAGCTAAAGAAGTCGCAGGAATAAAAGATCTGATTAAAAGCGGCATCGATGGTGGTTTCTATAATATTGATATCGACACTTCCACCCTAGTTGACCTCAGCAAACCTAATGTCGTTGAGCAACAACGTGCTAATTTTGAGGTCGGGGTTGAACTAACCCAATATATCCGCGAACTTGAACCTGAAGGCATCACCATCTCAGTCGGTGGCGAAATCGGTGAAGTCGGTAAGGAAAACAGCAATGAGGAAGAGTTGCGTGCATATCTCGATAATTTCAATGAAATGCTGGAAAAATCTAATAGCGGAGCCAAAACCATCAGTAAAATATCTATCCAGACCGGAACGTCACACGGCGGTGTCCCTCTTCCAGATGGAAGCGTAGCCGATGTGAACCTCGACTTTGACACACTGGAAAACTTATCACGTATTTCGCGTGAAGATTATGGACTCGCAGGTGCCGTTCAGCACGGTGCATCCACCCTGCCCCAGGACCTGTTCAATAAGTTTCCGGAATTGGAAACAGCAGAAATTCACCTCGCTACCGACTTCCAAAATATGATCTATTCCAGCGATCTATTTCCAGCCAGTTTCAAAGAGACGATTTATACGCACCTTAGAGAAAAGTTTGGTAAAGATAAAAAAGCCGATGAAACGGATGAACAATTCATATATAAAACCCGCAAAAAAGGGTTTGGTGAGTTCAAGTCAGAGTTCTGGAATCTTTCTGAGGAAATACGACACGGTATCGGGCAGGAACTCGAAGGTAAAATGGACTTCCTATTCGACAAACTGGCTGTGCAAAACACCAAAGAGAGTGTCAATAAAACGGTTGAACAGGTTATCATTCGCCCGAATTTGGAAGACGAGATTTCCAACCTTTAGCTTTATTGAGGAACACTCCACCGCCGCAAAAATCTCACCCGATAACACCCGTTATCGGCTAGCGGTTGCCCACTATCGTAGGTCTTGCTAACCGGTTAAAACGACTTAGAAATTGAAGGTTGAGCCGAATCGGGCATTTAAAAACACTCAATACTAGTTTAAGAGAGTTTTGATTTTCTCCTCCAGAGCTACCACCTTGAAAGGTTTCTGCATGAATTCATCGACCCCGGCTTCATAAGCCTCCAACATCTTATTGGTGTTGTAATCCGAGGTGATCATCAAGACGGGAATCAAATCAGTTTTTTCATTGATTCGCACCTCTCTCACAAATTCAATTCCATTCATGTCAGGCATATGCAGGTCGGTAATAATTAAATCTACTTTCTTCTCTTCCAGAAGCGATAAGGCGAGCACACCGTTGCCAGCACCTAAAAAATTGAACCCTCCAAAACCCAGCATCTTCAATTGTTTTTCGACAATACGACGGATCACCGGTGAATCATCCACAACCATCACCTGCTTGGCACCGTATAAATTTTTGCCCAAAGTCTGCTGAATTTTTTCACTGAAATAATCGGGTTTAAAGGGTTTGAATATATATTGGTTGACCCCTGCTTTAAAAGCCTCATCGACCTTTTCTTTTTCAGATTCTGAAGTGATCATTATAAAAGGGATGCTTGCCAACTCAGGATAACCTTTGATGGTTTTCAAGAGTTCCAACCCATCCATGTTTGGCATATTCCAGTCTGAAATAATTAGGTCGACCTGCTCGGCACGCAACATATTAATACCCTCCAAACCATCACTCGCCTGAAAAACATTATCCTCCTCAAACCCAATTTTATGGAGGTTCTTGGCAATGACTTCACGAACAACCGGTGCATCGTCAATCACGATCACACGTTTGGTTTTATATTCAGAGTCCAAAATTTTTATTCCTAAGAATTTAATAGAGTTCAATTAACCGTCTCTCAATTCATGCGAAACGACTTAAAACCCTTGATTTATAATGATTAGTTCAATCAGGGTCACATAATAGGTGAGCAAAGTCAACCATAGAATTACACGGAAAGAAAAAATATCTCGTACAGCAAGAGGGGTTCAAGTACAGGAAGGTCGAGAATCACGGGTGGCACTCACAAAAACTTCACCCGTCACTCTTTTTAAACAACTGTTAGGAATTCTGGGCGATGAAACGATCCAGTTCATTGGCGAATTTCATTTTTTCTTTCTGGCCAAAGCTGTTGGGGCCACCCGTTTCAACGCCACTACCACGTAACTCATCCATAAAATTACGCATATCTAAAATTTGCCCAATATTATTTTTATCGTAAATCTTGCCGCGTGGGTCGAGGGCCACGGCTCCTTTATCGACAACGCGAGCTGCAAGAGGAATGTCTGCCGTGATAATTAAATCTCCGGCCTCGCATTGATTGACAATTTCGTCATCAGCAATATCTGCCCCAGCTCCAACTTGAATCAATTTAACAAAATCCGACTCGGGTAGCCGCATACCCTGGTTAGCAACAAGCGTCACCAATATTTCTCGCCGGTCTGCCAAACGAAACAAAATATCCTTGATCGGCCTCGGGCAAGCATCCGCATCCACCCATAATTTCATTACTTCATCTCATTTAAGCGTTTCGACTTATTCAAGCCAGACTTTCATATCGCGCTCGACATCGCTCAATTCAAATAGAACCTGAGGGATAAAACCTGACTTCCGGGCTTTGTCTTGAATGGCGAGCAGGTCTATATTCTGACGCTGAATCGACTCTTTAACCGAATCATCCATCACTTCTTCTATGTTATCGGCGCATCGGGCGGGCATGGTCAAGCTGACCTTATTGCCATTCGGCTTAGTCACATGAACTTTTAAATAATGCGCCATGGAATCAAAAGCCGGGCCTGAAGAGCCGACCGCCACTTCTGGAAAAGTTAACGCCCGTGCTTCGGGGTAGACATCAGACAAGATCTTATCCATGATAAATTGCCACGGCAATGCGACATCCAACCTTTTTAACATGCTGGTCAAACCATGCAACGTCCGCATCAAAAATAATAATTCAGGCGGAGACGACGAGCGAAACCACCATTTCATATCCCCAACAATCTGGTCAAAGCGTTCACTCATTCGCCAATCCTTAACATGGTAAGGAGCCTCTACCAGAAATGGCTCAAACAAAACAGACATGAGAGCCGGCAACGTGAGGCGTAGATCTTTAAGTTTTTCTGCATCAAAACCCAAAGCTGAAAGGCAGGTCACCGGGTCCAAATTCTCTCGGTAACGCAAGGCTAAAATGATTCTAAGGAGTGTCAAACGGACATCATCGGGGATCTCCATAACACTGCCGTAATCGTAAATAATCAGAACAAAATAATCTTTTTTGAATTGACGGAAAGCAAAATTCGCCGGTTGGGGGTCGGCATGCACGAATCCATGCCTAAATAACATATGAAGATAATGCTGTAGTAGAAGTCGGCCCATAGCCTGTTTCTGATCCGGCATCATGGTTTCGGCTTTATCCAGCCCGAACCCTTCCTCCTTTTTTTGTACTAGAACAGTAGCTCTAGTTAAATCAGAAAAGACTTCAGGAACAACAATGCGTTCAAGCGGGGGAATTTTTTGGCGATAACTCACCTGATGTCCAGCCTCAATCTGATAGTCCAACTCTTCGTTGAGGTTATGCCAGAAGGCATCTCGATAGCCATCCATATTGAATCCCCATTTTGCCACCGGCCCCACTTTCGGCAACCAGCCCATGAGGTTCATCTCAGCTTCCACTGCGGTGGCAATTTCGGGATACTGCACTTTGACCGCGACTTCTGTGCCGTCCAAGAGTTTGCCAAAATGTACTTGCCCGAGCGATGCCGTTTTACAATTTTTATCGAGCTTTTTAAAAATCGCTCCCCAAGGTTTTTCATAAGCAATTTCTATTAACTCTAAAACTTTTTCATAGGTCATCGGTGTCAAAGAATCATTCAATGATTCTCTCAACGCCTGATCCTCCGTGTCCATGGTCATAAATTGACCGACCTTGGCTGGCAAACCTCTCGACTGCCCCAATAACTCGACCAAGTAATGCTTGGCCCAATGGTGCTGATCTTCCGTCGAAGATTTACGCAATTTTCTTGCGGCCACCCCCAGCTTGAGAAGATTAACCCCTCTTTTTAATATCGCACCAAATTTCATCAGTTATCAAACCTCGTGATCGCCAACAACGCAAGCCGTTTGCGGTATCATTGCATTAACATCTTTTTAAATTCTCGGACTTCGGTAATTACGCCTTCAGGAATCGTATCCTGACTTCCCTTAGCACGCATCAACACTTCCAAACGAGGGTTGTCGGGAGAACGAAAAATCTCTCCCGCTGTTTGTGCAACCGCATCTTTTTTAAGATCTTTCACAGCTTGAATCAACTTAGTTTTAAAATCGAAATCGCCCTTTTCATCGGTAGCAAGAGAATACAGGTCGCCCGCCACCGCACCAATGCTATCGCCTTTCTTTTCAAGCGCAACAATCAAGCTATGTTGATGACTCGAAAACTCCTGATCGGTCAACTTAGAAAACAGGTCTTCCGTGCTCTCCAGCCATTTGTTGACTCGCCGACTCATTTCAAAAGGGCCATGAGTAGAAGACTGAATCACCAGACGGAAAAAAACACGATCTTCAATACGCTGGTTGAAACTCCATACAATATAACCCAATTGTTGATTGGTTCGCATTTGCGTATAAAAATCACTCTCCACAATCGAAGCGATTATGGAGGCCTTGGCCAATAGTGGTAAGCTTTTATTCCCAACTTGAATGGCGTAAGCCAGAGAATTATTATTGTCTTCAACCTCACGGCTGAATTGAATATGCTTGCCCTGTGGCATGACTTCGACCACCTGTTCAAAGCGTTTGCCTTCAGGTAACGCTTCACTACCTAAGGCCGAGAGCAAGAGATCGACACTCTTGCGAGCTTCTGTATCCGACCAATTACCATGAATCATTCCAGTGATATAAACTTCATCATAAAGCGTTTTAGCATAAGCCTTCACATCCCTTAAGGTGAATGAAGTTAATGCTGACAGTTTTTCTTCATCGGTATATTGATCTTGCAGGAGCATCAGGTAGTTGTAATAACCTCCGCGCGAATAAGCCTGACCCAGCTTCTTGTTTTTTAATCCACGAATCATGGCTTCTTTGATATTGGCAAACTTCTGTTCGTCAACATTCACTTCTTTCATGTTTTTCGTAACCAGCTTGATCAAGTCACCAATGCGTTCAGAATATCCCCCAATGCTTAAGAGCACACCCTTCTTTTGAATCGACAAACCGTAAGACAGGCCCGCCATTTGTATTGGGTACACCAGTTCATTCAGGCCTTCTTGCATCATGGCTTCATAAAGTTTTGCCAACTCCAGATTTTTAGCACTGCGATAAACTTTTGCGGTTTCGATGCGAAAGGTAACCGATATTTTTGGTTGTTTGAAACGATGATCAAATTTGAACCAGACTTTGGCAATGTCATCATTGCGAACCAGATGCGGATGTTCTTCGACCAAATTCAAATTGGAGGGAATGAAATCATTTTTATCTGGGTAATGAATGCCGTCAATTTTGACCGGGTTTGATAATTTATCAAAAGCCTTGCCACCCATTTTCTGCAACGAGTATTCGGCATCGTAGTACGGGGCCTTACTATTCGTCTGGGCTGAATTATAATTCAGCACCACCATTGAATTTTCTGGAGTCAGGGTATTGAGCAATTGTTTATAGGCTGAAGGCTCATATCTAGTGAATAAAAACGGCAAGGTTTCTACTTCATCCAGTTTATATTCTTGCAGTTGCGCGGCTTTGCCAGCAATGAACCCCATGCCTTCATTGGGGTTTTTCCAATCAAAATTTATCTGAGCCATGGCCTGAGTTTCTTTGAAGGTGTACTCTTCAAGACCATGCCCTCGAATCATATTTATGTAAGCAAAACATAACTCCAGAATGCGTTCATACTCTTTGAGTCCTTTTTTCGTGAGCGAGATATTAATGCCAAACGAATTGATATCAGGGTGGCTACTCCCCCCGCCCGCACTCAGACCCAAAACCAGCCCTTCTTCTTTTAATTTAGAGAGCAAAGACCCCTTGCCCTCAAAGCCCAACACAGAGCCTACGATTGAGGCTGGCTTGCTGGCCTGATGGTCGGCCAAGCGAATGGTTGGGAAATCAATTTCGAGCGAACGAACGTCTTTGATAGTTTTTATTTTTAATAATCGATAGGCTCCTTGAAGGGGTTTCCTGAAATCAGGAGAAAGGCTGGGAATGTTGACAGGTCTTGACGGGATGTCAGCAAAATATTTCTGCGCCACACCCGATAGGATTTCCATTGGCATGCTAGATATAAGAGCCAACTTCATATTCGAAGCCGAATAATAACGTTTATAGAAATCGAGTAATGCCGGGCCGTTATCACCGGACAGGGTTTCTTTATTTCCGGTGCCAAATTTGGAGGCCGGATGGCCCGGTTCAGACATCAAGCCTGAAACATAATTGCCACGCCACCCATCATTGAGTCGGTTTTTTTCATGTTCATTATTTACCGCCTTAACTTCTCTTTCGGCATAGGTTTTATCTAATAATGGAGCCTTGAAAAAATCGCTAAAACGATCTAACGCCTCATTATAGCCGTCATGTGACACCTGAAAAAAATAATTGGTGATGGCCCCGCCCGTGTAAGCGTTGGAACCGCCTGAATGGGAATCTAAAAATTTCTTATAAGAACCCACTTCCGGATATTTTTTTGTACCCAAAAAAAGCATATGCTCTAAGTAATGAGCTAACCCCGCTTTATCTTTCGGGTCATATAAATAGCCCGTTCCCACCGATAATGCGGCCGCACTGCGATGCACATCCGGGTCTGAAACTAGCAGGACATCCAAACCATTTCCCAGCGAAAGCGTTTGTGTTGTACGCTTGTCGCCCTTCACCGCCTCAGCGGTGGAAATTAGAAATGTAATCCATAGAATCAGGAGTAACCCTGTTTTTATATATTTTGGCAATCGATTCACAAAAACCTCCGATTTGTTTAATTCAGCCGGGACCCAGCTCAAAAGTATTTATCCGTATTTACAGACCCATTTTGTTCATTATATCGAGCTATTAATAACAAATGGGGTTAAAAAATTTTAATACAACGCACTCATACTTTATTGAACTAAGAATTAATACCAATCAGAATGATGCCAACTACAATCAGCACTCCGGCGAGCAAGCGCTCTCTACCGAATGGTTCACCCAGTTTCCAACATCCCCAATAGACCACCATCAAAACACTGACCTGACGAAGCGAAACGACAGCACTCAAAGCCTCAAATTGCAGAACGACGCAAATCAAACCATACGATCCCATGGTACAAACCCCAGCGAGTATGGCTTTTTTCCATTCATTTCTCCAAGTTTGAAAAATAGTTTTTGCCGGGTGTTTGGCAAAGACATAAGCATTACAGAGTGCAAACCCTATGGTGGCCTCGATGAAAAAAAAGGTCACCCCGTTAATAAAGGGCTGATCCGGTAAATGTTGTAAAAAGGAATCCATGCCTTTTTTATCCACCAGACTATAGCTGACCACCATCACTAGAGTATAAAAAGCCCAGCGCAAATCTTGGTGTTTCACAGCCTTTATCAAGTTATCCAACCCCTCTTTCAATTTGCCATCAAAGTGGAGAATATAAATGGCTGACAAAATCAAAGCAATGGCTAGGAATGTCGTGCTATTCAGGCTTTCATCGAGTAATAACCAAGCAAAAATAGGCACAAAGACAGGCGCAGAGCGAGCTATCGGGTAGACATAAGAAATATCAGCCGTAGTATAAGCTCGGGATAGACAGAGAATATAAATACCATGTAAAACTCCCGATAGAGCTCCCCAGAAAACAATTTCGCTATTCAGGGGAGCCATCCCAAACCAGATATAGGCAATCAAGGCCATGACCATGATACAAACGCCTTTTAAACTGGAAAAGTACTGGGAATTCTTACTGGTCTGAGTCAATATATTCCAGAAAGTGTGCAAAAGACTGGATAATAGGACAAGCCCTATATTAAATAGTGACAAGCTTTAAGCTCCGATTCGTTTTATCAATTATATAAAGCAGGATTTTCTGTATGCAGACAAAATTCGCATTCATTTGCTACCCTGTTACTAATTTGGGCAGAGCCGTCGAATTCTATCAGAAGGTGCTCAAAAAGGAACCTTTGTTTATCACTGACGATTGGGCTGAGTTTAAACTGGAGGGCCAAAGGCTGGCTTTACAGAAAGTCAACCCGTCTGCACAGCCCTCTTCTGTGTCAACCGGAGCCATTATTTATTTTCACGCCAAACCGATTGAAGGTTTTGTGTTTCGCCTCAAAGAATTAGACACTCCCCTCATCGGTAATATAGAAATTCATTCTTACGGCAAACTAGCGCGTTTTCTCGACCCCGATGGTAATATTTTGGGACTTTATGAACCGCCAGGATAAGGCATCTATTCCAGAAATCCCGTTGAGCGTATCCTCATGTTGAGGTACAATTGCCATTATGAATAATCCATTGACTCATTTTAATGAAGAAGGTCGAGCCCGTATGGTCGACGTGTCGGATAAAAAGCATTCCACCCGTAAAGCGGTGGCATCCGGACATGTGTTCATGCAACCGGAAACCCTCAAATTGATTCAAGAAGGACAAATCAAAAAAGGGGATGTTTTGGCCGTCGCACAAGTTGCAGGAATAATGGGAGCAAAACGGACCCATGAGGTCATTCCTATGTGTCACCCTCTGCTTCTAACAGGTATAGACATCAGTTTTCGTATTCACCCAGAGCCCGACCCTGAGTCGGGGTTGTGCTCCATCACCATCGATGCCACCGTCAAAGTGACGGGCCAAACCGGTGTCGAGATGGAAGCCCTGACCGCTGTTTCTATGGCGGCTCTCACTATTTATGATATGTGCAAAGCCGTTGACCGGGGAATGTATTTCAACGACATCGGCTTGCTTCATAAATCAGGCGGCAAGTCGGGAACTTTTGATAAAGAAACTGCGGGGGCAGATCGATGATCACGCTTAAATATTTTGCCAGCTTGAGATCTATCGCCGGAAAAGAAGAAGAAAGTTTGGATATCACGAACCCGATCACCATCGATCAACTGAGTGATATCATTGCTCAAAACTCACCTAAAATGGCTGAGATGGTTAGGGAAAAGAAAGTATTGATTTCGGTCAATCAAGAGATGACCGCAGACGACACCCTTATCCGCGATGGAGATGAAGTTGCTTTCCTTCCTCCATTTTCTGGCGGGGCAATATAAACTCAGCAAGGACACAATCATGAGCACCACAACCTTTTCTAAAGTCCGTATTCAATTAGAAGATTTCTCAGTCACCGACGAAATTGAAGCTATGAAAAAAGTTTCCCGCAATATTGGTGGCATCACTACCTTTTTAGGGACAGGAAGAGAACTTTCTAAGGGTGAAAACATCTCCAAACTCAATTTTGAGCATTATCCCAAAATGGCAGAAAAGAAACTCGAAGAAATTCGAGAAAAAGCCATTCAAGATTTTGGAGTCATCGATATGAGCATCATTCACCGAATCGGCCCCATCGAAATCGGTGAAAATATTGTGTTGATCGTTGCCGTCGGAGAACATCGCGGAGAAACCTTCAAGGCTTGCGAGTGGGCCATTGCAGAACTCAAACGCACCACTCCCATCTGGAAGCGTGAAACCACTACCAAAGGGGAAGTCTGGGTTCAGGACACTCCTTAAAGAATCTTCTCGGCACAAAATATGCCTATCAAGCTACCCTGAGTAAAGAAGGGATAGGATGGTAAATGGGGATGGCACAACCTCCCCCGCTACAATGCATGCAAGTTGCAATTCCCCTTAGCCAGGATCAACCATTGCCCGAACATCCCGCTGAAACACCGCTCACTCTAACCGTCAATGCCCGACTGGCGCGTTGGCTATTATTGGAACATGACGAGCAAAGAAGAAAATCTGGCGATAAAGCATGGCAAACCCCCTCTATACTCTCATTTTCATCATGGTTGAAAAATCTATGGCTGGAATCCTGGCCTTTGAAATATGTCCTCACTGAATTGCAATCCGCAAAAATATGGGAAGGAATCATAGAGCAAGACTCTAAAGAGCTAGGTCTGTTGCATCTGCAAGGGGTGGCCTATCAAGCCCGGCAAGCTTTTTCCCTGATTCATGAATATCGCTTGCCACGAGACGCAAAACTTTATGAGCAAACTGAGGAAGCAAAAGCACTCTTACGGTGGGTAAAAAAATATGAACGACGCCTCAATTTGTTAGGGGCTTTAGACTCCTGCATGCTCATCGATGCAGTAAGAAGTTCCATGCAAGATGAAATGATTAGCATCCCACCCGCACTTCGAGTTATGGGTTTTGAAGAACAAAACCCGCAATTGAAATATTTCCTCAACTTTCTTGCGCAAAAAGGAACACATATAGAATTTCTATCAACCGTACCCGAACCACAAATTCTCACCGATAAGCTGGGATCTGAAAATTCAACAGTAAGTGTTCTAGAATATGAACAGCGGCAAGCCGAGGCAGAAGCTTGTGCACGTTGGGTGAGGACACTATTTCAACCGGGAAAACGGATCGGCATCGTCGTCCCTGAATTGGAAAAATATGGATCGCTTCTAAAACGCGAGTTCACAGCGGAACTGGTTCCTGGAAATATTTTCAACCAAGATGAACAGGATTTACCCTTTAATATATCGTTGGCTCCGCCTTTATCGCAGGAGCCTATGATTAAAATGGCGCTGAACCTGCTATCTGTTAAAACAGCCTCCATTCCTGTCGGCATTTTCATGTCGACCCTTCATAGCCCCTTCTTTGGTTTTGAGTTTCCACCCAAGCAAGAAGTTTCTGATCTGGAATATAAATTAAGAAGGAAACGATTTCTCTCTTTGCCTAGCGACCCCATGAAAGCACTAGGTGGGTCATCACTCAAAATAATCAAACTGGCAGAGGATCTAAAATCCTGGGCCGTAAATAATAAAAAAATATTGCCCAGTCAATGGGCAGAGGAATTATCGGATTTTTTAAAAACATCCGGTTGGCCGGGAAGTCAGGTTAATTCAACGGGAGACAATAAACAGTCGTTGCTATCAAAAAGGCATCAGGCTTTTGAGGCATGGAAAGATTGCCTGAATCAGCTCTGCTCTTTGAACCAGATCTTGGGGGCCATCTCTCGACGCGAGGCATTGAACCATCTCAACCAAATAGCCCGAAACCAACCCTTTCAAATCAAAACACCTGAGCACTCCATTCAAATCATAGGTCTTCTCGAATCATCAGGAATGCAATTTGATCATTTGTGGGTCATGGGTTGTCATAATGAAACGCTCCCAGCACATCCTGAACCCAATTCATTCATTCCTTATGAAATCAGGACTAAATATTCTATCCCGCGATCCACCCCACAAAGAGAGCTGAAGTTTGCCGAGCAATCTTTGAGTAGACTCTTGATGTCCGCACCAGAGGTTCTATTCAGTTATCCCCTTCACGAAGGCGACATGGATCGAGAAATAAGCCCGCTATTAAAACGGTTCAAGCAAAGCAAGCTCAAATTCCCGCTTTCTAATCGAATCAAAGATCAAATTCAAACATTGAACCAGTTAGAAACGTTTACCGAACCGACCGATCTGCCTGTTACTGACACTGAAAAAAATAGATTTGCGACACAGGGAATTTCTTCAGGCTATGGTTTGATCAAAGATCAAGTCGATTGCCCATTTCGGGCTTTTACCCGACACCGCTTGAAATGTGAGCGGAATCCAACACCAGAAATAGATTTTGATAATATGGATCGTGGAAATTTGATCCATAAAGCTCTAGAGCTATTTTGGGCTAGAACAAAAGACCTCAAAAACCTTCTTAAAATTGCTCAAAATAATACGCTCGAAAAATGCATCGAGCTCTGCGTTCAAGAAGCCTTACCAATATGTTGTAAACGCACTGTCGGGCAAACGCAGTTTAATAATATAGAAATTGAGAGAAATATTCGCATTCTTCTAGATTGGCTCCTAAATGTGGAACTGAAAAGAGCCGACTTCACCGTATTACATAATGAAGAAGATTTAACGATAAACCTTTCTGGCCTCAAACTCAGCTTGCGAATCGATCGTATCGATGAGGTTCATGGCACGGGTTTATTACTGATCGACTACAAAACAGGGCGAGAAGCAAAACCCGCTGAGTGGTTTGCTGAAAAAATACGCGCGCCACAATTGCCTTTGTACGCTCTTGCAAAACCTCCTGCTGGGCTGGCGTATGCACATATATTATTGGGCAAACCAGAACTCAAAGGCACTTCGGTTCCAGAATTTCCTTGTGAAGGTTTTAAGAATAAGGATTTCACTAAATCCAAAGTCTTCTCAGAGTGGGGAGAACTGCTGGATTATTGGAAAAACAATTTAAACCTTGTGGCGCAAGATTTCCTCCAAGGCAACCACCAGGTCTCACCTATCAGTAAAGATGACCCCTGCCGTCACTGTGATTTCAGCTCTTTTTGCAGAATTCAAGAAATCGAGAATTTTGAAAATCTGGAGGATAGGCCATGACACTGGCTGACGCGTCAATAAGAAGGCAAGCCTTACAGCCTGATCGGTCATTTATCGTTCAGGCCCCAGCTGGGTCGGGCAAGACGGAGCTTCTCATTCAAAGATATTTAAAGCTTCTGGGTCTGGCCTCTCTTCCCGAAGAAATCTTAGCCATGACGTTCACTCGCAAAGCCGCGGCGGAAATGAAAGAAAGAATTCTTTCTGCCCTCACACAGGCTCAAACTCAACCCAAACCTGAACAAGCCCATGCCCTGTTAACTTGGGATCTTGCGACAAAAGTACTGCAACAAGACAAAGTAAAACAATGGCAATTGATGGACAACCCGGCCCGTCTAAGAATTGTAACCATCGACTCTTTTTGTGCGTCACTGACTCGTCGAATGCCTTTATTATCCCGAATGGGAGCTGGCTTGGACATACAGGAAAATGCCAAAAGTCTCTACCGCGAAGCCGCTAAAAATCTATTACATTTGGCAGAGAGTCTTAACAACCCGTATGGAGAACTGGTTCGGAATATTCTCCGACATATTGATAATTCTAAAGAAGATTTCATTAAGAGAATTGTCCAGCTCTTAGAAAAGAGAGATCAATGGATGATTTCATTTTTTGATCCCAGTGAAAATATGGAGACGCATCCTTTAGACGATGTGGCACGACAGAAACTAGAAAAGACGATGGCTGGCTTAATTCAATCTCGTCTGGATAATCTTAATAACCTCTTCACGCCTGAAATCCAACAACAATTATTAAAGCTCGGTAATTACTCGGGCCAGAACCTAAACCAAAGCAACCCCTCTCATCCATGCACCTGTCTAGGGGATCTGCAACAATTCCCAGATACAATCATTGCAAACTTGGAAATATGGAAGGGCTTCGCTCATTTACTGTTAACACAAAATAATGAATGGAGGAAAACCGTCAACGTCAAGGCGGGCTTTCCGTCTGACAAAAATGATCATGCCAAGGCAATGAAAAAAGATTATTCAGAGCTGATCGAGTTGCTGAAAACGAGCCCTGCCCTTTTGACCGCTTTGGCTAGCATAAAAAGGCTTCCACGCAGTCATTTCACCGATGCAGAATGGGATTTATTAAAATCTACCATTCGCCTTTTAGCTGAGATAAATAAACAACTGAAAAATGTTTTTTCTTCTCGACAGATCACTGATTTCACAGAAATCTCTCTTTCCGCCATCAGCAGTTTAAGTCAAGCTGATGAGGGAGGGCAGGAATTTCCAACTGATTTACTTTTTTATCTGGACTGCAAAATCCGCCATTTTTTAGTCGACGAATATCAAGATACCTCATACAAACAAGAGGAGCTCTTACGTAAGCTCACCTCTGAGTGGAGTGACGAAGACGGCAAGACCTTATTTATTGTAGGCGACCCAAAACAGTCTATATACCGCTTCCGAGATGCCGAGGTCGGCCTGTTTCTTAAAACCCAAGAGCGAGGGTTGGGTAATTTGCAATTAACGACATTATCTCTGGAGTCTAATTTTAGGTCGCAAAAAAAATTAGTGGATTGGGTCAATGCCTGCTTTCAAAGAATATTCCCGGAGCAGGATGACCCCAATTTAGGTGCCATTTCATATAGCCCATCGTCTGCGGTCTTGCCTGACGACACTCAACCGGGAGTGATCTATCAACCTGTTCCCAATATGTCAGATAGTCAGGCTATTTCAGATGAAGAGGCCCGACGCATCACGCTTCTGGTGCAAGAGTTACAATCCCAGAACGATAATAAAACTATCGCCATTTTAGTGCGTGGACGATCACATCTAGCCTCTATCGTTAAATTTTTCAACAAATCAAAGGTTGTTTTCAAAGCTCAGGCTATTGACGCTCTCACCGACAGACCTGCAATCATTGATCTATTATCATTATTGCGCGCCTTACGTTTTCCCGGTGACCGAACCGCATGGCTCTCGATTTTAAGAGCGCCCTGGTGTGGTTTATCTTTATCAAACATCCACGCTTTGGTCGAATTAGACCCGCATACCCCTGTTTGGACATTGCTCAACGACCCGGACAAAATCGGGCTTCTCGATGCCGATGGACAATTGCGGGCCAGATACCTGACACAGAATATTCGCCCTTTTTTAAATGGTTTCGCGGATAAGAATTTTCGAGAGGTTTTGGAAGCCTGTTGGATTACCCTAGGCGGCCCCGCCTGTTTACAGGGAACCAGCCCGGAAGATATCGAAGTATTTTTTAATAAGGTCGAAGAAATCATCGCTTCTGGGCAGGAAGAGCAATTCGAAAATTTTGACCAGATTCTGACCGAACTATTTGCCAGCCCCTTGGCAGTTTCTGACAAAGCGGTTCAGATTATGACCATGCACAAGGCGAAGGGCCTTGAGTTTGATTTTGTCATATTGCCGGGATTGGGGAAAAGCACTAAATCGGATGAAAAACGTTTGGTTTATTGGATGCCTCATGGTGATGATTTATTATTGGCCCCCATAGAAGAAAAAGGCGGAGAGACCTCCCCTCTTTATCAATTCTTGTCAGACCTGAATAAAGAAAAAGAAGAATATGAAACTTTGAGGTTGCTCTATGTCGCGGCAACAAGAGCCAAAACCCAATTGCACCTATTTGGACATTTGGAGCCTTCTAAAGAAGAAGAATGGAAGCCGAATTCACAATCTCTGCTCAATAAATTATGGCCCCATATCAAAGAAGAATGGATCACTAAACTTCAAGAAATTGAAGAACCAAACTTTGACAAGACTTATACAAATTCGATTGAGAGAACTTCGCATACGATTCGTCGCCTGCCAAAAGGTTTTTCGCTACCCACCCCGGCAGACCCGATTCATAAGGGACAAATGGTAGAAATTGAAGATGAAAAGTATGTTGAGCCTGAATACTACTGGGCTGGAAATACCGCCCGTTGCCTGGGCAATGTCTTACACCGTTGTTTACAAAGTCTAGCAGGAAAAGATCTAGAGAGAAATTCAAATCAAATGCAGAATAACTTGAAGGCGAAACTTAAGTCGGCGCTATTGGCCGAAGGCTTACCAATGTGTCAAACCAATATCGCCACGGAATCAGGCCTTCTTGCCATCAACAAAATGCTAGAAGATGAAAAAGGAATCTGGATATTATCTGCCCATGAAGATGCGCACTGCGAATACCCTTTAACCTTCTATCAGGATAATAAATACGTCCGCAATATCATTGACCGAACTTTTGTGGATGACAGTGTGCGTTGGATCATTGACTACAAAACAGGAACGCACAAAGGCGAGGGGGCAGACCTTGAGATATTTTTAGACAATGAAGTGAGTCGTTACAAAAATCAATTAGACCGCTATGAGAGGGTTCTAAAAAAATATGGCGAAACACGCATTATTAAAAAAGCCTTGTACTTCCCATTATTAAAAGCCTGGAGAGAAATCATTTGAGATTAGAAAACCATAAATCTATATCAACATACAATGATTCAATCTAATAATTTAAGGAGCTACGTGCTAATTAAGGCTTCTGTAAAACTTTCGCAAAACACCTAAATTATTGTAATCCTCATTCAGTTTGGTTAACCTAATAAATAGGCGTTTTTATTAAGTATACTCTGAGGTTTTTTATGGACGAAATTCGATACTTCATGGAGGAAAATCTCATCTCCGTTGAACCCACGGCAACCGTCGCTGAAGCCACGCAAAAAATGCGGCTTCACTCTATTAGCTCCATCCTCATTGGAAAAGGTGGGCAATATACCGATTTACTGACCGACACGGATTTATGTCGAAAGTTTGCGCCCACTGATATGAACCCTGAGCGCACTTTGGTAACCCAAATTACCAACACCCCCATTATATCGATGGATGGAAAACGCTTAATGGAAGACGCATACGAATGTATGCGCAGTAATAATATTCGACATTTAGGGGTGACAGAAGAAAACAATCTAATTGGAATCCTTTCTGTCAAAGATTTCGCCAATTATTTCCACAATAAATTTGGCCAACAGGATGGAGAAAAGGGCGAAATTCAATATTTCATGAATGGTTCAGTATTGAGTATTGAGGCGAAGGAATCTGTTTTAAAAGCCACTCAGAAAATGGCTAAACATAAAGTCGGGTGTCTGATTGTATTGGATAATGGAAAGGTAAAAGGCACGTTTTCAGAATCTAATTTAACAATGGATGTCATCGCACAGGGGCTCTCATTAGACAACACACGATTATCTAGCCTCGTTATCGGGAAATTGGTCTTCATCGACTCTACTCAGGTCATGAATGATGCTTATCTAAAAATGCGGGAAAACAATATTCGTCATCTGGCAATCTCTCGCGATCAAAAAATAATTGGCATACTTTCTACTAAGGATTTTGCCAATTATTATAGTTTTACATTCGGTCAGAGCCCCAGTGAGGAAGACCAAATTGACAACTTCATGCAAGAAAATCTGGTGAAAATCAGTCAAACGTCTTCCGTATTTGAAGCGGCACAGGTCATGAAGAAATATAAAATTGGCGCGCTTTTGGTTACGCGTGATGATGCGATAACGGGCATAGTGACTGACGAAATTTTCACACGCAATGTATTGGGAGAAAATTTAAACCCGAAGACAACTTTGGTTTCTGATTTAATGATAAAACCCACTCTCATTGACGGCACTGAGTCGATGGATTCAGCCCTTAATTGCATGCACCGCAATGATGTTCGTTATCTAGTCACCACAAAGGATGCGGTCATCAAGGGAATTATTTCGTTGAAAGATTTGACCATTTATTTCAAGCGTAAATTTGTCTCGGCACAAGATATTGATGAGTAGCTCTGAAAACAATGAGCTTTAGGTTTCATCAATCCTGCAATGGGTAAACCCGCATTTACGATAAATTTTCGCGGCAACAAAAACCATGAACCCGCCCAATATCACAATTTTAACAGGCAATGATAATCGGCATAAATATTTCATTGATTGCTTAAGTTCCAAATTTATCATTTCGGAAATTTATTTAGAAAATGGCAACTACCCCTGCCCCGAACCCAATTCAGAAGATGAGTCGTTGGCATGGAAATGGTTTTTCCAAAATCGTGATCAGTGTGAAGAAAAACTCATTCAACAATCTAGCCAACTCAAAACTAAGAACAAACCCAAGGTCACTCACATTAATGAAAAAGATCTGAATGCCCCTGAAACCATTGCAAAGATAATAAAAACAAACCCTGGATTCATTGCTGTTTTTGGAACGGGTATT
>JABIYR010000072.1 GCA_018702695.1 Nitrospina sp. | reverse complement strand
GAGAAGGATTCGAACCTTCGAAGTCGAAACAACAGAGTTACAGTCTGCCCCATTTGGCCACTCTGGAACCCGCCCGGTAAAACATTTAAGTTTCTTGAGCCGATGGAGGGACTCGAACCCCCGACCTGCTGATTACAAATCAGCTGCTCTACCAGCTGAGCTACGCCAGCTCAGTAAAAAAAACCCCCATATTACACCTTGATTTCCAAAGTTTCAATATAAATTGGAGGTTTTCAGCTATTTCGCTCAGACTAACAGGATTTCATACCACGAAAGGGTGATTACGATAACACACTATAGCATGGACAGCTGTCTTCTGATAGAAAAAAAAAAATTATTCCTGCATTAATTTAAGCCGTGAAGTTTAGCACCGAAAATCTATAAATGCTATATTTTTTTACTATATTATTCAATTAAAAGGGAATATGACAGCCTTAAACTGAGCTAATTTCTTTTTCAACTCAGTTTCTCACGCCAATAAGTCAGCGTATCACCCAAACTTGCCTCTAATGAGATTTCTGGCCGCCATCCTGTGGCGGCTTGCAATTTGGTAAAATCTCCCGCTAGACTGACTGGAATGTTGGGCCGAAAATGCTCCTCCTCACTTTCAACTTTAATCTCCACTTGGGCCTGCTCAATCAAATTTCCCAGTAAACTACTGATTTTTTTTGTTTTGCCCGAGCAAACATTAAACACATCTCCCGACTGCCCTACATTCATCACCGATAAATAAGCCCGAACAGTATCTCGCACATCCGTAAAATCGCGTTCAGAATTCAGGTTCCCTACTTTTAAAATTGGTTCTTTGCCCGCTTCAATTTCTACAATCTGCCGAGCAAAGGAAGAAACAACAAATCGGCTCTTCTGGCGGGGTCCAATGTGGTTGAACGGGCGCACTCTGATAACCTCCAAATCACCCCGTTCGTGATAAGAATTAGCGAGCATTTCTGCTGAAGACTTGCTCACCCCATAAAGGGATAAGGGACTCAGAGGATGACATTCATCGACCAACCCATTCCCTTGCTTTATCAGCCCATACTCCTCCGAAGACCCAACCCAAAGTGTTTTTGCCTTTAATTTTAATTCTTTAGCCGATTCCAGCAGGTTCAGCGTGCCCCGAAAATGAGAATCAAACATGGCACTATCCACCGTTGCCGGAACATAGCTCATGCCTGCCAAGTGATAAATTGCTGTGGGTCGAACCGAGTCGAGAACTTGTTCAACCTGAAGTCGGTCGCAGATATCCGCCTGATAAACCTTAATTTTATTTCCGAGGTGGGCTATGTTTTGGTCATTATCCAGAGAGTGGGCTAAACCACATACTTGCTCTCCCTTTTTGACCAGCAAATCAGCAAGGTGGGAACCTGCAAAACCATGAATCCCAGTAATAAGATGGATCAAAATTTGTTTCTACCCGTTGTGTTTCGCGTTCTTTTCTTCTTATTTTCTTTCGACGCTTTTTTATGCAAACCTTTCTCTGAAAGAGGCATTGCATCAGTCACTTTGAGTTTATTTTTGCAAAAATGCGCCGTGTAGCGAAAATTATAATAATCCACCGAATTCTGCGCATCTTGAAAAGAAACAATATAGGGAATCACCAAGGGAAAGGACATCAGATAAATCCAAGCCTTACGAGTCTCACCCGTATACCATTGCCCACCTCCCGGCAACAATGAGTACAGCAGAGCAACATCCCGATCAAAATACTCGTACTCCTGATCACACCCTGCTTGGATGAGACCTTCCATCTCCATCTCCATCGCAGGAGTAATGCGCTTAAAGACCAGAGGCGATTTTCCACCCCCCTTGATCCCGCAAGCGGAAAGAAAAAACACCATTCCCGCGATCCCAGCGATTTTGATCCATCTCGGCATGCGACCTCAAATCCAATAATTCTTTGTATTTCAATAGATTATACGAAAAACACGGTTCGCCGTCAACCATTGACGCTGGCAAAGAACCACATTCAATGAGTTAGCAGGAAGAAAGGGCATCGGGTTTGCCATCCACCATATAAAAATCCACTTCCCGACGGTCTGGCTCGAAAGGCACATCCCACCACGAACCTGAATAAGAAGGGGAAACACGAAACCCAATCAGATCCGCATTTTGTCCGCAAGCGAGGTGTCCACTTTGCAAGCCCAGAGCTTCTCCACCCAAACGAGTTGCCATGTTCAGTATTTCTGATCGGCTGACATCTGGTAAAAGTTTATCTGCGGCCCGCAATTCTTCCAGAAAATTTAGAGAATCATTGCTCGCCAGCGAATCGGTTCCCAAAGCCACCGTTATCCCCAAATCAAGCATCTCACGAACCGGCATAAATTCATTGCGACCAAACCATGATGTACTCTGGGGACAAAACACCGCACTCACTTTTTTCTCTGCCATCAATCCAAGATCCGCAGACACAAAATTGCAATGAATGGCAATGAGCGAATTCAGCGCATCCAATGAGTTCAAATACTGAACGGGTGTTTTCCTCGGTGTCTGCCATTGAGCATCCCAGACAGACCTTTCTTTGAGCAGTTCTTGTAATTCATGATTGCCTTCATTCAGAAATGCCACCTCTTCTTGAATTTCTGCCACATGACAAGAAAGCGGGCACTGGTATTTTTGCGCCAGTTGCCTCAGGCATCGAAACAAATCTGGTGAAACAGAATAGGGGGCATGTGGGGCCAAACCCCAACGGCTGAGGGAAGAAGGAGGCGTCTCTTGCAAAACCGCCTCCACTTTATTACAAAGAGATTGCGCTCCGGCAGAATTGAACCCCAGAGTCTCTAGAAACAGCACCGACCGAAAACCCAAGCCACCAATCACTCCCAGAAGCTCCGGGTCCGCAATATAATCTCCCAATGCCGTCACCCCAGAGCGTTTCATCTGATCCGCTCCGGCATGAATTCCCTCAAGCCGCCTCGAATCATCGAGGTTGGCGTTCAACGGAATCAATGTTTGCAACCAATCTATAAATGGAACAGCAGGAGTGAGTTTTTTTTTCAGCGCCGTCAAGCTGAGATGACAATGCGCATTGACAAACCCCGGCATGAGCAGACAATCGGATAAATCTAAAACATCGACCCCGCCTGTCGAGGACGTTGAGATAGCAACAACCCTGCCATCATCGATGGTCAACTCGCCATTCTCTATCGAGTCTCCCGCCAGAGTCAGCAAAGCCCGGAACTTTATTTTTAAAACCATGACACAACACCTGTTTTCATAGAATGGTCGAGTCACGGTAACGTTGATAAGGCGGGCCTAATTGTTGTAACAACACTTGCTCTTCTGCTCTGGCCCTGAAGATATTCAAGGGAATCACCACCACTAAAACATAAACCAAACACAAGGCAGACCCACAAGCAATGAACAACCCGGTCAAAGTCAGAACAATGCCCACATAAATCGGGTGACGAAAAACGCGGTAGACCCCTTTCGTGACCAATTGATCGGTTCCCGGTAGCACCGCAAGCGAAGATCCTAAAGTCCATGTTGCGGCGATCCACAATAAAACTCCCACCGCCCCCACAGATAAACCCGCGTAGACAAGGCCCGGAAACCCGAAGCCAAAATTCTTCGGCCCTAAGTATGCCAACACTAAAGGAAACAGATAAGACAGCGGCACCAAAATATTCAACACAAACCGCTGATTTGAACTGAGGGATTTAAAATCTATCATTGAAAATCATTCAACCCATTCTTAAACCCGAACATTGCCTGAGCAAATGAGCAAGAAAAAAACTTAATATTTACACAGCCGCTTGTCCTTTTAAGAAACGGAGAATCGCTTTCAATACTGAGAAGATGCGCTCGATCAAACATCGTTGACCCCGCGCCGAGCGGTGATTTGTTTATTGAAGGTTTCCCGCCCTTCGAGAATTTCGAGTTCAATCACAACTTTAAAAAATGGCCCGGTGAGTTTCATATTTTTCAGCTTCACCGCATCTTTTTCTGAAATTAAAATGAAGCGAACGCCTTCTTTTTCAGCACTCGCCTCCAGATCCTTAATATCCTTTAAGGTGTAGGCATGATGATCGGGGAAGGCTCTGAATAATTTTAATTGAATCTGTGTATCTAATAAAATCTGTCGAAACCCCTCCGGCTTGGCAATGCCACAGAACGCCGCAACGGGCTCGCCCTTTAATATCTCAGCGTCCAACACCTCCTCATCACTCATGCGAATGATCGAATCGAGACGCAGATGCGTTTTGACCTGCGGCACAGACTCTAATAGCTGAGGGTCAAAATCAACCGGGCCGCCTGAATAACGCGTGAAGCAAACCATATCAGCTCTTTTTGTTTCTTTCGCCGGTTCACGCAACTCCCCAGCGGGAAAAAGATGACCATTGCCTAACGGTCTGGCATGGTCAAAAAGCAGGATATCCAGATCTCGTTTCAAGGCCAGATGTTGAAATCCATCATCCAGAATCAAAGTATCCACATCAAAATGTTGCAACGCATACTGCCCCGTTTGATAACGGTCTGGCCCGGTTAAAACCGGCACGTTTTTGAGTTTATCTGCCATCATGACCGCTTCATCACCCGCCCATTCAGGAGAAAGAAGAGTTTTCTTGCCATCGCACACCACATTAACTGGCTCACGTGATTCGCCACCATAACCTCGGCTGAGAATAGCCGGCTTCATCCCATTACCCCTGAGTGTTTCGGCAATCATCATGACAAAGGGGGTTTTTCCTGTTCCCCCTAATGTTAAATTGCCAACGCTGATCACCCGGCAATCTAATTTGCGACGGGGAAGCCCGCCCCATCGATAGGCCCAAAGACGAAACTGATGTGCGCATGAATAAAAAAAGGAAAAGAGCTTCAAAACTCCAAAAACAGGAAGCAAATACCATTTTCTATCAGGTGCTATGACTTTATAAAAAATTTCTGACATTAATTTTCAGCCAAATTTAAAGTGTTTTAGGAGTATACTCCCACGTTATGGATTTTCTATATTATATTCTGACCGGAGGGCTACTACTTTTAGCCTCTCCTTTTATTCTTCTGAGAGCACTGATCTCTTCATCTTTCCGCAATCAACTCAAGGAAAGAATGACGGGAGCCAGCTTGTTGCCAAAATTACAAAACACGCTTTGGCTTCACGCTTCGTCGGTTGGCGAAGTCCGTCTGGCTAAAACTATCATTGCGGGTCTCATACAAGAGGGGGAAACCCGCCCCATCGCATTGTCTACTTTTAGCCCGACCGGTTACGCATTGGCTAAAGAGGAAAACCTTCCCAATGTTTTCCGTCTGCCTCTGGATTTCCCAATATGGCTGAACCCGGTCTTTGAGCACATCCAGCCCTCCCAGTTGATTCTGATTGAAGCGGAGCTATGGCCTGTACTACTACGGCAATGCCAGTCTCGATCTATTCCTGTGGTGCAGATGAATGGAAGGGTTTCTGAAAAATCTGTCCAGCGATATGGCCTCTTCAAAGCTTTCTTTTTATGGATGACACAAGCCATCCAAAAATTTTCAATGCGGTCAGCAACGGATGCAGATCGGTTGCAACAATTGGGCATCGCGAAAGAAAAAATTCTTGTCACTGGCAATATAAAATTTGATTTAACGACAGTGCAAACAGAAAATGACCTTCAGCAAGAGTGGAAAACGGATAAAACCATTCTGGTTTTTGGGTCCACTCGACCGGGGGAAGAGGGGCCCATAATGGAAGCACTCGTTGAACTGCGAAAAGAGTTCCCGAACTCAGTCGGGGTGATCGCCCCCAGGCATATGCGAAGGTGTCGAGAAGTCGAAGACCTGATCCGAGAGTTTAAAACAGATTACACCTTGCTCTCACAACAAGACGACCTCTCAAACTGGGCAGGAACGGTATTGCTGGTGGACAGCCTTGGCAAGCTCAATTCTTTTTACAAAAATGCAACGGTGGCCTATGTCGGCGGCGGGTTCAATCCTCGTTTTGGCGGACATAACATTCTCGAACCAGCAGGGTTTGGAACACCCGTCTTGTTCGGTAAATTCATGAGTAATTTTGAGGAAGAAGCAAAACTTCTCACGCAATCCGGTGGCGGCATTCAAATGCAAAACATAGAAGAGCTTGCCCCTAATTTGGCCCGTCTCCTTAAAAACCCCGCCGAATGCCAAAAACTCGGCGAGCTAGCCGCAACAACGGTGAAAACGAATGGCGGGGCCTTACGCAAAAACCTAGAACTCGTCCGCTAAATATTTGATGATATTTTTCTATCACCTTCTTTCTATTTTCGCAGTCATCCTTCTAGTTCCTCTGTTCACCCTGGTTTCTTTGTTCTCCCAACATAAATGGAAAGGGCTGGCGCATCATTTTGGATGGGTGCCTGCTAAAAACAGGGCCAGTGAAAAAACCTTGTGGCTGCAAGCACTGTCAATGGGTGAGGTCATTGCCGCCACCCCTGTTCTCAAACAGGTTCGAGAACAAAACCCCGACCTGTATATCGCGCTCTCTGTCACCACAGACTCCGGTTATTCCACCGCCCTCAATCTGGACTTTGTGGACAGTCTGTTTTTCCACCCCCTAGACTGCCTGCCTTTCACGCAGATGGCTTTGCATCGCATTAACCCCGATCTTTATGTCGTGACCGATACCGGGTTCTGGCCCGGCTTGATCGACTTACTGCATAGAAAGAAATGCCCAGCACTTTTATTCAATGGCCGCATCTCACAACGGTCTCTCCAACGCTACCTGCGAATAGGGTCTCTTTTCAAAGAAACCTTTCAAAAATTCCGCCAGCTTTGCATGCAAAATATTCAGGCTGAGCAAGCCGCTCTAGCTTTAGGCGCGAACCCTATGAAAATAACCGTAATTGGCGACCCAAAATACGATGCCCTCCCAATAATGACGCAAGAAGAAGAAGGTCGGTTAAGACAGACTTTTAAATTGGACACACATACTCAGGTATGGGTCGCCGGAAGCACTCATGCTGGCGAAGAAGAAGTCATATTGAACGCATACCGACAATTGTTGAAACCGCTCCCCGATCTCGTTCTCATTCTCGCGCCGCGTAGAATAGAGCGGACACAAGAGGTCGCCACGTTAATCAAAATGAACTCATTTACTTTTTCCTATCGATCCTCGCAGGGTGATGAAGCACCGCAGTCAATAATCTTACTCGACTCCATTGGAGAGTTGGCTCAGGTGTACGCTCTTGGGCAGATAGCATTTGTCGGCAACAGCCTGATAAAACCGGGAGGAGGCCATAGCCTCATCGAACCCTTATCGCATGGCCTTCCTGTACTGCATGGCCCTCACATAGAAAACATCGGTCATGTTGCAGAATTGGCTCACCATCAAGGGCTGGCTTTTCTAGTGCAAAATGCACAAGACCTCAGTGAGCAATTGCAAACTCTGCTCGCAAATAAAAGTCACCTTGAAGAAATCGCCCAAAAATCCCGCACCTTCATAACCCAACAACAAGGTGCTTCGGCTATCATGACCGCGACCATCACCAAATACCTGTAGACCACCCCAACATCAAAAATTATATACAACCAGTTTCTACCTATCATTTTTGACAACTCATCTGCGTCATATTAATACTTTACAAATCTTGTCTTTTCCTGCGATTATATAGAACAAATCATTACACTGTTTTCTCTCTACTGAGAGCAGATTTTTCGAAAATTATTTTTTTAGCGTGGGCGAAACACACCCTCTTATAATTTTATGAGTTCTCCTCAAAACCTCGAACAATTAAAAAACGTATTGGGGGACACTCATAATATCGAAGAAATATTAGATGAAGAGGTCCAAACTCGAACACACGAATTGCGAGAATACAATTGTGAACTGCTAAAAGAAATTGCTGAACTGAAAATTAAAGAAGCTCAGGCCTCACATATGGCCCTCTTTCCTCAAGAGAACCCCAACCCAGTTTTCAGAGTCTCGAGTGAAGGGGAAATTCTTTATGCCAATTCTGCCAGCCAATTTGCACTCGATACATGGGAAACAGGAGTAGGGAAAGTTCTCCCAGAATTTTTTTTCAAAAAAATTTCACAGGCATTCGGTCAGCAAAAACCTCTGGAAGTGGAGTGCCCGGTTTCAGGCCAATATTATTCCTTCATGGTCTGCAAGGTTCAAGGTAAAGACTACGCCAACATCTATGCGCGAGAGGTAACCCAAAGACATAAGGCTGAGGAAGCATTGTTATATTCTAAAGCCGAAGCTGAAAAAGCGAACCGAGCTAAGTCTGAATTTCTTTCCAAAATGAGCCACGAATTGAGAACTCCGATGAACGCGGTTCTAGGTTTTTCACAGATTTTAGGAATGAATTTCGAAAAAAACTTAACTCCGCTTCAGCAGGAAAATATAAACCATATTCTCAAAGCAGGAAATCACCTTCTTGATCTCATCAATGAAGTTCTTGACCTCGCCAAAGTAGAGTCAGGAAATGCCGCCTTAAACCTTCAGCCGGTAAACGTTGTCAGCTTGATAGAAGAAATGGGAGGCATCTTCCAATCCATTGCCCAAGAATATGACATTCGTTTATCCATGATTCTTGATCCTTCCCTGAACCTCTTCGCCTATACTGACAAGCTCCGCTTAAAACAAATTCTTTTGAATCTGGTCTCCAACGCCATTAAATATAATCGCAAAAGCGGTTCTGTCACCGTGGCTTGCAAAGCTATAAATTCCAAATTCCTTCAGCTTGATTGCATCGATACCGGCCCCGGCATATCCCCTGAAGATCAGAGCAAGCTATTCGAGCCTTTTTGCCGCTTGGGGCAAGAAAATTCAGAGGTCGAAGGTACAGGCATTGGCCTCACAGTAACCAAAGAGTTGGTTGAGCTAATGGGTGGCTCCATAGGTCTGAGAAGTCAGGTGGGGGAAGGAAGCCATTTCTATGTCCAACTTCCTATTGCAGAGAATACAGACATGTCGTAAACCAAGAGTTCGAGTTCTATGATCACTCCGCTCTTTCCAACCTCCATTCTTTCCAAAAAATTTCAATCATTTCGCTGTTATTTTGCTGACGACATAGATACTCAAGCTGGCAAAAATGAAGGCCGGAACCAGCTCGTAAATTAAAGACTCTGACAGGCCGGTGACTTTCCAAATGAGGGTGGTTAAAAACCCGGTCAACATTCCTGCGATGGCCCCTTGTCGGGTTATATTTTTCGAGTACAGAGTAAATAAAATCAACGGGCCAAAACTTGCACCCAACCCCGACCAAGCAAACAATACAAACCAAAATATGACTCGCGTTTCCCCCAACGCAATGAACATCGCCCCCAGCCCCAGCACTAAAACCGTAGCCCGGCTGACCCAAAGAATTCTTGCATGCGAGAGAGTCTTCTTGAGCATTTTGGAGTAGACATCATGCGCCACCGCCGAGGCCGCCACCAATAACTGCGCCGACACGGTCGACATGATAGCCGCCAAAACCCCCGTCAAGACAATTGCCGTCAGCAAAGTTGGCAGTAATTGTTCAGCCGCCTTGGGAAATAGATACTCGGGGTCCTCCAACCCTGGGAACAAAGCCTGTCCGCAAATTCCCAATAGAATAGACGATGAATAAACCAACAGTCCCCAAGCCAAGGCAATCCAAGTACCTCGTTCAATGGTTTGGGTATCTTTCGCCGCCATGTATCGGGTGAGAACATGCGGTTGACCCGGGTAGCCAAGCCCAATCCCTAATAGACCCACTATCGAACCTAAAAATACGGAAGTGGGCTTTCCACCCATCCATGTCAGGGTTTCAGGCGATACACTCCCCACCTGCGACCACATGCCAGAGAAACCTCCCAAATGAAAAAATGCCGTCAATGAAAGGATGACCAAACCCGCCACCATAATGATTCCTTGCGCAAAATCTGTCCAAGCCACGGCTCGTACTCCACCCATCATGGTATAAACCAGCACAATCGCCCCGCCTATCGAGATACTGAGAATGTGAGGAATACCAAAAACAGCATCGAAGGTTTTTCCTATAGCGGTGAATTGCGCCGCCACATAGGCCATCATGCAGGAAAATATGATCACCACCGATATCACGCGTAAAATAGATGTCTTGTCTTTAAAATAATTTTCAAAATAATCAGGCAAGGTGATGGAGTGGTTCTCTACGGAATGTTTACGCAATTTCTCGGCCAAGAACAGCCAGTTAATGAGATAGCCCAGCAGGCAACCGGGCATGAACCATATTGCCGACAAACCCTCCTTATAGGCCAAACCCACCGTTCCCAGCACCGCCCAAGCACTTTCTGAACTGGCGGTGGATGAAATTGCCGTCACCCAGGCTTTCAAAGATCGGTCTGCGAGAAAAAAATCAAGCGCTGAGTGCGTCTTGCGAGAAGTCCACACGCCAATGGCAAGCATGGCCAGCACATACAGAACAAAAATGATTGCAATGGTTCCCGACATCTCGGTCATGCTAGGAGTAGGGGTGACAAGGTTAATATTGAATTACGCAGAGGAGATTTGCTTTTTCTGGCTAGAAAATGTTTTGCCACCGGCTTTGTGTTAAAATTCATACTCTTAAAATTAATTCACTCTTTTTATGGATAGCGCCCATTCTATGACCCCCTACGACCCCAATTCCATCGAAGCCAAATGGCAGGCTCATTGGGAAGAACATAAAACATTTAAAGTTGAAGCCGATTCTTCCAAAAAAAAATACTATTTGTTAGAAATGTTCCCCTACCCTTCCGGAAGAATCCATATGGGACATGTCCGCAACTATTCCATCGGCGATGCATTGGCCCGATTCAAACGCATGCAAGGCTATAACGTCATGCACCCCTTAGGCTGGGATGCATTCGGGATGCCCGCAGAAAACGCCGCCATCAAAAACAAAAGCCACCCTGCCCAATGGACATTTGAAAACATCCGCACCATGCGAAAACAGATTCAGGCATTGGGGTTCAGCTACGATTGGGATCGTGAGATCGCCACCTGCCACCCCGGTTATTATAAGTGGAACCAATGGCTTTTTCTGAAATTATTGGAAAAAGGGCTCGCATATCGTAAAAACTCCACCATCAACTGGTGCGAAGATTGCCATACCGTGCTCGCCAACGAACAAGTGGTCGATGGTTGTTGTTGGCGATGTGATAACGAAGTCTTACAAAAACAACAAGAGGGCTGGTTTTTCAAAATCACCGATTATGCTGACCGTCTTTTAGACGGTTGCAAAACCCTGTCTGGGAAATGGCCGGAACAGGTATTGACCATGCAAACAAACTGGATCGGGAAAAGTTTCGGCGCTGAGGTTGACTTTAAAATCCAAGACAGCGATGAAGTGGTTAAAGTATTCACCACCCGCCCCGACACTTTATATGGAGCCATGTTCATGGTGTTGGCTCCCGAACATCCGCTCACCGCAAAACTGGCGCGCGGAACCGAACAAGAAAAAGCCATTGGAGATTTTGTAAGCAATGTAAAGGATCAAGACACCATCGCGCGAACCAGTGAAGGCGGAGAAAAACAAGGCGTGTTCACCGGTGCGTATGCGAGGAACCCTTTGACGGGAGAGTCAATCCCTGTATGGACGGCAAATTTTGTCCTCATGGATTATGGCACAGGCGCAATCATGTCGGTTCCGGCTCATGATCAGCGCGACTTGGATTTTGCCCGAAAATATAATTTACCCGTCCGAGTCGTCATTCAGCCTGAAGCCCCTGCACTCGATGCTGAGACTTTGACAGAAGCCTTCACCGCAGAAGGTGCTATGGTTCATTCCGGTGCATTCGATGGCTTGATCGGTCAGAAAGCCCGTAAGGCGGTTTGCGAATTTTTGGATAAAGAAGGCATAGGAAAAGCCACCATCAACTATCGGCTCCGCGACTGGGGGGTTTCTCGGCAACGCTATTGGGGCACACCGATTCCGGTCATTCATTGTTCTGATTGTGGGATCGTGCCCGTGCCTGAAGACCAACTGCCCATCGAGTTGCCGCTTGATGCACAATTGGGTGCGCAAGGCCAATCTCCTCTGCATAGTCTGGAGTCTTTTTATAAAACCACCTGTCCAAAATGTGGTGGCAATGCCCGTCGCGATACCGACACGCTGGATACATTTGTTTGCTCTTCATGGTATTTTGACCGCTACACCTCACCCCGGTCAGAGCAAGCCCCTTTCAGCAAAGAAGACAATGATTACTGGATGCCCGTCGATCAGTATGTTGGCGGTATCGAGCATGCTATTTTGCACCTTCTTTATTCTCGATTTTTCAATCTGGTCATGAACGATCTCGATTTGACCACGATTCCAGAGCCTTTTGCGCATTTGCTGACACAAGGCATGGTCATTAAAGATGGGACTAAAATGTCCAAATCTAAAGGCAATGTTGTGGACCCGGATGAAATCATCCGTGCTTATGGAGCGGACACAGCAAGAGTATTCATCTTATTTGCGGCCCCACCCGTGAAAGACTTGGAGTGGAGTGACCAAGGTGTTGAAGGAGCCTCTCGATTTTTAGGTCGCGTCTGGCGTATTTTTGGCGAACTCGGCGCGAACATCCAAGCAGTGCCATTGCCTGGGGAATCTTTCACCACCTCCACGCCAGAAATTAAAGCCTTGCGCAGAATGACCCATATCACCATAAGGCGAGTGACCGATGACATCGAAAAAAGGTTGCAGTTCAATACCGCCATTGCGGCAATTATGGAACTCGTCAATCATCTCTTCAACTTCAAGGAATGGTGGAGTGATGAAAACAACCAGAGTGAACCCGCGCAAAGGGCCGTTCGAGAAACCCTCGAAACTTTAATCCTAACCCTATCGCCCTTCGCTCCCCATTTGGCTGAGGAATTGGGGTCTCAGATTGGATTTTCTGAAACCCTAGATAAAATGACTTGGCCCCAATACATCGAAGCCTTGACTCAAACGGATGAAATGTTGATCGTCCTTCAGGTCAATGGTAAGGTGAGGCAGAAAATTTCAGTTGCATCTGGCATAAGTAATGACGACTTGAAAGCCCAATGCCTTGAAGATTCAAAAATTAAAGAATGGACCGAGGGCAAAGAAGTCAAAAAGGTCATCGTCATTCCCAAAAAGCTTGTAAATATTGTTGTCCAATGAAACAAATCCGATTTAAAATTTACATACTATGGGTGTTCACCCTGATTCTAAATGGATGTGGATATCATTTGGTGGGAACGGGTTCATCCCTGCCTCCACATTTAAAAACGCTCTCCATACCTGTATTTCTCAATACGTCCTCCCAGCCAGAAATTCATCGGGAACTGACCAGTGCCGTTATCGACTCCTTCATCACTGATGGGAGAATTAAAGTTTCCCGGAAAACCAGTTCCGACATGGTGATGATGGGTAAACTTCATTATTACAATTTACGGGCGGTCTCCTTTAACTCCAGCGATTTTGCTTCCGATTATATTGTTGAGCTGGGTGTAGAAATTGAAGTATTCGATAAGATAAATGACAAACTTTATATGAAAGACAAGTTCACAACCACATGGAACTATAATGCCTCGTCTGACATTGTCGACACCGAATCCGCAAGAATTGCCGCACTGGAAGAGGCCTATAAAGAACTGGGCAATCGTTTAGTGAGCTTGCTCATTGACCAGTTTTAAACCCATTATCACATCGTGACTCCTGAAAATTTTTTCTCAAAAATTTCTAAAGGGGAAACAGCACCTTTCTATTTTCTCTATGGCTCGGAAACTTTCTACCACACAGAAGTCATCCACGCTCTCACGCAAAAATGGATCACCGACGAAAATCGAGATTTCAATCTAGAGATATTTGATGCTCGAGAAAGCACGGTAAACCACTGGCTGGGGTCGGTGAAAACACTTTCTTTTCTCGGTGGAACCAAACTGGTGATAGTACGCAATCTGCACGATGGCATCCCTAAAGACCAAGAAGCTCAAGATCTCATGGACTATGCATCGTCCCCCATCGCTGACGCATGTCTGGTCATTTCTGCCCACAAAGTAGACCGCAAACGCAAATTATTCAAGGCTCTGACGGGTCTGAAAGATGCTGTTGTCTGTGAGCCTCCGAAAGAAAATGAGTTGGTAGGCTGGGTACGAAAACGGGCTGAGACGCAAGGTTATTCCCTCTCCGCCGATGCGGCACGATTTCTGGTAAATCGGGTTGGAGCGAGACCGGGGATCTTGGCAACGGAATTGGAAAAAACGCTTCTCTATGCAGGAAAGAATAAATCTGTTTCAGAAAGAGATGTTTCTGAGGTGGTGGGGGAAAGTAAATTGGAAAATGCATTTGCGCTCACCGATGCATTGAAAACAAAAAATCCGGAAAAAGCTCTGAACCTTCTCAACAATCAAATTGATCATGGAGAAGAACCTATAAAAATTTTAGGTACCATCGCCTGGCAACTGCGAATGATCTGGGAAGTCAAACATTATCAAGGTAAAAAAATACCATCCGGACAAATTGCTAAAATAATGGGAGCCAACCCTTTTGTGGTCGACAAGGCCTTGCAACACACCCACCGGTTCAGCGTGCAACAACTTCGCAAAGGCTATTTGGAATTGGTTAAAGCAGATAGGAGCCTAAAATCCACTTCCAAGGACCCTGTTGCGGTGATGCAAACCTTGGTTCTCAACCTGTGCTATTAATGAAATTCGGGGCAAGACCTGACATAAAAGCCTTACCAGACAATTGAGGAAGGAAGTGGCGTGAGCGTTGCTCCACACCCAGAAATAGCGGGGAATTTGTCGATTCCCCTCGCAGGAAAAACAGCCGTATGAGGGGCCATCGCCCCCCGATCACTTAAGCAGTCCGGTTGACCAACCGGGTGAGACTTGAAATCTTTCGGGATGCGGCTCGAGCATGAAGAATACCCTTACCCCCAACTTTGGCGATAACTTTTTCGGCAAGCTTTAATTCTTTCAGCGCCTGATCTTTATTACCAGCTTCAGCTTCTGTCCGCACTTTCTTAGATACGGTCTTGACCAAGGTGCGGTAGCCTTTATTTCTTTCACATTTCTTAATGTTTTGCCGATTACGTTTCAATGCCGATTTGTGATTAGCCAAAAACTGATCCTCTATTTAGGCGTTAAATAAATGTCTTCCCAGTTCGGGGACATGATGATAGCGAATTAATTCTTATACGTTATTCCCTCATACTTGTCAAGTTCCTGCCCACAATCTTCGTATTTTCAACAAGTAAGACTATCCATCTTCTGGGGGAAGGGGCAAGGACTCAAGATATTCCAGCAGACGCTGAAACTCCTTTTTAAAAACCCGGTAGAGTTGCGGTGCTTCGCTCAGGTCTTTGTCCCGACCCGCGCGTTCTAGCAATTGTGCCGCTCCACAAACTGGCCCTGCACAAATATTAGCAGAAGCGCCTTTTAATGCATGCGCCCTCTCTTCAACCTCGTGAGCGTCTCCAGCCTCCAGAGCGTAAAGAAGTTGTCGCGCATGCTCTATCGAATCTTCAAGATAAGCCTGTACAATTTCGAGGAAAAGTTCTTCATCCTCATCACACAGTTCCAACGCGGCCTGTTTGTTTAGGACAGGTTCCTGCTCATCCGGCATTGTTCTGGTCCAGCAAAATCTGAATTTTTCCCAATAGACGTTTTATATCAACTGGCTTGGTATCATAGTCATCGCAACCCGCATTAATGGCCTTATCTCTATCCGGCGTCATCGCATGCGCCGACAGGCCTAAAACCGGAATGGATTGTGTTGCAGAATCACCCTTCAACGTGCGAACGGCTTCCCAGCCGTCCATCACAGGAAGACTCATATCCATAAGAATAAGACAAGGTGATTCCGTACGAGCCATATTCACACCCTCTTGCCCATCAACGGCGATAACCACTTCAAAACCTTTACGCTCCAAACGCCTTGAGAGCATGTCTCGGTTCATTTCATTATCTTCTACGAGAAGGATTTTATTGCTCATTTAAATACTTTGATATTTCGCCTATTAGATTCATGACACCCTGAAATCAGAGCCCTATTTTTTTAAGCCTTATTATAGAAAATTTGCACGTCTTTGTCATGTAAGAATATATAGCCCCGCTCAAATGGGTTCTAGTTTAGTGGCTTTCCATAGGAAAACTGCGCGAACTTGAATATTATTTGGAAGGTTGCGTCGAAACACTTCTATTGATCATCTCGAAAAATATCCAAGCATAACCCTAAATAGAGGTTCTTCTCTCATAGCCCTGAGAGAATGTTAGGTAAAAATAACATTAGTTTTTCTACCCCTCGTCAGGGATACAGAACGACTGGAGACCAGAAAAGGCAAATGGCTTTTTTGAACTGTTCTATTTCTTTAGAACCACCCGGTTTTTTTAAATAGTTGTTGGCTCCAATTTCATAAGCATGAACTACATCCGCATAAGCAGAGGAGGTGGTTAACATAATGGTAGGAAGTTTTTTTAAGACCGGATCGTCTTTGATTATTTTAGCGACTTCCAAGCCGTTTTTCTTAGGGATTCTGATATCAAGAAAAATCAAATCTGGCGTAGGGTATTGGGTTTCATCCTTATATTCCCCACGCCTAAACAAATAGTCCACCGCCTGATCGCCATCCTTCACCCAGTTTACATTGGGGTCGCCACAGCATTCCTGCAATGCACTTTCTAAAAATTCGTAATCATCGTCATCATCTTCCACCACTAACACGGACACCACGCCTTTAAAATCTGAAACTGCTTTGATCACTGGTTATGCCTCACTGGAAGTTTAATATTAAACACAGACCCTATCCCCTCAGGCAAGTTTTGCACCGATATCTCGCCTCCGTGGCTGACCACCACTTTTTTGCAAATGGCGAGCCCCATGCCAGTTCCTTCTACTGCCGGGTTGAGTCGCTCAAAGGGTTGAAAAACAAGATCTTTATGTTCATCCTTGATTCCAATACCATTGTCTTCCAGCGCGACCAGAGCAAACTCTTTTGTTTGAGTGGCAGAAATTTTCAGAACTGGAGCCGTATCTTCTTTTCTATATTTAAGGGCATTAGAAATAAGGTTTTGTAATAATTGTATCATTTGAGTTTTATTGGCATCAATAACAGGAAGTTCACCTGCAATAATAACCTTAGCTCCTGTATACAGAATCTGATCTGCTAAAATAGCAAGAACCTCAGATAACACATCATTTAGGTTGATGCGTTCGAAAACAAAAGAATGACCCGCCAATCGTGAATAGTCCAGAATATCTGTAATCAGCAGTCGCATTCTCTCTCCGGAAAGAAGTATTTTTTCCAGCAATAACTTATCATCTCCCGAACAATGAGAACCATTTTCATGTAAGGACTCAGCAAAGTTTATGATTTTTCTAACCGGGGCCATCAGATCATGCGAGGCAATGGTGGCGAAGCTTTCTAGATCCTGATTGCTTTGTTTCAATTGCGCCATCTTGATATTTAAATATGCATGTGTTTTATTGAGTTCCTCATGAGCCACCTTTAGCTCAGCCTCATCCTGCTCAATCTGCCGGTTACGCTTTTGCAGTTCCTGATTCGCGCTACCTAACTCCAGTAACTTAAGGTTTAAAGACCCCTCCAACTGGTCCCTACTGGTGACATCCTCCCAGTTCACCACATAAGCTTCTAATTGGCCGGAATCATCCCAAACAGCGTTGATATTCGTTCTTAAGGTTATGCCTCCAAACTCAAAATCTGCTTTATGAGGAAGGGCTAAAGGAGTTTTTAAAATGGCTTCGACCCTTTTCGGATCTCGATGAAACCGATGAATCGATGCCCCTTCCATGTCTGCCACGCTGACCTGAAACACGGCCTTAATGGCGGGTTCAATGGATTTCAGGGTTTTTCTGGCATAATCATTCATATAGACCAGATTAAGTTCCTTATCCGCTACAAAGACATTGACCTGTATACTTTTGACAAATGAATTAAGATCAACATGGTTTTCAATCAAGTTTTCATACTCCCATACTCAGGTTGTATCTTTTGCCGCACGCCTTCGCTTCTCCTAATATAAACAACACTTTAACCCAGCTATGCGGCTTAATGTAAAAAATTTTATAGTTAACCATGATTAACAATATTTCAATATCTTAGGCTACTCGCATTAAATTGAAAATTAGATACTGACTCGCATTTTTCCTCATTAGCAAGCAATCTGTGGTGAAAACCTTAAAGTCCCCCTGAAATAGCAATAACCTTTTACGGGTCTCAACAGCCTGCATGGTATGATCATAAATTATGACTGAAAAAATAAAATCCGCTTATTTGGCCGCAGAGGGCCTGACTCAACCGCTATTGAAGGAACTTGATGGTGTGATCGCGATTCATGATCGGCTGGTCCTGTCTAGCCAGCCTGCCCAAGAAGTTTTCTGGGCGCAGAATATTTGGCGCAACCCAGAAACACTTTCTATCGACTCTATCAATGATGCCGCCAAAAAATTGCAAGCCATTCAACGTAACTGGTGTTTGCACTCTTATCATTTACACCGGCGAGCCAAATTAATTCTTGAAAAACTATCGCCTCGAAAATCGCGCCCTTTAGTTTTTCCCTCAGCACTCCCAACCTCTCCACTGGGTAGTTTCACGCTTCTGGATAAAAATACGCTACTTGCCTCATCTGACTGTTCAAGCGCTTTTCCAAATGGGGAAGTGAACTTTGTCGAAGACAGAAATGGCCCGCCAAACCGAGCCTATCTCAAGCTTTATGAAGCTTTGACTCTGGCGAACCTGAAACCCCAGCCGGGAGAATTTTGCATTGATGTTGGAGGAAGTCCGGGTGGGTGGGCTTGGGTGATTCACCAATGTGGTGCCGAGGTTTTAAGCATTGATCGCGCCCCGCTTTCGCCCTCAGTTGCTAGTTTAAAGGGTGTTTCGTTTCAAAAACGCGATGCCTTCTCCCTGCACCCGCAAGAATTTGAATTGAAGCAACAATCGGTCGATTGGCTATTTTCAGATTTAATCTGTTACCCGGAAAAACTTTATGAATGGATCCTGCCATGGGTGGAATCAGGAGTGTGCAAAAATTTCATCTGCACCTTAAAGTTCAAAGGAGAACCCGATCAATCCACCATTGAAAAATTTGCCGCCGTCCCCAACAGCCAAGTCCGGCATCTGTTCAACAACAAAAACGAATTGACTTGGTTCAAAATCAGTTCGCCATGATCTGCAAATCTTTAACGACTCTAAGAATATCTGCCTCACCCAACTGTTCGGCCAGTCGAGTTGACTCATCCAGACAAGCTCTGAACTGATCCTCATTCTGCATCACCCAATAAAGAGCGCATAGGGCAAACAAAGGCTGCAAAATTTTAAGAGGTTTTTGTAACTCTCGCCCCATTCGCACTCGATTCTGTAAAGCCGCAATACCACGGTCAAACGCTCCGTACAATGAAATAAAGCGATGATCTGCATTGTAGTTTTTCCTTGATGTGCTCCTCAAAATATCCAGAGCTTTATTCCAATCACATTTTCTCCAAAAAGTAACACCTACGATAGAGAGAATGGCGGCTTCGCCCACTTCATCATGGGTCTCTTTAAACAATGTCAGCGCCTCTTCAAAATAATTGAGAGCCTTTTGCAGTTGGGCTTTTTCCCAGTAGGCCACCCCCAGAGCCATTTGCACTACCGCGTTTTGACTCGCATCTTGCGAAAGCAATATTTTGTTCAGGACTGCGATGGCGGTGTCGTATTTTCTCACCTGCTGGCAGTCATTGGCCAACTGCAAGGCTTGTTTCAAAACTTCAGCCGCATCGTCTTTTAATTGGAGGGTTTCAAACGCTTCTAACCGTTGTGATAAATCCATGTCAGCATTATTTTTCATTTGTTGGGAACTTTTCGACTTTTCTTTCATCTAACAACTCATGATGCCTTCATGACATCGATAAAAAAACGGCAACTGATTTTCTAACAAAACAAAGGATGCCTGAATGTTTAAAGAACTAGACTCTCAAAAAACACAGGAAATGGTTGCAGAAGGTTCGGCCAATGTGGTCGACATTCGTGATTCAGGTTCCTATTCCGCAGGTCATATCCCCAACGCCGTTTCCCTTAACGACAGCAACATCAAAGAGTATATCGAATCGGCAGATAAAGAGAAGCCGCTGATTGTCTGTTGCTATCACGGCATTTCCAGCCAGGGGGCCGCCGAATATCTCTCACAAAATGGATTCAAAGAAGTCTATAGCATGACCGGTGGTTACGATGCTTGGCCCGACCGCTAATTCATCGATTGCATACAGGCTATGAGAATTCCAGCCTCGCTGATTTCATCGTCACAGGATTTTTTTCAGGGTAACGGGTTCTCTCCCAACATACCCTTATTTTTATAGCGACGTAAGGCCTCGGAGCAATCACAGGCCCGCTCAACCCCTTGCAAATTTTCAAACACGGCATTGATCAACGCAGGAAATTTTTTTATTGCCGCATCGACCTGTTTTTTTTCCGCATCGGTTTGCATGCCTTCAAATAATTCACCTTTTTTAAACTCCCTCGGCTTAATCCCTTCAGCATAATTGGTCAGATAACAAAATGGGGTGTAGCATAATTCCATTTCTCGGGCCAAAAAAGCTTCCGGCGCAAGAGTCATGCCGACTAGGTCGGCTCCGAGGATGCCCAACTTCCTGATTTCTGCGGGGGTTTCCAAGCGAGGCCCTTCGGTGCAGGCATACACCGCCTGATCATGGTAAGGCAAAGCATTTTCGCGCAAGACACCCTGCAAGGCTTCGGCTATTTGAGGACAAAAAGGTTGGTTTTGGCGAATAAAGCCGACACCGGTATCTTTAAAAAAAGTCGTTTCTCGATTCCGGGTTTCATCGATGATATCGTGTGGCACCACAAAATCTCCCGGTTTAAAATTCGGGTTGATAATACCCGGACCCGACCAAGCTATGACTCGCTCAACGCCACATTGTTTGAGAGCGTGAATATTTGCACGGTAATTTACAAAAGGGGCGGTCAGGGAATAATCGGTTTCTCCATGGCGGGATAAAAATAAAAACTCGCGATTCGCAAAATTAAAAAGATGAATCGGGGCGCTTTGTCCATACGGAGTATCGAGCACTTCACAGGCTTCTTCTCGACCCAGAGCCTGCCCGGTGAGTAGGTGATAGGCACCACTGCCACCCATTACCGCCAGAGGAACCTTAAACGGAACCGTGTTCGATGCAGTCATTTTTCAATCAATCGAGATAGGTTTCAATATCACCGACATAATTGGCAGCCGATTCACGGATGCCACGGATTTCTTCATCCGTCAGCTCTCGCTTCACCTTTGCTGGCGAACCTAAGACCAGACTTTTGGGTGGAATCTTAGTATTTGGAGTCACAAGAGAACCCGCCCCCACAATCGATTGTTCGCCCACTTCCGAGCCATCCATTACAATCGCGCCCATACCAATGAGACATTGCGACCCAATGGTGCAAGCGTGCAAGGTGACATTATGTCCCACTGTCACCTCATCACCGACAATCAAAGGCAAAGTTTTACGCGCCACATGCAACACACAGCCATCCTGAATATTGGAACGTTTGCCAATGCGAATATAATTCACGTCACCACGAATCACCGCATTGAACCAAACACTACTTTCTTCACCAATCTGCACATCACCCACGACCTGCGCACTCTCTACTACCAAAGCTGAGTCGTCAATTTTTGGCTTTTCACCTTTAAAAGAATGAATCATGTAGAACCCTTTATTAAGAGCGGAGAACCTCCGCTGACGTTTATTTTTCATGTCTCCTAACAAGGACGACATTCACTGACTTGAGGAACACTCGCTTCATCGTTAACAGACAAACACTCTATGAGTGTGTTGCCACCCCGCTTAATGTACCGTCTTTTTGATTTTAATGTCCATTATAAATAGCATCGAATCATGCAAGTTGAGAATTTTGTGCCTTCACTGCGTCCCGAACCACCCGACAACTTTTATCTGCCAAAGCTTGTCGCCCCAGACTGGCTGGAATTTCTGGAAAAATCGTCACCGTTGCTTGCAATCGAGGGGTTTTCAGCAACGTCATGATATGGCTTAAAAAACTGTCGCCATAAAACGCAAGTGTCGGCTGGTTTCCATCATGATAATGAATCGATACCGGTACCACCGGTCTATTTGCAAGAACCGCTGCCTCAAATATCGCAGATTTGAAGGGCACCACATCCGACCCATCCGTCGCCTGAGCTTCAGGGAAAAGTATCACGTTATGCCCTCCATGCAATCGCTTGGCAATTGCATGGATCAGAGACTTCACTTGGTGACGTTTATTTCTATCTGCGAAAATAGTTTTCCCTAATCGCACCAACCAATTGAACAGAGGCCAATCGGCTATTTCAACCTTCGAGACAAAAAAACCTTTAAAACACGCACCCAAAATAAAAATATCTGGCGAGCCTACATGGTTGGCAACAACCATAGCCCCAGTCAGGGGAGGTCTATCCCCTTCAACCTGAATATGGATATTGAAAACCCAACAAGTTATTCGAGCCCACCACTGCGAAAAATATGCGATCCATTGCAATAATCGTGATGGAGACAGAAAAAACAAAATATGACCGCAGGCACCGATGGCTATAAATAGCCCAAATATCCCAACGTATATTGCGATCCGAATTATCGCCAGACAAGTGTTCATCGATGAATCCTAGAAAAACCCCTTTTGCCTTTTTTTTATCCTCAACATATCCACGGTAAACAGACGGCTGAGATTTTCACATAATGAAATCACTATAGAGCCGAACCCTATTTTCCCAACAGGCTTCTTATTTAAAGCGACCAGCATATCATTGGCGATGCACGACCAAGCAAGATGACTTTTGAACAAACCATAATGAATTTTATCGAACCCTGAATAAACCCCCAGCCCCTCTAACAAGTGGAGGCTTTTGTTCTGGGCTGTTTTATTCTGAAGGTATTGATTCACTTTTTTTATGGTCACGTCAACCTGCTCAAATGTTACCGAACTTTTAGGGTAAAAAATTGCCTTCAATAGTTTGAAAGAAATTTTCCCTAAATCTTTGGAGGCATCGACATGAATGGAAGTTACAAATATTTCAGCATTCCACCGCAAAGAGTTTTCGATGAGAGCATCCAAACAACCAATTAGAGAAGCATCGGAAACTCCATACATAATATCATTGCCAATATCTGTAATGAGCACCACAACCCTTCCACTTGATTTTAAAGACTCCGACTGCATCATTTTGCATTCGCCAATAGGAGAGTAGGAAAAATTTAACAACCCCCCTCTGGCGCAATAACCTCGACCCGGCCCCAACGCTGTTAAAAATTGTACCGCGTCAGGCGCAATACTTTCTGAAAGATGCCTCGTCAAAGCCGAATAACCTCTCGCTAGATTGCTCGCCCCTAATAGAACAAAAACATAGGCGGGGTCCATTTTTTTGAGAGAGGAAAAGACATCACTTGGCACCGATCAGTACTTATTGAGACGACCGGAAATTCACCGGCAGGCCAGAAATAGAAGCCCGGGTGGTTAATTTCTGGCGTAATGTTTTATAAAAATCCACCGTCTTCTGCATATTCAACGCTTTTTCGTGGCCACGGCGTTGCAGAAAGGCCGCCCGAGCCGAATAACTGCTGATGGTCGCATCATAATGTTCAAAGCGACTTTTCCACCAGTTTCCCGACTTGCCCTCCCATGCAAGTTCAGCCGGTTTCTGTGACGGCTTTAATGTGAGGAGTTTGTTGGTGCGATCAATTTCAAAACGAAAATCGCCAAGAAAGCTCATTCCTAGCAATCCATCAATGCCCTTAATATGGCTATTGATAGACGCTTCCACTAATTGGGTAGTGGCTGTACCAATGCTGACTTTGCTCAACGCTATGACGGGCATCCACTCTTCACCGCCAGCCGTGTTGAAAGGCAGTTCAGCCGAATCAGAGTAGGTGGCAACGCCCAGTTTGCGTCCGATTTCTTCAGTGAGAGTGATGAAAGAAGCACCGGTATCGAGCATTAGCCTAGCTTTGACTCGACCATCGAGAACGGTATCGACTAAAAAATTTCCACCGCTTACAGGAATGAGAGGAATTTGAATTTCTTGATGCGAAGCGAATGAACCGGGAAGTTCGATAGGTTTTGGCGGGGCGGGGTCAGCGCGATGTGCACCGCGACCTTCACGGTGTTTGCGAACCCCTTCTTTGCTCTCACGGTATTGTTTAGGGATGTTAGAAATATCATCCGTGAAGTGGACCACCCCTTTTTCATCCCGGTATGAAAAAATACCAGCGAGGCTGACTTGCACCGCATACAAAAGAATAAACAGAACCAGTACAAACTGGAAAATAGATTTTCCGCTCCTTTTATTCAATTTCAATTGGGCTGACATAAACTTCACGAGGCCGGACTCCATCAGAAGGGCCCACCACTCCTTCGCGCTCCATAGTTTCGATGATGCGAGCGGCTCGGTTATAACCGATTCGCAAACGCCGTTGTATATAGGATATGGAGGCCTGTCGGTCTTTAGCAACAATAGCAAGCGCTTCATCATACTTCTCATCATACTCTTCCTGCTCTTCCCCTTTTTCCTGCTCCTCAACAACCGAGTCAAAAATATCTTCTTGATAATGTGGCTTGGCCTGCTTTTTGATGAAATCTACAATACGCTGAATTTCCTCATCACTGACCATAACACCATGCAACCGCAGAAGTTTAGAAGTTCCCGGTGGTAGAAAGAGCATGTCGCCCTTACCCAGCAGTTTATCAGCACCCATGGTATCCAGAATGGTTCGTGAATCCACGCGCGAAGTCACCTTATAAGACATGCGGGTGGGAAAATTTGCTTTAATGATTCCCGTTAAAACATCGACCGAAGGGCGTTGCGTGGCAACGATCAAGTGAATGCCAGCGGCTCGCGCCATCTGCGCCAGCCGGGTCAATGAATCTTCCACCCCTTTGGAAGCCACCATCATGAGATCGGCCAGCTCATCAATCAGAATAACGACATAAGGAAGTTTAGCTGGTGGCTCTGGCAATAAGACTTCTGGTTCCTCATCTTCTTCATCTTCCGCTTTTACTGGCGGAGCTTCTTTTTCTGCCTTTTGTCGTTTTTTCAGCTCGAGCTCATATTCTCTCTGAAGCTTCTCAGCCAACTCATTAAAACCGTTAATATTTCGTACCCCACGCTCGGCCATCATTTTATAGCGTGACTCCATTTCGTTGACCGCCCATTGTAACGCCGCGGCGGCCTTCTTAGGGTTGGTCACCACCGGGGAAATCAAATGTGGAATACCATCATAAATGGATAACTCGAGCATTTTTGGGTCTATCATGATCATCTTGACTTCATCGGGAGTCGCATTCAAAAGAATACTGCAAATCATCGCATTGAGACCCACACTCTTGCCCGATCCCGTTGAACCGGCCATGAGTAAATGCGGCGTGGTCGCTAGGTCTTGTACCGCCGGTTCACCCGTAATATCTTTTCCAATGACCAGAGTGAGATTAGAGGTCGACTCCTGAAAGACTTCCGAGGTCATGACATCCTTAAAATAAACGGTCTCGCGGCGAGTATTGGGAATCTCGATACCCACAACTGGCTTACCTGGCACAGGAGCTAAGATACGCAAGCTCACGCAACGCATGGCCAAAGATAAATCGTCCGCTAAAGATACGATTCGACTGACCTTGACCCCCGGTGCCGGCTCATATTCAAATGTGGTAATAACAGGACCGGGAAGCACTTGAACCACACGCCCTTGGATGCCAAAATCTAATAATTTCTTTTCCAAAATTGCACTGCTGGCAAGAATTTCGCTACGTGCCTTATCACTCTGTATGCCTTCATGAGGAGGCGGGTCTTCTAATAGCGATAGAGGAGGAACCTGATATTTTCCAGATGAACTCATGAAAGCAAAATGATCTTGCACCACAAACTCCACCTTCTCGTCCTTTTTCTTTTTCATCGGCCTTTCAACCACCACTGGCTCGGGTCGGCTTCGAGTCACAATCACCGGTTCAACCGCATCTTTTCGGGCTCTTTGCGTCGCCTCTTTCACCGTTCGCATTTTTGCAATCAAATGCAAAAGAGCAGTGAAACTTTTCAAAGCTCCTTTTTTTATTTCAACTCCACTCCTTATCAATCCTGTGGCTAACGCCTTGAACATTTTTGCGATGCCCTCAACCAGAACATTAACGGGAATACGAGTCATCACCAAGAAGGCGACAAATAATAAAGTAATAAGACTCAACACCGCACCTGAAGCATTCAACCATGCCACCAGAAATCCACCTAGACCACTGCCAATCACCCCGCCAACCGGAACCGCTCCCTCAAAATACGGGTCGACCTTGAACTGGATCGCTAATAAGGAACACAGGCCAATCAAAAATAATACGCCCGAACCCAAGACCAGCGGCCAGTTATGAAAATCTTTTCCTCGAATCAAAGCCCAGCCTAAAAATGCAGTGATCACCGGAAAGAAAAACGAGCCACTGCCAAAAGCGGTGGCCAGACCATCAGAAAAATAGGCTCCGACCATGCCAACAGAGTTTGCCACATTCGTTCCCGTCACACTTTTATTGAAGGAGGGGTCGTCTGGCGAAAAAGTCATCAACGCCATAAAACCAAATACCGTAAAGGCCAGCGCCACCACACCAAAAAAATCTCGAATTAGTATAGGTACTGTTTTTTCTTCACTCATGAGTCACAATTCTCGGGTTGGTTTGAGTTATCAATCGATGCACGCGATTCTGAAAAACCGTATCTTGTTTCCAGTGTTTGTCATCGGTTTCTGGATAATCGAGGTTATAATGCAAACCTCGACTTTCTTTTCGAGTCAACGCACCCTGAATGATCAACTGCGCTGTGATGGTGAGATTCCTCAACTCCAGGGTGTCTTTGGTAATTTTAAAATTCCAATAATATTCTTGGATTTCTTCCAGCAAAAGTTGGATGCGACGTTCCGCCCGTTTGAGGCGCTTTGTGGAACGAACAATGCCAACATAATTCCACATCAACCGGCGAATTTCGTCCCAGTTATGCGAAACCACCACCGACTCATCACTATCTACCGCGCTTCCCGGATCCCATTCAGGAATCTGTTCCAACAAAGTTTTAGATAGTTTTGATTCTTTAAATATGCCCACCGCTTTTTCCACCGCACGGTGAGAAAGCACCAACCCTTCTAACAAAGAGTTGGAGGCCAGTCTATTGGCTCCGTGCAGACCAGAAAAGCACACCTCTCCACTGGCAAAAAGTCGTTTTATATTTGTTTGACCGCTGACATCGACCACCAGCCCACCGCACATATAATGTGCCGCCGGCACAACTGGCAATGGCTCGCGGGACATATCGAAACCAAAATCCAAACAGGTTTTATAAATATTGGGGAAACGTTCGCGAATTCTATAACCCTCAAGATGCGTGACATCCAGCAAAACATAATCATCGCCACTCTTTTTCATCTCATAGTCAATGGCACGTGCCACCACATCACGCGGAGCCAGACACCCTAAAGGATGGTAGCTCTCCATGAAGGTGTTGCCATTTTGCAAACGCAAAACTCCGCCTTCGCCTCGCACCGTCTCCGAAATGAGGAATGATTTTGCTTTAGGGTGAAACAGACAGGTCGGGTGGAACTGAAAAAATTCCATATTTGCAATCTGCGCTCCGGCACGGTAAGCCACCGCCACGCCATCGCCTGTCGCCGTATCCGGGTTCGAGGTATAAACATAAACTTTGCCCGCGCCACCCGTAGCCAGAAGAATGATTCCGCCGACCATGGTCTCTACTTTTTGAGTCTTATGATCCAGAACATACAGGCCTAATGCTTCATCTTGCGGACTTCCCGGTTGCACATCCTCCTCAAGCCTTGCCCGGGTGATGAGGTCGATGGCCATATGATGCTCAAATATTTCTATATTTTCTTGCGCCTGCACCGCCTCAATGAGAGTACGTTCAATCTCCCAACCTGTGAGATCATTGGCATGTAAAATTCTGCGTTTAGAATGACCGCCCTCTTTGCCCAGATCAAACCCAGCTCCACGGACGCGATCAAATTTGGCTCCCAATTCGATCAATTCACGAATGCGTGCCGGGCCTTCTCCACAAGCAATGCGTACAAAATCTTCATGGCAAAGCCCACGCCCGGTTTCCATCGTGTCTTTGACATGCAGATCAAACGAGTCGTCTTCTGCCATCACCGAGGCGATGCCGCCTTGAGCATATTTGGTTGCCGACTCTTCCAACGCATCTTTGGTGATGATGCCTACAGAGCCGAATTTGCAAACCTTCAACGCAAACGTCAGCCCTGCCACCCCCGAACCGATTACAATGAAATCCTTTGCGATAGTCATGCCCCACATCCTATCAAATTACCCCTTTAAAATCAACATACTAGGGACATTAGATATTCTATGATACCGCCATATCATAACAATCGTTATCGCAGAGAAATAAAACGAATCTCGCCTGCAATCTACGACTCAATGATTTATAAACCGATAAAATAAGGGTCCGAAGACACAAAATATCAAGGCAAGAAAACTGATTCTTAATCCGACTGGGAATTCTTCGGGAATGTACGAAAACTCCACGACATGTTGGCCCGCTTTGAGCTTCACACCGCGATAAAAATAGAACGGCAATGACATCTTTATTCATTCGTATCGCGAGCCTTCATTTAGACTCAGCCTTTCAGATGTTTATTGTTTTCCATATCAAACCACATGGCAAACAATAGAAACTGCAAACCCGACATCACCATGAAGACGGCGAACAAAGCCGTGGTGGGGGAGACCGGCCCAAAAAATATGCGATACAAGAAAAAATACCCGCCAGTGAGAGTCCCCGTGGGAAACGCGATCAGCCCGAGGGTATAAAAAAAGACCAGTGGATGAAAATCTCGGATTACATATTTTTCCAGCAACCGTCTAAAAAAACATTGCACCAGCAATCTCGATATGGTCATGACCACCCGTGAAATACGTATTTCGGAAACCTCGCCAATATCGTAAACGGGACGAACGGGAACATCACGCACCGAACAATCAGCGATATTAAGCTTGACCAACAGGTCATTGGGCATACCATACCGGGGGTAGACCTTATCCAGCTCTATCAATGCCAATGCTCTTTTTGATATCGCCGTGTATCCACACTGCGTGTCGGCAACATGCCAATAGCCACTGGCGATCTTGGTCAATAACGATAAAACACTATTGCCAATATAACGGTGCCGGGGAATGATCTCCCAAGCTTTGCCTTGAAACAAACGATTGCCTTTCGCGTAGTCCACCCCTTCTAACGCCACCGGTCGTATCAGGTTTTCTAAATCGGCGGGGTCCATCTGAGCATCCCCTGCCATGACCACCGCGATGTCAACCTCATTTTCCAAGCTTGCTTTATAACCTGTACAAATGGCCGCCCCAACGCCCTGATTTTTTTCATGGCGAATCAAACTAATGCGCGAGTCGGTTGCCATTCGTTCTTCTACCTTCGTGGCGGTAGCGTCTTCACTGTAATCGTCGATGACATAAATATGGTCGATCCAATGTGGCAAATCCTGCAACATCTTTTGAATCAATTTTTGCTCATTGTGAGCAGGAACCACCACAGATATAGTTTTTTCTTTATACATTTAAGGACACCTTAAAGAGTTCCATCTGTTTTGCATATTTCAGAGCCACTTATAAAACGCTCAATACTACAAATATATTGTACTTGCTTGAGTTCTTCGAGTGAGGTGATTCGGGCTCGGGCCTGCCCCAAGTCTCTTTTAGCATTTTCAAAGTCTTTCAACACTATTCTGGTTTTCGCAGATTCAAAATAAGGACGAAATGCTTTCTGTTTTTTATCAGAAGCTCTGTTCAATGCATTCAGGCCTTCCTTCTCTTTTCCTTCCTGACTCAATAAAATCCCTGCCGCCAAATGGGTCTCATAATGATTGGGAAATTTTTGCTTCATGCCTTTCCATTGCTGACGCGCCCTATCCAACTCATTACTAAGAATATAGTTGTCCACCATCTTAAAATCCCAAGCGACCCCGCCCTGCCCGAGAAATTCTTTCATTAATCGCAGAGCATCTCTTTCCTCTTTATAATAACCTGCAGAATGGAAATATGCGGCAAAAGAAGGAATATAAAAGGTTATCTTTCGGATCCATGTTGGGTCATGTTGAATTCCCGGTAGACTCAATTCTTCTTCCATCCACTGCTTGAATTCAGCAAACCCTTGCGAAATATCGCTGGCAGTGAGGTCTGGCTGGGGCAAATAGCGCAATAACAGATTATTGTGCGGAGCCAGTTTTTCTGCTAAAGGAAATTCCTGCAACAGTGAAATATTTTGTTCGATTAAGACCGGGTGTTGCGCTGCATTTTTATTAAAAAAATCTAGCAGATACATATAAGACTCTTCTCTGGATCCAAAGCGAAATTTCTCTGGCGTCGGCAGTTTCAGGTCTGGATATTTTCTCGAAGTCAAAACGGAAGGAGGGTAGACATCCAAAAAATCCCAAGCTTTCACAAACGTGACATCATCTCTCAACCGCATTACATCCTGATGGTAGGCGACATTGAACCACGAAATCCCCGCAACAAAAATACTGTCATTATCCAGAGAGAGCACCATTCGCTTTAATAAAGACTCGGCAAAATAGTTGCCCGAACGATCCACCTTGTTATAGTTCGAAGAGATCTGCCACAGTACGCACCCCACCAGAACCAAAATAACCAAGGTCTGCCCGTTGGGCTGAACTGAAAGTTTGCCTTTTACCAGCGGCCCCTGTTTTAAAGCCGTTGACGGCCTCAACCCTTTTTGCTGGAAAAGCCAAGCTAAAAAAGCGGAAGTCCACATACAAGCTACAATATGGGAAGGAAAATAACTTTCTTTTCTCCACCCCACAAAAAATGCGGCGTTCATCGCGACAATCAAGAAAAAGAAGAAATATAACGGGCGATTTGCCTTAAAACACAATATTCCCCCGAAAAGAAAACCCACAACAATGATCGCTGTGAGTTGCTGATTCAGATCCTGCACCAACATATTTAGAACATGCAGGGCTTTGCCTCCCAACCCACTCAAACCTATAGCGACTTCATCAAGTGTGCCGGGTGGTGCCCCCGATAATTGATCAAAATGGGTGTTTGCATGTTGTCGGTCGGTGACATGGTATAAAAAACCCTGCACCGTTTCCGGGTTTCCCCAATCAATCGTCGGTTCTGCTAAAGAGCGAACGGGTAAATACAAATAGACCGAAAAACCGATAATAAAAATTAAGCTGGAAATGACAATATTTTTAAAACGTGCTTTTTTCTGCCATGCCAAAAATAATAATAATATCGCTGGCAGATAGAAAACAACGGTTGCATGGTTTCCCGCGCTCAAGCCATAAAAAAAAGCGGCTGAAAATAGATAACGAATATCCGCTTTCACTCTCCATTGCAAGAGGTGATAAATAATCAGACAGGTAAAAAATGAATGCAGGCTATAAACTTCCGCAATCAACGCGTGATACCAAAATGGTTCGCTGAATGCCAAAAATAAAACAGGAAAAACCCCCACAATGATTCGATCTTGCCCCGGCCCAAACACTATTTCAAGAAACAGCTGAGTCGTGAGGTACAGAAAAATCAGAGTCAGGCAAGCAAAAACCATCGAAAATAGGTTGACCTTGAAAGCCATCGAACCCAAGGGAAGAAAAGTAATGGTCTTGGCCAATAAGTTATAGGTGGGGAAACCCGCAGGGTGACTGATTCCTAAAGAAAAAGCCGTGTCGATGAATTCCGGTGAATCTCGATAATCAAGGGTCGGTGCAAGCGTGCCAAGATAAACAACAGCAGGGAGCAGAATTAAAAAAAAAAGATTCGAGTCTTTAAAGGAAGGGCTGTCATAAAGCGGATTGGACCGTTAAAAGAAAACTCCCCACGCCCCGCCTAACAGACGAGGAATGGGGAAACTGCATCAACAAAAAGCTCAACTACGGTGTAATCGCGCCGTCTGAAGAGATCGAAAAGGTTGTGTTTTCTTTGGTGTTTATTGCTGTCGCCACAAAAGTAGTCTCAGGAGCCGTGGTGATAGCAACCGTGACATCTGTTGACTGAGCATAACCATAAGTACCACCAGTAACAGCTGCAACAGCGCAATCGGACGTGCCACCTTCATCTGCCCAATAGGCTTTACAAGCCAAGAACAAGTTATGCAGGTTGGCTTTAGAATCCGACTGGTAAGCTCGGTTCTTGTAAGCACTGAACTGAGGAATCGCGATAGCCGCCAAAATACCGATGATTGCAATAACGATCAGTAACTCAATAAGGGTAAAACCCTTTTCTCCTCTAGCCATCTTGAACTTAGATAACATTACTCACTCCTATAATTATAGTTAACAAAAATGAACTTGGGATTTACTATTTTGACTTGTCGATTAAAATGCAAAACTTATGCCTTCTTAATAGATTTTCGCATTATTTACTATAAACCCTTTTTTTATAATGTGTTATAGAATTTTCTTTCTCAGGAAGATATTTAAATACGGATATCCACCACTAAACTGACAATTTTCGTCAGTTTAGTTCGCAAAAATTGTCACTCCCTTGCATTCAATGGCAATGCTGTTTTTATAATCTAATTTTTCTTGCGATAAGTAGGGGTTTGTGGAACGATTTGTTACATGAACAATCGACCCAAACAGATAGGCTTGCTGGGAGGAACCTTTGACCCCGTTCATAACGGACATCTGGGTCTTGCAGAAAAAGCAATTCAAGCCTTTGACTTAGACAAGGTGTTATTCATTCCTGCCAATCAATCCCCGCACAAAATTCAATCCCCACCCACGGCTTCAATGCATCGAATAGCCATGCTTCGACTCGCTTTGAAAGACAAATCTAATTTCCCTCTTGAATTGCTAGAAATTAATAGAAGTGGCATTTCTTATACCATCGACACGATATCCCAATTAAAAATCCAACACCCTGATTGGGAGCTTTATCTGATCTTGGGTGCGGATGCCTTCTTAATGATAGATACTTGGAAAAATTATGCAGAAATATTCAAATGTTGCCATCTACTGGTTAGCACAAGACCGGGTATAAACTTAGAAGTTCCCGATAAACTTTGCCAGACACTTGCACTAAACAAAGATCAACGCGAAATAAATAGCCCCTCGCAGTGGATCACTTTGAACCCGGCAATCGGTAAAAGCATCCGCTTATTTCAAATTCCACCTCAGGATATTTCTTCGAAAATAATCCGCGGCAAAGTGCAAACCGGAAAAGAAATTAAAAATTTGTTGCCCCCTGCGGTTGATCATTATATTATGAAAAATCGATTATACCGGACTGAGTCCCCTCCAATAGAGATTTAAATGAATGATCAATTAAGCGATCTTCAACAGTTAGCTGTTGATGCCGCTACAGAAAAAAAGGCTTTTGATATTTTAATTTTGGACCTTCGCAATCGCTCAGACCTCACCGATTATTTTATGATTTGTAGCGGCAACTCCAAGGTTCATGTTCAATCTATTACCGATGCCATTTTGGACAAATGTCATAAAACCCGTAACAAAGCTTTTGATATCGAGGGTTACTCAGGCGGTGTCTGGGTGGTGATAGATCTCGGAGATTTAATCGTGCACGTGTTCCATAAAGACGCCCGCCTTCACTACGACCTTGAACGTCTATGGGGTGATGTTCCTGTTATCAAGGCAGTCGGCCAATAAAAAAACCCTATTACCTTAAACAAAATTAAATGAACAAAAACAAAATAGCTCAATTTCGTACTCAGCTAGAATCGGTGCGATCCGAATTGCTGGGAGAGGTAGAAAAATCAAACCAGTTTATGAAAGAAAGTGAAACCGGACAAATCGCCGATATCAGCGATGATGCCGCACGCACCTATAATCGCCAACTAGAAGGAGAACTTGGCGAACAAGAGTGGAAAAAGTTGAAGCAGGTTGAACTGGCAATAAAAAAAATGGACGACGGAGAATATGGTGTTTGCGCACAATGTGAAGAGACTATTCCCGAGGCCCGTCTCAAAATAGTTCCCTACACAGAATTCTGTACCCAATGCCTGGAAGAAATGGAAAAGAACCCTAAAGCCACCAGCGTCACCGAGCCAGATTCTTTCGAGGAGAACTAGTCGTGTCCCTGAAGCAAATCATTGTCTTTCTGATTTTTGCACTGCTCTCCATTTACACGGCGTTTTTAAACCCACACGACTCTGTCATTCATATCACACAGCAGCATACGCTGAAATTACCCACCGTAATTTTTTTGCTGGGGTCGATCCTTTTGGGCGTTGTTCTCACCGTTTTTCTTTTTTGGACTTTTAATTTTAAAAATGCTTGGGGCCGTTGGAAAACTGGTTTTAAAAATAAGCGCATCCTGAAGAAGAATCACCGGGTAGAAGCTGTTTTTAAAAAGGCAGAGAATCTTTTTATTTGCGGAGCGACTCATAAAGCTCAAAGCATTATCGAAAAGATTCTCGAGACAAACCCAGAACATGTTGGCGCACTCTCTCTGTCAGGCAAAATTCTGGATGCCACCGATAAACCCGAACAGGCTGAAGTTTATCATAAGCAAGCTCTCGCACTGGAGCCACAAAACATGCATGTGCTTTATAACTTGGCAGACTCTTATGCCAGAACCAACCGCCACGATGAAGAAATCAATCTTCTTCAACAAGCACAACGCATGAACCCTGAGACCGCTGGCCTTTTATTGCGACTGCGAAATATTTATGCAGAACAAAACGACTGGAAAAAAGTTTGCACCTTGCAGAAGCGAGTTTTGCCTCTTTTGCGTGATAACCACGCACAGTGGAAAAAAGAACAGAGTAACCTAGGACAATTTCTTTTCGAACTCGGCAAAAAATATTTAACAGAAAAAAGTCAGGATTCTGCCATTTCCGAATTCAAACAAGCACTACGCACCAGCGAAACATGTCTGCCTGCCTACTTAGCACTGGGCGATGCCTATCAGGAATCTGGAAAACAAAAACGGGCTTTGAAAACTTGGCAAACCGGGTTTCAAAAAACAAGCCATCTGTCTTGCCTAGTTCGGTCACAAGTAGCTCTCAGGGAATCTGAAAACTATCAAGAGCTATTGCTCACCTATGAACAGTCTTTAGAAAAAACAGAACAGCGGCCCCTGCTCGCGCTATTGCTCTCCACGCTCTACCTCGAACATGGACTGGCAGACAAAGCCCGACAACTTCTAGAAAACACACCACCGGAACAACCTCTGCTTCACGCTCTCTTGTTGGAAAAAGCCAGTCACCCAAAAGACAGCTCCGATACTTCTCAATTTGAATTGGCGCGTGCGGCGATTTTTGCCCTCGCGCTCTAACAAGGTAGATCTCTCCCACCAAAGGCTCACGGATAACGTTATTGATTCAGGGTTTTATTTTCGGCGGTCGCCGCAATTAAAAAGAGGGTGGTAAGTCAGCTAGTGACTTTTGTAGAGTTGATGGCTGAGGATCTTGCTGTTCTTGGCAAAAATATGTACCCCGACCAGCATATTATCTTTGAGTGAAAAATACATCCCTTTTTCAGGGTATTTCGCCAGACTGGCGTTCATCGATTGGGGCATACCGTATCTATCAATGAGCACAGAGAAATTTTCTCCCATTTTAATCCCTTCGGCAAATCTCCCCTTGAACTCCGACAAAACTTCCAAAGCTTCCACTTTCTTTTTGCCATTCAGAGAATGCAGAACGATTCCCTGACTTGGGTAATCGATAGAAATGCTATCAAGTTGCGATTCTTTTCCACGTTTGACGTCGAAGCTTGCGGGGATGCCGAGCAATTTAATAGCCTCACTCAGAAGCATTCCTACTTTGAGGTTTTTTCCTATGACCAAGCCCTCGGGCGCTTCATCTTCGGCAGGAATTTCCACCGTATCTTTTGAACCAGAAATTTTGGTTACTTCCTTTTTAATTATCTCCGCTGGCATCCCCATCTCAGGTTCGGCGACTTGCTTTTCTTCCGGCGCGTCAGCCCATGCCCCGATAGGTTGCATCAGACAAAAAATAAATAAAAGTGCATGCTTCATAGTATTCACCCCAATTTCCTTTCAAAACAAAACGATTTCTTTCATCATTTTACCATTGAATGCTGACATTATAACCTCTAACACTAAAAGTTAAACTATTATTTTCAACAAGTTAGAAACCATTGATGCGTTCAGGTGAGCTGTCGGTTTGTTTTATCGGGGGTTGTGCGATAATATTTTTTAAATACCTTCAATAACAGGAATGTTTTTTCGACGATCTCGTTTCAATTTTGTTTTCTCTTTATGAAATTTTCTCCATTCTGCTCGGTCTTCTTTCGATGGAGCGTAAGACTCTTCTTCGTCCCAAAGATCCGCAGACTGCATTTGAACCCGAGCGGAAGACTTTTTCATTTCCTTGGTAATACAACGCTTGCCTTCCTCAAACTCCTTGGCAGTCATTGCCGCTTCCATATCGAACAAGTTTTTGAGCTCTTTTTTCGAACGCCGAGCCGATAAAGCCTCAGCCCGCAAGCGAATCTCCTTAGCATTGACCAACCCACTTTTCCATGCACTGGGAATGGATTCGAAACCATACAACGCCCCAGCCCAAGCCCCAACCAAAGCCCCTAATATTTCTGTTTCTCTGCCATGACTTAAGGAGTGACTGAGAGTGGAGGCAAAACCGGGTTCAGGAGGCATGAGCACACAACGTAAAGCCAGCGGTAATAAAGTCATGACAAAACCTTGCGAAGGGTGACGAATTTCCATTTGGCTAAAGCGACTGGCATGGGCACACAGCCATTCTGAAAATTCGGCATCAGAGGACTTATCTGCCGAACCTTTAATCGCTCCACTCAAAGCATGAACACTCTCTGTTCCGCCATCGGTTGAGTCGGGGAATCTTTGAAAATATTCCTCCTCAGCCAATCGACATATTTCTTCTGCTTCCCGCAAAATTTCGCCAGAAGTCGAGGCAATGTCTTCAGGCTGTAAAGTCAGAAACCGGGTCACTAAAAACCCGGTCAAAACTGTCCCCACCACTTCGAACCGATTTTGGCTCATTTGCAAACAGGCTTCAAAACATTGCCGGGCCAGAGTTTTTGACCATCGACCTTGGAACAAAGCCAGCGGCACTGCCAAGAGAGTAAATAAAGCGTTGCAAGAGTTTTGCTCCGAGACCCGCTCTTCATCTAAGTGATCGAGCAAATCAACCGCTCGCCACAAACAAGATGAATGGTTGCGGTAAGCCCCAAAATAACCTTCAGGCCCTGCCTTCGCCAACGCCTTAAAGTTTTTTTCCGACTCATGCAAAAATTGTTTTTTGTTGTGGAGCAATGCATCTGCGACCGACAGAGCACATTGCGTCGGCGCTCCATATAAACCTTGCATGCGATAATTTTTGATTCCTTTTCCTAAAATCGCACGCACATCCTTGTAGCCATCCATGACTCCAAAAATCTGACCAATGGCGGCAGGCTTTAACCCTTTTGCAGAACGGCCCATGGCATCACCCACCGCCATACCAAAACCACTACCAATTATTTTGTCTCGACTGATATCATTCATAAATTTCTCTGCCCGATGCACACCACTGAGGCCATTTTATATTTGTCTTCATGCCCTTGCAGAAACCCCTTCGTGACTCAAGGTCATCAATCGAGTCGGGTGGTGCTGTTCAGCAATGATCATATTAGGCGCGTCTTGCCCAAGTGCCTGTTGCGCCACCAACCGCGCCAAGTCGGGGTGATTGTTAGTTTCGCTCATATGCATCAAAACAACGAGACGCAACCCAGAATGTTTGACCGATGCCAATATTTCTCCGCAGGCTTCGTTCGAAAGATGCCCGACATCACTTTTAATTCTTCTTTTTGTAACCCAGGGGTAGGGACCTGCATCCAGCATTTCCACATCATGATTCGACTCGACAAGCAGGGCATCCATCTTTTGCAGTTTATGAATGACTTCTGGTGTGACGATTCCGAGATCGGTTGCAATGCCCAAACGCAACCCTTGATAGTGAATGACAAAAGCCACCGACTCTTCCGCATCATGAGGGGTGGTATAAGGTTCTACAATCAACTCACCAAATTCAACCGGCTGTCCTGCGCGAATCGGGTTAAAGCCCGGGAGCTTCCCCAAGGTAGGGCACGCCTGCTTATAAGTTCCTTCTGTCGTATAAAGCTGTGCCCCGTGTTTTCTTATTAATGGCCCCATACCGCGAATATGATCCGAATGCTCATGCGTGGCAAACACCGCATCCAACCCATTCAAAGATCGACCTATTAACGACATACGCTGAGCGAGTTTTTTTTCACTCAACCCGGCATCTATTAATATGCGTTTTCCACCTGCTTCGATATAAACCGAGTTGCCAGCACTGCCACTCGACAATATAGAAAATTTTAACCCTCCGGATATCGACCCTAAAGACTGAAGAGTCTTTTCACCCACAGAGTCGATAGAGGAATCCACAGACAATGAGTCTGCATTTTTCAGGTCGGGATTGATAACATCTATCGGTGACAAAGAATATTTATGTCTAAAGGATTAAAAAGAAAGCTGTATGCCGTTGCGACCCAAATAGGGTGCGGCGGGTGAAGGGAATTCTAGCATAGAAACAGGCCATAGCCGAACCCGTTAAAAAAATTTAGATTCTTTTTCTCTCGATTCTCTAATCTTCAATTTGAGCTTTTTGCAAAGCCCCGCTGTAATCGACGAATACCGATTTCCATTCGGTAAAAATTTCCAGCGCCGTGGTCCCCGCTTCTCGATGACCATTGCCCGTCCCTTTAGTGCCACCAAAAGGCATTTGCACTTCGGCTCCAATGGTTGAGGCATTGATATAAGTGATCCCGGTATCCAGTTTTTCAATCGCCTTGAAAGCCCGGTTCACATCTCGGGTATAAATAGCTGAAGACAGACCAAATCTCGAATCGTTAACAATCGCCACTGCATTATCCAGACTTTTACATTCCAAAATGCTCAACACGGGGCCGAATATTTCTTCCTGCGCGATTCGCATTTTTGGAGACACCTCGGCAAATAATGTTGGCTCGAAGAAAAATCCATCTCGGCATTTTCCCTTTTTATAGGCATTGCCACCGATGAGAATTTTGGCCCCTTCCTCGATGCCGATCTTGCAGTAATTGAGCACTTTCTGTCGTTGAGTTTCGTTGATCAATGGCCCGACATCGGTATTTTTCTTCAACCCATCACCCAGTCGCAGGGTTTTTGTGCGTTTTAACAACATACTGGTAAATTTTTTAATAACTTTTTTATGCACAATGACACGACTGCAAGCCGTACACCTTTGCCCTGTAGTTCCGAAGGCTCCCCATATCACGCCCTCGACAGCTAGGTCAAGATCGGCATCCTCCATCACAATGATGGCATTTTTGCCACCCATTTCGAGGGAATATTGCTTCATGTTCCAAGCGCATTTTTGCGCCACCCGCGCCCCTGTATCGGTCGATCCGGTAAACGAGACCAAGTTGACATTATGATGTTCCGTCAAGGGTTCGCCAACCTCCGCCCCCAACCCTGTGACAAAGTTCAGCACTCCCGGTGGCAGACCGGCTTCTTCAAAGAGCTTTACAAACCGATAGGCTGAAAGAGGGGTGTCGCTGGCCGGCTTGAACACCACTGTATTTCCACAGACGAGAGCCGGAACCAACTTCCAAGACGGGATGGCAATTGGGAAATTCCAAGGTGTGATTGCCGCCACAACCCCTACTGGCATGCGCACGGTCATGCAAAATTTATCATTCAACTCAGAAGGCATCGTCTCACCCAACAGTCGCCGACCTTCTCCCGCTGTATAGTAGGTTAGGTCAATCGCCTCTTGCACATCGCCGCGCGTTTCGTTGAGAATCTTTCCCATTTCGCGGGTCATGTCTTGCGCCAAAGACTCTTTATGTTTGGTCAGCAACTCACCGACGCGAAAAAGAATTTCGCCCCGTTTGGGTGCGGGCATATTTCGCCACGCCTCCTGAGCCTTGACCGCTGACTTCACCGCCTTATTCAGGTCTTGAGCGTTTGATTTTTGGAAACGTCCGAGAATTTCTTTTTTGTTGGCGGGGTTGATATTATCGAAGGTCTCACCGCTAGATGAAACCACCCATTTTCCGTCTATATAGTTTTTATAGGTCTTGATGGCCATGACTGTATCCTATAGAGGTTATAGAAACTGGCACACGCAAAGAGGTTCCATCTCCCGCATCTATCAATCTAGTCCTATCTATTGGGATTGCAAGGCAAGGAAACAGGGTTTATAGTTTTTCAGGTTTTCTGCCAGGTAAGGATGGATACCTTGTCGCTCAAAACGGGAGCGACCAGATCCCCATTATAGGTAAGCGTTATACCACCACCAACAATGGTATCGGTTCCATTGACGGTATTATCTGAAGTGGTCAAGTTATTGGAAATAAGATACCCTTCTATACTGGCCCCTCCGCTGAGGCTTATCTGATCCTTGGCCGCGATCAGACCCTGAGTGTTTTGATTCATGCCAGTGATCTTAATGTCATTTTCTGCGACTAAAAACAGATTTTGCAAATCGGGAGAGATGTCCGGGTCCTTCCAGTTGATAACGTCTGCATTACCAAAAGAAATTGTTTTCTCAACAACCAACGTAATTTCCCACGGAGTCGCCGCACTGCCAATAGACGTTGCCGTTAGGTCATCTTTAAAATAAAGAAACGCCTGATTGGGAATGTCTGTACCGGCCACCGCGCTATTTGACACCCTCCAGCCCTGATTGTTATGGGAAAACCCAGAAAAGAGCGCGTTGCCTTCTACACCCGTCGTAGTCGTTCCGTCCGCATTTTTTTGGTCAATGGTTCCATCGTCATTAAAAATATAGTCTGCATTCTGCTCATAGTCTGACGGCTCCAGCACCGGAACAAATTCTTCCGAAACTCCCCCGGCAGAATTACATTCAGCGCCGGTACAGGTTCCCGAGGCATTCGCGCCTCCATTAATTGTCGGTGTTCCTGCTTGAGTAAAATCGCTGTTCGTGTGCACCGCTCCATTCGTGCCGGTGATCGAGGTGGAATTGCCGTTCACACCCACATCACCTTCAGACAGAATGGCATACTGAGATTTAAATAAAGGCCGATAAATCACTGTTTCGATGATGACTGAAAGACCGGCTATCGTCCCGGTGGATTTGAGGACAACGCTATTATCGACATCTAAAACGGTCGATCCATCGCCATCGGTGTTATCTTCAATGACAATCGAATAGGTTCCTCCGTCACTGCCAATTCCGATACTTGTGAATGTTCCAGCAGGCCAATTAGTTCCATCTAGTTCGTCATCAAAACCATTGCTCACTTCGCCGGGGCTATCACCACTGGCATCATAATTTAAATAATCGATGGCCTTATGAATTCCCGCTTCAGCAATATAGGTTGCCTGTAAGGTTTCAGCGTAATTAGCACTGCGGGCAATATCTGATGCGGCCCATTTGATAGCGGTATAACTCAATAGAGTTAGAATGAGCATGAGCACCAAACCGGTAACTAAGGCGATGCCATTTTGATTGGAAAGATGACCGGTTTGTCGGTCATCCCTATTTTGACAACCATAGTCTCTTGGCATATTCTTAATTCCTTAAAGTAACTCCGGTGCTGAAACTCTCCGTGATACTGGTATCAGTCGAGTCTTGTAGAGTGATTTCAATTCCTATTGCTTTGACTTGAGAGGTTTCTGTCTCCCCAAAAAAATCAAAGGCTAAGCTTGACACGTCACTGATAAGAGGCGTGGAGGTTCCGCCATCAACGGTTTTTCTGATATTACCTCCACTTAAATCGATCACAATTTCATTATATTTATTGATGGTAACAAAATTTGAGTTCGTCCCGTATGAATAGGTGTTTGCCAAGGCACTGCCCAAAGGAATGCTGGTGGAAGACGGCGTTCCATCCACCGTATTCAGTTCTGAATCTTCAAAACTGGGATGATAGATAACAATTTTATCGCCATCACTGAATGTCGTTCCGCTATCCACAACGGTGATTGCAGTCGCACCCGCACTTCCTCCATTCGCCGCACTCGGGGGGGTGGTAGCACGCACAGCACTCAAATTAGCACGGTAAGTGAGGGTTGACGAATTTGCAACGGGGTCTGGAGCCACGAACCCTTGACTGGGTGGCAAACCAAACCCTACCTCCTTCAACTCTTGAGTGAGAACCTTAATCGCATGACGACCTTTGGCCCGTATATTTGTGGACGCATTCTCCGTTTTTAAGGCATCCTCCTGTTTGGTGAATACATAAATCGCTACGCCCAAAACAATGACCCCAAGAAGCGATGAAATCATCAATTCAATCACAGTGAAACCGCGTTGGCTCTGCATAATGGTGCTATTATTTTTCATAATTTGAGCCTTATTCAGAAATCAGAGTATCAAGGGTGATCGATTTACTCCCATCCCATACAACGGTTGCAGACACTGTATAGAACACCTCTAGAGCATCCGTTGTGATGGACCAAGTACGGGTATAGATGGCATTTGCGGTTCCCGTAGTTCCGGTTGCATCCACCACTTCCCCTCCGACATTCTCCGTCCAAACCCCGGCGCTTTCAGTCGGGGAATCCAGCCCATTAGCACCCGCCAATGAAACCGTCAAGGCAGAATTTTTAATCGACTCTATTTGGTCCTGAGCTAGGGTGACGGCCAAGGTCTTCTTTTTACTTTGCGCATTTTGGCCTACCACATTTCCCGAAGCCAAAAGATAAGCCAGCAACCCAGCGGTAACAATCAAGGCAGCAACGAGAACTTCAATGATAGTAAAACCGGAATTATTTTTAAAAGGGTTCATAGCTTGAGTAGTATTTCTAATCAATATTGCGTTTCCGATCTATTTCTTTGATTATGCGGGTTAAAACTCGTCACGCAACCCCCACAAATAAGGGGGTACCCTCAAAAAAGATCTACGAATCTTTTCACCTTAATCTTTTTATAGCAAGATAAAGACCAAAATATTAAAACTAATCACAACCTATTTAATTAATATTCAATTTTCAAAGGTTTATAGTGCTAAAAAATTATTTAACCAGAAATTGAAAAGTACAAAATTGAAGGTACTGTGACAATTCTTACTACCTGTTGAATAAATTTTTGTGGGGCGGGTACAGAATAGGCCAATCCATCGGATTTTTACTACCCTTAATGACAATGGATATGGAAGAAAAGAAAACTGCTGAGGTGGGTATCTTTATTTTGTATTTATTATTTCTCTTTCCAGGAAAGAAGGGTCACCTGATCATTCAAAAAAGGATTTTTTAAACCATTGTAGGTAACTTCAAAGTTACCCGACACACTATTACTACCTACCGTATCCCCGGAAGAAGTCACGTCGGAGGCAATGATATAACCACTGAGACTCACACTACCCGTTAAGGATATCTGCTCTTTGGCAATAACGACCCCTTGCACAGACTGGGTCAGATTTCCTCCAAAATCGAGATCTAAACCCGACACAAACAAGAGATTCTGAATCTCTTCGGGATGAGAATCATTTTTATAATTCTCAATATTTGGATTTCCAGAAATGATTATGTCTTCCTCTGCAATCAAAGTCAGTTTTAATGCATCGCCAGATGACGCAGAATCAGAATCCTTGTCTTTATCTCCAGAGTCTGCGTCCTTATCTTTGTCCTTATCGCTGGAATCAGAATCCTTGTCTTTGTCTCCAGAGTCCGCATCTTTATCTTTGTCCTTATCGCTGGAATCGGAATCCTTGTCTTTGTCTCCAGAGTCCGCATCTTTATCTTTGTCCTTATCGCTGGAATCGGAATCCTTATCTTTGTCTCCAGAGTCCGCGTCTTTATCTTTGTCCTTGTCGCTCGAATCGGAATCCTTATCTTTATCTTTGTCGCTACTATCAGCACTATCTTCAGAACATTTATCAACATTGCCCGTCAGTTTGATACTTGTTTCTGCAAAGAACATTCCATCTGCACTGCAACCATTCAGAACCCACCCTGTAAACGAACCTGTATCCGTGTAGCTCCAATTATCGAGTTTGTTTTCAGAAATATCGACAGCAGAGTCATCCGCATCGGTAATAGTGCCTTCACTGGTTAGAACAAAATTAGCATACGTTTTAAAATCAGCGGGCTCCGCAACAGGAAGAACTTCTTTTGCCGCACCTTCTACGCAAGGGCTGTCACAAACACCTGCGGCAGTGGTCCCCTGCTCTACGTCATTAGAGTTCCCTGTAATATCAGAATTTGAGTGAATACTTCCTGAAGTTCCTTGAACGTTGGGATTGCCATTTATCTGTAAATCATCCTCTGTCGTGATCGCATGCTTGGCACCAAAAATACCATGTAATAATATCGCCTGAATCGTAACACTGGAAGAATCTTTTGTGCCAGTTGCATTGAGTAAAATAGTATTATCGACGTCAACCGTTAAATCACCATCGTTGTCATCGTTATCCGCTACCGAAACCGTATAGGTTCCTCCGCCAAAACTAAAGCTCTCTAATTCTGAGGAATGATCCGATACAAATGTACCAAGAACCTCTGTGAACCCCTGCCCCGCATCTCCGGGGTATTCTCCATCGGAGTTATAATTCAGAAAATTTAAAGATTTTTGCAGACCGGCTTCGGCAATATAAAAAGCTTCCCGCGTCAGGACATATCTTCCGGTCCGCTTAATATCTCCTGATGCCCATTGAAAGGCGACAACAGCAAGAACAGAGACCGTTGCCGCAAATAGGATGGAGGCTACGAGAGCCGCACCCGATTCATTGCTCCTAAGCAACCGATCATAAATCTTTTGTCTTAGCGCTACCACTCTCTGACCGAGGTATTTTTTCATGTCGAAATATTCCTGAGGGTCACATCTGTTTTAAACTGAATTGATGCACGGTCATTATCTGGATCAATCAGGTTTATCGTTACAGAAATTTTTTGTATATTAGAAAGGGTGTCGGTGGTGTTTCCATCTGCATCAAAATATTCCAATACCAAACCGGTGGATGCATCCACATCATCCACAAAAACTTGTGTGCTTCCGTCTACAGTTTTTTCAATACTTGTTCCAGATAAAGCTACAGTGATTTGGTTGTATTGGTTGATTCTGAAGAATTTAGAATTTACTCCAAATGTAAAATCTTTCGTCAGAGCGTCGCCAAGAGGAAGGGTATCCGGGTCTCCTTCCACCGGATCGCCATCGATATAGTCAAACTCATATTCACCGGTAGATGGATCGTAGATAACTATGTTGTTCAGGTCAGCAAAACCATCTGCACTCACCACATTTAAACTGGTGTCTCCGGCACTGGCCCCGTTGTCCCCAGGTTCTCCGGGAGGAATGGAAGTTTGCAAGTCAGTGAGAGCGGCCCGATAAGTAATGGAACTACTATTAATGGAAATTATTTGCGCGTTGGGTGGCACTCCAAAACCAATTAGCCGGAGTTCTTTAGCCAAAAGCTTAGCGGCCAAACGTCCTTTAGAGCGAATTAAAGCCTCATCCCCTGCACCCTCTAGTGCTTCCTGTTGCGCGATAAATGATTTATAGCCAGCCGCTAACAAAATGGTTCCGATAATAATACCTACCAAGACCTCCGCCAAAGTCATGCCTTGCGAATTTCTTAATGTTTTAATATCAGTGTTCATATTTGGCTGTTTATCTCTTGTTTTGAGTTTAGTTAAGTTTCAGCTCGATAAAGCCACAGTCCTATTCGCCGGAATCTGAATCTTTATCTTTGTCCTTATCTTTGTCTTTGTCACCGGAATCTGAATCTTTGTCTTTGTCCTTATCTTTGTCCTTATCTTTATCACTCGGGTCGGAATCGTCAGCATTTTCCGACACTTCTACATCTGCCGCTTCAACCCGAAAGTCTTGATTGACCTGGGTGTATAATGTGACCGTGTGGAGTGGGTTTGACGATCTGTCTTGCCAGCCCACCGAAACGCTGAGGTCATAAAAATGTCCTAAATCAGCATCGGGTGCAATGGTCCAAGTGCGCTCATAGTCTCCATCTGCATCCACATCACCTTCTGAATCGATGGTCTCCCCTAACGAGTTGGACCAAGTTCCATCAGAATAAATAGGGGAAGTCAGAGAGTCGGTATCGGGTAACTCAATTTTGGAGGCCAAATTTTTTAAGGCTTCCAGTTTGTCTTGAGCCAGAGTAATGGAGACACTTTTTTTTGCACTTTTTTGCCCCAAATTCACAATATTCCCTTGCAAGGAAGCATAGCCCAACACTCCCAATGCAAGAATGGCGGCCGCAAGAAGTCCTTCAACCAGAGAAACCCCGTTTTCATTTTTTAAGACAGAGTTATATTTACGCGGCCTGAGAGTCATATCTGTATAAATTTTTAAATTAAAGGTCTTCATCAGCCAAACCATGCGAAAGTGTTTTCACTTTTCAGTCCACTTTAATTTAAGGCAAACACAATATTTTAGCAACCCATTTGGGGTATATAAATTTATTACATGCCTGTTTTAAGCACGTTAAACCACGCTATCCAACTCACTTTTTCGGAATACGCTATAAATAATCCGCAGGCTTTAATATTGAAAACCTTTGGAAAATCCCCTGTTGCATCCAACATTTTTCACAGGAAGTCTATTGCCGATGAACCGTCCTCGCCTTGATGGCTCATCACAAAAAAAATATTTATTTATCAGTTTGATTGAGTTTGAAGTGCAAATGGTGTTACTCGGGGGAGTTGAGAACAGCCGTCAGTTTTTTCAGAAAATGATTTTCCTGCCCGGTTTCTCGTTTTAATCGATTGATCAAAGCCTGAGTTTGCCGGGTTGAGGTGATGGTTGTCGGTCTAATTTTCTGGGCTTTTTCATCTTCGGCAATGCTCGCCTGTAAAAACTCAGTGACATCCTTAAACAGGGGAAGATCGTGTAGACTTATTGTTTGCAAAAGGGCTTGTTTGGCTGACGTAGCATTTGCCACAGCTTCTTTGAGCAAACGATATTTACTGCGGCTGGGGGGCCAGTCGTAATATTTTTCGTATCGCAGGATATCTTCTTTCAGAAAGTTTGTGGTGGCCTGAATCGCGGAGCGTTGAGCCACAGTCAAACTCTCTTCATCTGATTCTTTGGCTTTATTTTTTTTTGGGAGACTTTTACTCTCAGCCTTCGACTCGTCTTTTTTCTCGAGGCTCGGTAATTCTGCAGGAGTTATGCGATCTTTAAGGAGTGGCTTATTACGATACGCTTGCGGAACCTTTGTGCGATCATCGGTAAAATGAGTCGTACCGTTTTTATCTTTCCATGTATAAACTGCGGCATCCGCTTGCGCAACGATTGACAGCACAGCTGTAACCACAATCATCACTCGTTTTAAAATTGTTTGTCTGGCTAACATAAGTCATTCCTATCAATAGCCTGATGCAAGCATTTTTAATTTCCCCAACTCTAATTGGGCGGGTATTTTAATGGAACCGACTCAAAGAATTGCTAAAATTTCACCTTCTGAAACCTGATCAACAATTTCTATCGAGCCTATTTCTTTAACCAGAATAAATTTTATTTTATGATTCATGGTTTTTTTATCATGATACAAAGATTCAATCACCGCTGAAGTATCCAAGTCAGGCATCTCCACCGGCAATCCCAATTTAAGCAATAAATTTTTCAAACGTGTGGGTATCTCGGCTGAGCATCTCTTCATAGTAACCGACAGCTCTGCCGCCCGCACCATTCCTATCGCCACTGCTTCACCATGAATATAACGGGTATAACCTGTCAACGACTCGACAACATGGCCCAGAGTGTGCCCGAAGTTGAGTATCATTCGGTAATGACTTTCTCGCTCATCCTTCTCCACCACTTCTGCCTTGATGGCACATGAGGTCTCGATAATATGAGAAAGGCAGTCGTGATCTAGGTTGAGAATATCCTTGTGGCGTGTTTCTAAAAATTCAAAAAACTTGGCATCGGAGATAACTCCATACTTGACAATCTCTGCCAATCCGGCTCGATACTCCCTAACGGGAAGTGTCGCAAGGGTTTCCAAGTCTGCCACGACCAGAAGGGGCTGGTAAAAAGCGCCGATCATATTTTTTCCCTTGGGATGATTGACCGCTGTTTTTCCCCCAACACTGCTATCAACCTGAGAAAGTAATGTGGTCGGCATTTGTACGAAAGGAATACCTCTTTGATAAGTAGCCGCAATGAATCCGACCAAATCTCCGATCACGCCTCCTCCCAAAGCAACTAAAACAGATTTCCGGTCGCAATTCAATTCTAACAGGTGATCGTATAGTTTTTCAGCCTGAGTCAAGCTCTTCGAGGATTCGCCTTCAGGGATTTCAATGATATCAGTCGTCCAACCCTGAGCCGCAAAATTCTCTGCCACCTCTGCGCCATAGAGTTCATTGATGGAGGGATGTGTGATGATGACAATTCGGCTAGGTTTAAAAACCGCTTTGAGAAATTCACCCGCCCGTCTTCTGATACCCGGGCCAATTAAAATTTCGTAACTTCTTTCACCCAGATCAATGTTCAAGCGTTGCATGTCTTTTTCTTCTATAAGAAGTTTTTTCTGTGCACAGTGGATTTTTTAATTCAAACCATTTCAAACACAGAATTCAATTTGTTTCGATGATGGTGGGAGTGATGAAAACCAAAAGCTCCGTGATGGTGTCGGCATCGGCAAAACTTTTAAATAAATTACCAAAAACTGGGACCTTGGATAAAAACGGAACTTCTTTTTTATTTTCGGTTGATTCGCTTTCGTAAATTCCGCCTAAAACGGTGGTATCACCATTGCCCACTAACACTTCTGTATGCGTTTCTTTAGTAGTGATGGTCGGCACACCATTCACCTGATTGGTGAAATCGGCGGCATTTTTAGTGGCATCAATGATCAAATAAATTTTATTGTCTGACGTCGCATGCGGGGTAACAGTTAAACTCAACTCGGCATCGACAAATTGAATTGAGTTCCCTTCCGCTGATGTCACCTGATAAGGAATCTGCCTACCACTCCTTATCCGGGCTTCTTTGTTATCAGCCGTTGTGACTTTTGGGCTGGATAGAATGCGCCCTTTACCCTGAGTCTCCAAAGCTTCCAGCCGGAGGTTGATATTCAATCCATTTATCAAGTTCCCCAATGCAAGACCAAAGCCTCCTACGCTTCCACTTGAAATATTTGAGGTCTGAGCCAAATCAACCAGAAAACCACCTGTAGAAGTAGGGCTTGCTGAAATCGTTGAACCACCGACTGCCCCTCCTGCCAACTCACCCGTTAAGCCCCATTGAATACCCAGTTCTTGGGTAAAGCTTTTACTGATATCAACAATCTTTGCTTCAATTAGAATTTGTGGCGTGGGGACATCTAAAATTGCGATGGTTTTTAACATATCATCCACGCGAACTCGCAGGTCTTTCAATATTAAGGTATTCGTACGCACATCCACCGTAATTTGGCTGTCTGCTCGGGGACTTTTTAAGGCAGTCAGGTTCGTTGCCAATGCGGCGATATCGGCATTGTCAATACGAACGACCTCGGTCACAAGGTCTTGCGCATTCTGCTCCGCCAGCTTGTCGGCCACAATGCGAGATTTCTTTGCAATGAGTGCTCTTTCTTCAGCCTCCAGTGCCGCCTTGGTAACGATTCGCACAATATTGTTACCGAAACATTGCCGTCCCAATGCACTGTTGGTGAGAATAATCTCCATCGCCTCATTCCAGGGAACATCTAGCATTCTAATATTCACCGATCCGCCCACTTCAGGAGAAAGGATGACATTGAAGCCACTGATCTCTGAAAAAACTCTAAACAGGTTACGTACATCGGCATTTTGAAAATCCAGAGAAATGGTTTCCTTCTCGCCGTAAAGCATGGGGTAACAAGAGTCGTTAGAAGTTTTAGCTGAATCCTCAACTACGGTGGATTCGTTCTGAGAGCTTTCCGTATCCACATTCTTCTTAACCCTACTTTCAGTCGCAGATGATAATTGGGCTGTTTTCTCTTCAGGTATTTGCCCAGAAGAATTCAAGCGAATGACCAATTTGTTTTTTTCAGGCTTATTGATTTCATAGTCTGCGGCCTGATTAAGAGTGATCTCAAGACGCAACACTCCCGCCTCTTTAAAATGGATGGGTAAAATAGATCTCACAATCCCCTTGCCAACTTGAACACGGCTGGTCAACTTGCCTTGATTCATTTTGGGAAGATCTAAAACCAGACGAAGCGGGTTCTGAAGTTTAAACGCCGTATACTGAACCGACTGCGTCGACTCAAGAGAGATGATCGAGTTTTGTCCCTCTTCTTGGGTGTTGAGAAAAACAACCTCGCCAAGTGGCTCTTTCTGCGAGTCCATAGATTTATTTTGAGCCAATATCAACCCAAGTTTTTTGTGATTATGAATGGAATTGGCCAAGCCCTTAACTAACGGCGCATTCATTTGGCGATCGGGTAATAACACAGAAGAGTGTGCAACAACCCCTGGCCATCCCATTAAAAATATCAACAAAGAAACGATCTTGATTAAACGGGATTTTATGAATATTTGTTTTTTCATGAGTTCGTATTACCCTCGTTAAGATGGGCTCTGAAAGAATTCAATAATTTGTCGTTTGGTTAAGATATTTCCGTAATAATTACGGAATTTTTCAAGTACAATTATTTTCTCGTCTTGTATTTCACCCACATACCCAAAAGCAGGGCCAACGAGATCCCCTTTTCTTACTACATATCCGGTACTGCCCACTTCAAACATTGCCACCGATTCCGTTTTTTTTCGGATGATTCCTGTCATCTTGAGGGATTTATATGCAACCTGCAGGGGAGACTCTTCCATTTCAATCCCCGAAGACTGCTCCAGAGCATCGCGATACCCTTCTAAGGCTTCAGCATATTTATCATCTGCAAGACCTTCCATTCTTTTCCGGTCATTAAATAAACTTTCAAAGTCATGGAGCTTTCGATAGAGTTCCGGATGCTGCGCTTTAATTTTTTCCCATACCAGTAATGCCATGGGTGCGACACTACTCAGTTCACCCCCAAAAAATCGCGGCTTGGACTTGCGCTTTTTTGCCCGAAGGAGCACTTTTTCTTTTTTAGAAACCCCCGGCACCTTACGAACCACCACCTGTGCTTCGTCAAAAGATATTGGCTTCCGATCTTTTTTAATCAAAGGACGAAAGGGGTCACGCTTGCTGATCAACAAATACCTGTATCCCGGCGGAGCGATCGCCTTTGTCAAAGGGAACTGTGGCCCCCCTGAAGCTAATTCTTTTATCAACTCACCCTGAGTTACTTCGGCATCATTCGAAATTCTCCTGACCCCATCTTTAAAACCCTTTAATGCCAACTGGTTGTACCAGTGACCGGCAGGAGAATTTAAAAACCCCGCATATTGTTCCAGCTCCTCATCTTTTAGTTTTTTATAGCTATAGAATAAAACTCGCAAATTAATTTTCCGCATCGGTTTCGTAATGCTTTTGTCTAATTTTCGCAAGAGTTTTGCCAGACTTTCACCTTTAATATTCTTATTGAAGGGATGCATCAATTTGACATACCCCAAATAAAGCGACTTTCCAGCTTCGGTTCTTCTTAGCGAACGCTCTATCGCTTTAATTGAGGATAAGCGTTTCTTGCCCAGAGGGACTCTCGATAAATTTTTCTCAAACAACACCATCTCTTCCATCAGGTCTTCAGAGTTATTGGATTCTTTTTCAGAATTCAATATTTTTTTCCCCAACGGACTTCTATACCATGCAACCACAGATTGAATGTGTTGTGGTTTGTAATTTTCAACAAAGGGCTTCCGCAGCAATTCGTAAAATATTTCTGAGGAATAGGTCTGGCGCATGATTCTTTTTGCAAATTCAACCTGACCCGGCATCAGCACCTTGGCATTGATATTGGCTGAAACCTTTAAAACCGATTCGAGACTATCTAAATCATTTTTCAGTCCACTATGCTGAAATAATGCGCCGAGATTCTGGTTGCGAGAGTTCACTCCGTCTTGCAATGGAGGCGTCATCGCCATTGCGGAAACTGGCAGGCCTCCCATTAGGACCACCCAGAATAAAAATAAAATTTTAGAATAGCTCTTCATATTCCGTATCATCACTCGCAATAAGGGATTCATAGCCTTACTTCTTACCCTTCTTCTTTTTTTCTCCGAGCTTGTTTTCAGCCCCTTCCAAATAAGAATAGGTCTTTGCAGTAAAAGTCATATTCACGGATCCCGGAATAACGAGTCTCGCACCACCCGTTTTTTTTCTCTCAGGGTTTAAGCCTTGCAATGCCATGTTATCGAAACTCACAAGACGCAATAGGTTTTGCATATACTCAATGAAATCCAACACGACCCATAAATCCCCCAAAATATGAACTTCCAGAGGAATTTCCTTATAAAAACCGCCCACAGCCCCTTCACCCAGCGTGAGAGCCACCATTTTGATTTTCCGGTACTTGCCAAAAGTGGCTATCTTTTGTACCAAATTGGGGATCTCATTCTGATCGGGCATTTGTTTTTTATACGCATCAAACTGGCCTCTTATGCGAGTCAGTTTTTTTGCTACCAACTCTTTTTTAGCTACAGTCGCCTTGTAGCGTTTAAGCGTTCTCTCGGCGACCTCCTTCTCTTTGACTAGTAGTTCAAACTCGGTATGAGTCGCGCTGTACAAAGTGAAAAAATAGACCACAAATAATAACAGCCCAGCACCTATTGCCCCTGCAAGTAAATGCGTAAACTGGACCCCTTCGAGATCATCGTAGGGTAATTTATCAAACAGTTTTTCCATAATTGTTATGGGTCAGGCCTTTTTTTCCTTACCCGGCATATAGCAATACAGAACAAATTTATAAACAGAACTCACATTCTTGATTTTCATCTTTTCCTTACCCTCACCTGTCACTTGTAACGACTGGTATAGAAACACGGTGTCAAAATAAGGAAGCCCTTGCAGTCTCTTCACATACTCCACAACCGCTTTTTCGCTAAAAGAAAAACCTGTGACCTCTAAAAACTCGTTGATTTGTTTTTCTTTTCCCTTCTTCTTTCTTTTTTTCTTTTTCTTCTGGCTGGGGTCGCCAAACATAATACTGGGAATTTTCTTTCGCTTCAGCGCCTTTTCGCTCCTTTGTATAATACCGCTCAACCAAAGGTCATCAGGAATCAATATGTTTAGATCACCGACAAGAGTGCTGGCTGGCACCTGTGTTGTCCTAAGATTTTCTATTCCCGCAATGATGGTCTCAAGGCGACCTGTTTGATCCTTCATCGCCTTGACCTTTTCAACCTGTTTCTTTAAAGCCGCAACTTGAGACTGTAGTTTTTTCGTCTCAGCTTTTACCGTATCCAACCGAATCTGCTCTAAATACCAGCTCACAAGAATCAAAAAAACCGCCGCGATAATAATAGCGGAACATTTGACCACTCGCTTCTGGGTCTCTATTTTTCTCAGCTCGTAGCGGTAGTCATGCAGGTTAATGCGAATCATGAGTGATCGAACCTCCTGATTGCCAAACCCAGTGCCACCGCAGACAAACTGCCCATCTCATCGATCAATAATTGATCAAAGTTTTTGGGGTTGATTTTGACCCCTTGCATCGGGTTCAGAATCTCAACGGGCAACTTCAAATAATCGGCAAAAAATGCATCCAACCCTTGAATCATGCTTCCCCCGCCGCATAACAAAACCTTCTCTATCGGGTTTCCGGAAAGCGTGCCAAAGTATTCGAAAGATTTTTGAATTTCTTCCAAAACTTTTGTATAAGCCTTGGCAATGACTTCAATGACTTCTTCTTCTTTTAAGTCAGAGTCAAATTTTCCTCTTTTAATATCAAGGGTCTGGTTGAAGGGAACTTTAAATTTCGACATGAGCATTTTACTGCAATATGCCCCCCCGACAGGAATATCCCGCGTGTAGCCCATCGCTCCATCTTGAACAATATTGATATGGGTGAACGAGTCGCCGAGGTCTACCAATGCCGTCGTGCCCAAGGTTGACAGGTCATGGGTAAGTTGAGCCGCATTCATCAACGCAAACACATTCAAGTCAATGACAACAGGTTTCAAGCCCGCATCCACAAGGATATCGCTTCTTTCGTCAATGACTTCTCTTTGAACCGCTACGAGGAGAACTTCCATCATCCCCACGCTATCGGGGCTTTCTTTTTCTGCGTCATCGTGAGACTCAGCATCGCCTGCGCTCTCAGTTGAACCCACAGGCTCTTCCAATTGCTCTTCTTCGACCACGCCTAAAATCTGAAAATCGAGCGCAACATCATCAATATCAAAAGGAATGTACTGCCCTGCTTCCTCGGTTATCTTTGTAGATAACTCCTCTTCGGGCATAACCGGAACTTTTATTTTCTTTATGAAAACCGCTTCTCCGGCCACCGCAGACGCCGCATAATTGCTTTGTATTTTTTCTGCTTTGAGCAAACTTTGCAGAGCCTGTGCCACCAGTTCCGGCTTTTTAATCACTCCCTCAACAATGCTCTCCTCAGCCAATGGCATCACCCCAAAATGGGTCAGCTCAAATCCTTTTCCCCCTTTAAGCTCAGACAACTGAACCAACTTGATGGAAGAGGAGCCTATATCGATGGCTACTAACTGGGTTTTATTCGATAAAAACATATAATGTTAAGGAAGTATCTGCGATATCACAATTAGTAAGAACTTATTAACCTTCCAAATAAAGCAAGCTCTGTACCAAATCAAACCACAACACTTAAACCAGTAAATAAATAAGGTTTATTAGCTCTCAGTCATATGACAGCATATGCCCAAGTGACTGATTTTTTATCATTTTTCATAAAAAATCATGCGGAGGCAACCCGGCCTGTTTCTGGTTATCAGAATAACAAGCTCAAGTCTTGCAGGTTTTCCCCGATAAGCGTTTTGGGTATAATTATAAAATGCCATTTTTTTCAACTAGACGCGATCGCATTCAATTTGATCAACCTGGCACTCGGTAACAGCTCAGCCCTACTTATAGTTTTCCTTTTCCGTTCGTTGGAGCGGAGTCCTCATTTTCAGAATCAAATATTCGAGTCCGGTCTACCAGCTTATAACCAAGAGCTAAAATGATCTTTCGCTTGGTATCGAGTCGGCAATCGTTTCCCTTTTCAATACGATCAATCGTTTGAACGGTCACTTCTGCCTTCCGAGCCAGCTCAGCCTTGCTCATCATTTTTGCTTCACGGATTTTCCGGACGCAATTGGTTTTGGCCACGATAATTCCCCTCCTTAAAAAATGGTTCTGGCACAAAATGGGCCTGCTGATTGTATACTTTTTGTGGAATACTATGGAGCATAATTTAAATACACGATTTTGTCAACAAAACTCCTAGAAACTCAACCATAGTTTACATAATTTACTATAAATTTGTTTAAATTTTAACATTTTGCAGCCTTGCCAATTGTTGTGTTTTGGCTGAAGTTAAATGTCGGTTGCAAAAACCCAGGGATTCCCTTACAGTTCTGCCTTATGAAACAAGTCTATTTAGATACTTTTGGCTGTCAGATGAATGTCGCCGATACCGATAGAATGGAACTAATACTGTTCCATTCCGGCTATCAACGCACTTTGGAAAAAGAAGATGCCGACCTGATACTTGTCAATACCTGCTCAATTCGTGAAAAAGCGGAGCAAAAGACCTTCTCTTTGTTTGGGGGTCTAAAGCCTTTAAAACGGGCCAATCCAGACCTTATATTGGGCCTGACTGGGTGTCTGGGCCAACAAGATGGGAAGAAGCTTCTGCAACGCATGCCCTATCTGGATTTTGTGATGGGGCCAGATCAGGTAGAAGGCATCGCGCAAGCTGTAGACCGAGTGCGTACAACTGGCAAATCTTTCGTATGGACCGGGTTTGATCAGGAAAAAGCCTATTCCATTCCCGAGATATCCGGTGACCTCCCGCAAACACCGGGGGCCAGCGCCTTTGTAAATATCATTAAAGGTTGTGATAAGTTTTGCACCTTTTGCATCGTTCCTTTTACACGCGGTAGAGAAAAGTCGCGCGAGCCGGAGGAGTTGATTGCGGAGATCAGCCATTTGGTGAGTCGCGGTGCGAAAGAAATTATTTTGCTGGGACAAAACGTCAACTCATACGGTAAACGTGGACTGAAAAAAGCCATGCCGTTTCATGAACTTTTATACTGCATTGCCGAAATTCCTGGCGTAGAAAGATTGCGCTTTACAACCAGCCATCCGAACGATTTCACCCGCGAGACCATTCGCGCCTATCGAGACTTGGATGTCCTGCAAAACCATTTACACCTTCCTGTCCAGAGTGGGAACGACTCAGTACTCAATACCATGCGTCGAGACCATACCATTGCTGAATATCTGGAGTTGCTGACAGAGTTGAAGTCAGAGGTCCCCGACATCGCTCTCTCCACTGACATCATAGTCGGTTTTCCCGGTGAGACCGATGCCGCGTTTGAAGACACTTTGACAATCATGGAGAAGGTGGGTTACAGCAGTAGTTATATGTTTGCCTACAGCCCAAGACCTGGAACCCCGGCCAATGACTTACCCGATTCGGTGCCAGAAGAAGTCAAAAAACAAAGACTCCAGAAAACCATTGCCATGCAAAGCCAAATAAGCCAACAACAAGGCCAAGTTTATATCGGTGAGAAGGTTGCGGTTCTGATAGAAGGCCGGTCATCCAAACCCGGCTATGCCTTCAAAGGAAGGAACCCACAATATTGGAACGTAAACATACAGGGAAGTGACTTAAAAACTGGCGACACGGTGACCGTTGAAATCGAACAGGTCTCCGGACATTCCCTCAATGGGAAAGCCCTGCTCTGACTTCTTTTTAACAGCCTCGCGGTTATTTATTTTTGACGTTCAAATATTCATCTCCTCGAGCGGGGCCTTTTATAGAACCTTCTGCTCTGGAAATAACTGTTTGCCCTCTGGAATCTGCAAAATGAAACAGCTTCCTTTACCCAACTGACTGGTAACATTAATGGCCCCACCCATGAGGCCCACCAATCGCCGGGTAATAGCCAGACCAATTCCCGTCCCTTCGATACTCGACATACCTTCATTCACGCGAGTGAAAGGGTCAAAGATATTATCCAACTGTTTCTGAGGAATGCCAATGCCAGTATCGGTGACTCGGATCTCGATTCGCCCCGCCAGCAATCGTCGAGCTTCAATTTCCACTTTTCCATGAGTCTGATTATATTTAATAGCGTTGGATAGCAGGTTGATCAATATCTGCAAGAGACGTTTTCGATCTGCACTGAGCCAAAACTCCTGTTCCGTATTCTTACAGTGAAGGGTGACCCCAGCATTGTTGGCAAGCGGAGCAACGAGGCCCGTCACCTCTGCAATCAGCGGACGCAATTCTACATCGCTGATAGCTAGGTTCAGATTCCCAGACTCAATGCTCGATAAGTCCAAAACTTCATTGATCAATTCCAGCAGGTGATGGCCAGATTTTAGAATATTTTGGACATTAGATTTCTGCTCAGAACTAAGCGGGTCATTATGCTCCATTTCAAGAAGTTGGCCGAATCCTAGAATGGAATTCATCGGGGTTCGCAGTTCATGGCTCATGCGCGCGAGAAATTCAGATTTGGCCTGGCTGGCATTTTCAGCATCTTCTTTTGCATTCACCAACGCTTCTTCCACTTCTTTACGTCTTTCATCTACCGATCTTGCGTACAGGAGGCTGGAGCAGGTGTTGAGGAATGGACTTAAAAAGTCAACCAGTTCACCATCGTATCCGTTCGGTCGGTTTGCGATTCCCACCATGCCAATCACCTGATTTCGATGCGTAAATGGTAGACCCAAAAAAGAATTAAGCGGAGGATGCCCTGCGGGAAGACCGCCTCGACGCGGATCATTGACCGGGTCGTTTGCAATCACATTTTCGCCCTTGGTGATGGCGGCACCAAATAGTGTATCCATGTTTGTAAAGTCAAACCCTACATCATATACATTATCGTAAAGACTGCGTGATGACTCGTCCCAAGCAATATCGGTGATAGCAAAAGTTTTTAAATAAGGCTGGTTTTCTTCATTTAAAAGAACTTCTCCAATGAAACCAAACTGACTTTGTGTCAACGACAGAATTTCATCCAAAAACTCCCTGAATAGCAATCTGTAATCCGCATCCAAGATGAACCGGGTCTGCGCCAGTTGAATCGAACCTAAAAGTTTGTGTGATACTTGCAACGCTTCTTCTGTTTTTCGATGTTTTTCTAACTCATCCTGCAATGCCTGTGTTTTTGTTTTGACCTGCTGTTTAAGTAGGCGGTTGTAAAAAATCACTGCCACCAAAATCAAAATAGCGAAACCCACCAAAATGGGAACCAGAATATCTTGCCATTTCAAACCCGGCGCCATTTTAAGGCCAACCCATTTCCTGTAGATTCCCTGCTTCTCCTCCTCGCTGATAGAACCGATCCCTTTTTCCAGAATCTGATTCAACTCGGGCCAATCCTTACGGCTCGCAAACCCCCAGCGATAGACAAAACCAGATTCCCCCACCAGATGGAGGTTGCTGATTCCTTCCTTCTCTAAATAATAGGTAGCGAGACTGATGTTCGCAATCATGACATCTGTCAATCCAAAGGAAACTCTTTTCAAACCCGTAGAAATATCAGGGACGACATTCAATTTAATTTCCGGGTGGTTGTTGACTAGATAATCATGAACCCCATAACCAGAAATAACCGAGACACGCATCCCCACTAATTCTTCAAGAGTCAGCCTCCCCTCAATGCTGTTGCGAGCAATGAGCACAGCCGGAAGTTCGATAAAGGGTTGAGTGAACTGCATATATTCCAAACGCTGATCGGTGGGCGTTGCCGCACCCCACATATCGACTTCCCTAGATTTGGTTTTTTCTAATACTTTGTCCCAATTTTTTAGACGGGTGATCTGAAACTGAAGGCCCAGTTTTTTTTCAACTAGAGAAACAAAGTCGGCGGCGATTCCCATATACTGCCCATCCGAATCGATGAATTCAATAGGGAGAAAATCGGGGTCTGGAGCCAGTCGAATATCCGGGTGAGTAGAAAGCCAATGCTTTTCAGCATCGGTGAGTGCAGAAGGTGCCGTAACAACATCCCCTTGAGCTGAGCACAAAGAGGATACAAGCAAAAAACCATGTAGACAGAAAAACCCAAACCATCGCCGCAAACTCAACGCATTACACTCCGGCTAACCCAGCAATATTATAAGACGGCAACCTGCCTACAGAAAAATCTGACACAAGTTTCCAGATTAAGTGTAAATATACGCAAAAAGCGTGGAGGAGCCAATTAAATAGCGCATTTATTTAGAAGGTATTTAGTGGAAAAAAAGACAGGCTAATAAATAGCTAGGCGAGAATACACTTCCTCTTCAACAATAGCGAGCTGGGGGAGCACGACTTTCAAGGCAATGCGAATGTCACGGATGAATTTCAGGTCAAGTGGCTGATCTCGTGCGGCAAACTGGTGTAGCACATCGTTGCAAAAATTATCCAGTTCGATGATTTGGTTCAATAAGTCTGCGGGCAAATCTTCCAGACCGACTTCCTGATCCTCCAAAAACCGCAAAACTCCGACCAGACTCAATTTGATGTCCACACATTGCTCGCGCAAATTCGCCACCATATAAGATTCGCGCGTTTTCAGATCTTCACAGATTTTGAACAACAACTCACGCAGATAACCGTAAAATACCTCATGCTGTTTTTTATCGGTGAACAAATCTCCCTGCCCGCCGAACAACAGAAAAAATACCGATTCCAGCTTATATTTGTCCGAAGCCATGACCGTATAAAGTATGGACTTAAACTCCAACGCATCAAAAGACAATTGCAGGTCCTGAAATATTTTGTTCAGCGAACTCAGTTCCCCCTTCACCGCCCGGTTGGCATCAACGCGAATAAAAGGCCCTGGGTCTGTCTGCCATACCGGAACCATTTGCACGCCCCCGGCCTCACAACCGACCACCGTCCATTCTTTGAGCGATTCCAAAAAGTCGGTGATAGAAAACACTTCGACCTCACGAAACACCTTAGAATCAACAGAGAAAAGAATGCGCAATAATTGTTTTTCTAAACCAATAGAACAAAAACTGTCATCCTGACAAAGCGGGTCCATTTGCGTGGCCAAAGCAATATACAGTGCGCGCATGCGCAACTTGTCCAACCGATGTTGTCTAGAAGAATACGAGCGCACCTGATAAATGCCTTTTTCATAATCGATCAGATCGAGCAACAATGCATCGCCCGCTCGCGACGAAAACTTCTTATATAACGACTGCATGTCCCAAGCCGTAACCGTCATGCAACTCTTCCCCGGAATCCATTCGTTGATCTTGATTTCCTCTGGGAAGCGGGCGCAATACTGATAAAAAGGGACAATGTCTTGAATATAATAAGATTTTTTTAGTTTGGGGATCTCGTTGCCATCTGGGTCCAGAAAGGTCAAGGCATTCTCTTCTATATCTACAGGTAAAAAGGGAATCAAGCGATGCCCCGGAATCAAGATGCCTTGTTTCAACTCCCAAGCCCCTAACTGAACTGATAACGCAACATGACGAATTTTTTCTACCACTGCCCGAAAAGGAACAAAATTATGATCTTCAATTCCAATCAGCGAAGCATGGTTGAGCAAAACCTTATTCAGGCGCTTCATCGTCGAACCTTTAATTTCCTTCTCCCATTTTATCTCCAGATTTTTTGCAAAATCTTCGGAATTGAAAGGGGTTTTCGACTCTGAAATTAAAGTTTCTGCCAGTCGGTTGAGAGAAATTCGATTTGCCATAATCAGTCGTGGAGTTGAAAGAGGTCCATAAAGAATTTTATTAGAGAGATAAAACTCAGGAGAGGATCGCTGGTGGAGAAGAATAAGGGTAGAATCCTCTCACTGAAGGTCATTGGGGTTTTCCAAACCTCAATGCGCACAGATTAGCATATTTTTTTTATTGTGTTAAGTCGTGGATTTGCAATCTAATAAAAAAATCCAATTTGTTTGATTTCGCCATTCGGGGAAGTTAGTATTCTAAGATCAATAATCACATATTTTATGGCAGGAGACCTTGCATGGCCCTCAATCTAGAACCCGTCTATCAAGAAATTTTCGAAAAGTTTAAAACGCGGAAAAAATTCGTGATCCGTTCGGTAGAAAACAATATGCTCACCGTCGAACAAGACGAAGAAATCTGCGGACAAAAAGAACCCAAAGTCTTTGAATTCAAAAGCCCACGTGAATTCGAAGAATTCGTCCGCGTCGAAAACCAGTTCGAAGCTGATATAGAAAAACAATTGCAAGGCAACAAAATGCCCTACCGCTAGCTCACTCCCGTGAGGGGGAATAGGTCGATGCCTTTTTGTGTTTCCCTGCCCCGTTGCGCTTCTAGAAATGGGGTCGGCGATTTAAATGGGAAGCCTGGCACTGCAAATATTGCGCGCCAGATGGTATTGTCGGGTCTGAAACATTCAAAGATAGGCCGTCATTTCGGTTGCACCTCTTATCGTACAGTGGGTGCAGATTGTTTGAATTACAAAGCAACGTCAATATCGGATAAGGCACTGAGAAAAAAATATATTCCTCTGAAAGTAACTTGTAGGCAAGAGTGCACTTGACCCCTTCAAAATTTAACTCTTAATCAGTAGGTCCTAGGTTCGACCCCGAGACGGCTCACCATATATATCATGGGGTTATGTCTTTAAGGCGTAACCCTTTTTTCTTTGTGTAGGCACTATGTAGGCATGACCAAACCCCGTTAGTTAGTCCATTTTTAGAGTTCATTTTTCACATTCATCTTTGGCAACATGATGACCTCGGGTGCTGGAGGTCGATAGCCTAAGCTGGTATGTGGCCTCTTGGTATTGTAATGAACTCGCCACCTTT
>JABIYR010000032.1 GCA_018702695.1 Nitrospina sp. | reverse complement strand
GCAATAATGACGACCAGCTTTTTTTCGTCCATAACGAGGCGGGTTCAGTGGATTTTGGTATTCATATAAAACCCATACACAAACATAAATATAGCGACAATCACGATCCCACTATCTAGAAGTGAATCTTTCCAGTTAGGAAGAGCGTAACCGACAAGCCATGGCACAGCAATAACCAGCACAGCAAGAATACCTACCCCCAGCAGGCTGAAGATTGCGATTATAAGAACTTTATCATTCATGGAATTTGCCTTTTACCTCTCTACAGAATACTCCATTGCTTACAGAACTGATTGTATCAAGTCTTCTCAGAGTATGAAAATGTTTGCTTCCATTATTTTTTGTTTTAGAATCTTCAAGACTCACTCAATCTTTTCTAACTTTAATAAAGGCTATTATGACTGCTGACGACAAAGACCCCAACCATTCTCGAATAAAAGCATTGACTCAGGAACTCTCACAGTTAATGGGCCCCAATGCCAAGGCTGGTATGTTCGATGAGATGTTCACCGACCTTGCACAGATAGGAATAGAAAATCCGGACCTTGGTGACCATAAATTAATCCACCGGACCATAAAAGAATTGCGTGAGGCTTTGAATATGTTTTTACCTCACCGTGCCAAACGTAAAGTTGCGGTTTTTGGTTCAGCCCGTATCAGCGACTCTCACCCCAATTACAAATTAGCACAAGAGCTTGCGCAAGGGTTAGCCAGCAAGGGTTATCAGGTCATCACCGGAGCAGGCGGGGGAATCATGGAAGCGGCGAACCAAGGCGCAGGTCGAGAGAAAAGCTTCGGCCTCAATATCAACCTTCCCCATGAACAATCTGCAAACGGGTTTATCGCCAATGACCCTCACTTATTGAACTTCAAATATTTTTTTACCCGCAAACTTATGTTTATCAAAGAATCTTCGGCCACCGTCCTCTTACCGGGTGGGCTGGGCACGTTAGATGAAGGGTTTGAAAACCTCACCCTATTTCAAACTGGCAAATGCATGCCCCGACCCATCGTTCTTCTCGATCATGAAAATGATAATTACTGGGACCGTTGGATGGATGTGATCGGATCGGTGGTGGTTGAGCAGGGTTATGCCTCCAAAAATGATCTAAGCCTCATATACCGAGCACGCACCGCTCAGGAAGCGATAGACCGGGTTACCAGCTATTATAGAGTGTTTCATTCGCTTCGTTATGCAGGCGATCTGACCATTCTGAGGCTCACGCAACCCCTACCCGCTGACCGCATTGATGAGTTGAACTCTGAGTTTAAGGATATAATTACAAAGGGCACTCTACAAGCAACCCCACCTCATAAACAGGAACTTAAAAATAATGAGCATCCTGAACTACCTCGTCTGTCTCTTTATTTTGACAAATCTACGTTTGGCAGGCTTAATCAATTGATTGAAGCCATCAACCGAACCAAATAGGGCACAAAATACTACAGAATATAACAATATTTGTCATATTTCATACCCAAAATAATCTTTTTATCTAAAACATTACCATCTACACACAAAACCCCCTTTAGTTTACGATAGATAGATAAAATAATCCCATATCAACCATTTTGGCCCATATATTGCTTTAATAATACTAGGTGATTCGATTAAATGTTGAATAAGCTCAGGTGAAGCCATGAACCATACAAAACATTTACAAAAGGGAGAGGTCATTTTCCACGAAGGCAACCCCAGCGATTACGCTTATATTGTCCAATCGGGTTCGGTGGAGATATTGGAACAAACCTTAAGAGGGCAGAAACTACTAGGGGTTCTAGGTGAAAATGAGATCTTTGGAGAAATGGGTCTGATCGACGGCCTACCACGTTCGGCCACAGCACGTGCTAAACAAGACACCCTAATACATGTGCTGACTCCTAGAACTTTTGGAAAATTAGTTCGAGGAAAACCGGAAGCCCTGTTGCCCATTTTGAGAATTCTGACCAACCGATTACGAGAAACATTGGAGTCTACCAAGTTGGAAAACAGTTTTCCATGTACAGACAGGCACTCTGCCGTGCAAAGATTTCAAGTCGGAGCAAATAAGCCTGAACAGTAGGACGGAGAAATACCATGAAAAAAATTCATTACAGAAAATATGATTTGATCTTCACCGAAGGCAGTCCTGGCGATTGCGCCTATATGATTGATGAAGGAAAAGTTGCAATTATATCGGGAAAAAATATTCGTGGGAAACACAAGGTTCTGGCTAAATTAACCAAAAATGCCATTTTTGGAGAGATGGCCTTAATTGATGAAAACGTCCGTACGGCCACAGCATTTGCCCTTAAAGATTGTCAGTTGACCGTCATCAACTCTAAAACCTTACATTATTTAATGCAAAACGAACCTTTGACGCTGAGTTCCCTTGTCGGTGTTTTGTCGCAACGCTTACGCCAAACCACAAAAATGTTAAAGAACAAAAATAGAGAAACTAGGCGCTTGGTTCACCAATAGTTATTTGGAAAGGCTCGAACATCATGGATCACAATGTAGTAGATTTTTATAAAAATGACATCATTTTTCTGGAGGGTCAATCCAGTAATTGTGCCTATCTCATTGAGTCTGGCAGTGTCGGCATATACCGAGAAGAAACTCACGGCAACCGATCTCTAGTCCGCAAATTAGGCAAAGACGACCTGTTTGGAGAAATGGGTTTGATCGATAAATACCCGCGTTCTGCAACGGCTATCGCCCTAAGTGATATCCGGTGTCTGGTCATTGAAAGATCACGGTTTGATTATTTGACAAAATTCAACCCGCACTTTCTGGTCAGCCTGATTAAGTCCTTGTCAGAGAGATTGAGAACCACCATTGGTAAGTTGAGCGAAGTCGAGCCCCAAAACAATGTCAGCTTGGCAAATAAAACCACGCGGCATAATGACTCCCCCAAACGTAGAGGATGAGCACATGAAAGAATTAAATTTTGAGCCTGGAGAAGTGGTGTTTGAAGCAGGAAATTCCAGCAATTGTGCTTATCTCGTTGAAAGCGGAGAGTTTGAAGTCTCAAGAATACATAATGGCCAAAAACAGATTGTGGGCACTCTCAAGGAAAAAGATATTTTCGGAGAAATGGGAATACTAGACGACCAGCCTCGGTCTGCAACCGTTGTGGCCTTGAAGAAAAGCACTGTCTCTTTGATCACTCGGGAATGTTTTCAGTCTATAGAAAGAACCAACCCACAGGCGCTCATGCCTCTTTTGCGGGTTCTTTCAACGCGCATCCGCAACTCTTTCAAACGGGTCAACCCTTCCGCTTGAAGCGACTTGCAATATCCGCCCGCCAAAAACTTACAAACCGCCTATTTACAACGAGTTACGTTTCATATAATATATAGTTTGGATTATAGGTCAAGTTTGTTTCTGATAAAACCGTTTTATAACTTGTGTACACCCATAATTAAACGGTTCAGCCTTGGCTGGTGAGTTAATTTCTATCGAGCTTAAAATAACTCCAAGACAATTTGGCTGGCGTAGATATGATTTTTCATTGCGTGTCTAGTTGAAAGATCTCCAGTGAATGAAGACCCTTAGTTTAAAAACTTTAAAATCCCAGACACTATCACAAGTAGAGTCAATGGTCACTCCCGAGGATGATAGAGCAGAATCTGTTTCATATCCTGAGCCTTTGCCTCAAGCACCTAAAACCTTAATCATCATTCCCGCCTACAACGAAGGAAAGAATATAGGCGCGGTTCTCGATGGTATCCAAAAGCATTTCCCTGAAATTCCCATACTGGTGATCAATGATGGTTCATCCGACAACACAGAAACCATCGCTCAGCAACATAACGCCGAGGTCATTTCTCTACCCTGCAATTCAGGCTATGGAGTCGCATTGCAAACAGGTTTTTTATACGCCGTAAAAAATAATTACTCCCTTGTTGTGCAAATGGATTCCGATGGACAACATGACCCGGCAAATATCGCCGTCTTACTCGAAGAAGCCCAAAAAGATGATTGCGATGTGGTGATCGGTTCTCGCTTTATAGGCAAGGCCCATTACAAAACTTCTTTCGCTCGTCATGCGGGCATGCTGTTATTTGGCACCATCGCATCTATTATTTGCAGACAAAAAGTGACCGACCCCACTTCGGGTTTTCAAGTCTTAAAAAGTCGAGCCATTGAGCTTATCGCAAGCGATGAATATCCGCCAGACTACCCAGACGCAGATTTTATTATTTTAATGAACCGTAATGGCTTCAAAATAAAAGAAGTTTCTGTAACCATGCATGCCAGCCCCGACAAAGAATCCATGCATCATGGTCACAAAACGGTTTATTATGTTTTTAAAATGTTCTTGTCAATTTTTGTAACCCTTTTAAGAAAATCTCCCAAGAGGTAATTCATGCCACCCCGAATTCAAATAATCTCCATTTTGATCTGCGTGTTTCTGGTCGCATACGTTTTTGAATTGGTAAGAAGAAGGCATTTGAGTGAAGAGTACTCAATGGGCTGGCTCGTTACCGGCACATCAATGCTCATACTATCCGTATCAGATCGGGCATTGGAACTTGTTTCAGAGCTAGTTGGGGCAACATTATTCACCTCCACTTTATTCTTTTTCGGGCTGTTGTTTCTCATGGTCATTTGCCTGCATTTTTCTATTCGCATTTCCGCCTTGACCAAACAGGTACGAACCCTGACCCAGCATGTCGGGATCTTGGACCACGAAAAAAGAAACCTAGAAAAGAAAATGCATCAAGCCCCCTGGCAAACTAGCGATTCCAGTCTGGAGCAGATTTGAAAATTTTACGCACCATAGAGACTTTTCTCCCTTATATATGTGGCCCCACCAATCAAGCCTTTCAGGTCTCCAATCGGCTTGAAGAAAAAGGAATTCACTCTCCTGTTTTGACCACCTACTGCGATGTGGACCCTGGGCTTCCACATCATGAAAAATTTTCCCGCGTTTCCGTTTTCAGGTTTCGGCATCAATTGAAAATCATGCGCTACTGCGTGAGTGCAGGCATGCTGGCTTTTTTCAAGGATTTTGATATTTTACACAGCCATAACTACCGCAACTTCCAAACCGATAGCGGTTTTTTTTTGCCCGTTTAAAAAACAAACCCTTCGTCTTAAATACCCACGGCTCTCTTCTCGGCTTTAAAAACTATCTGCCCTCCCTGTTGCAACAAGTTCCTTATCAGGCTTATGACTGGGTGACCTTAAAGACCTCCGCCAAACGCGCTCAGGCAATTATCGTTTCCTCAAAGTTTGAATATGAAGATGCCTTAGAATTTGGAATCGCTAAGAATAAAATCCATATCATTCCTATGGGGGTGAACGTAGACGAAACCCCTGATATCGAAACCGACAATGAAACCCTGCAACTTCTTTTTGTAGGTCGCATCGCCAGAGTTCGACGCATCGAGCTATTGTTGCAAGCCGTTGCCAAGTTGACCTTTCCCGTTCACCTGACGGTGGTCGGCGCTGAGGAGAAAACCAGCAGTGTCACACGCTCTGGTTATCTCCAAGAACTAAAAGCATGGGTCCAAAAAACAAACCTAAATAATAAGGTCACTTTTGCAGGCAGAAAATCTCCGGAAGAATTAAAAGCCTACTATAAAAATGCGGATATTTTCGTCTACCCTTCTCAATACGAAAATTTTGGACAGCCACTCCTTGAGGCGGCGGCGCATGGCTTGCCAATTGTTGCCACGCAAGTAGGAATTGCCCGCGATATCGTCATAGAAGGTGAAACTGGATACCTGACTTCTGGCGACCCCAAATCCATGAGTGATCGCATTCAAATATTGCAAGACAATGATTTGAGAAAACAAATGGGTGTACGAATCAAAACTATTATTAAGGAAAAATTTGACTGGGAGAATATCATGAGCCAATATATTAATCTTTATAATTCATTATGAAATTTCTTCATGGCCCCCTCTTTCGATGCTTTTTCTAAAAGCTATAATGATCAATTAAATAACGCTCTTCGTGTCACAGGATATGACGCGAGTCTGCTGACGCAGGCCAAGTTAAAAAAGTTGCGCCAGCTCTTTCCGAACTTGGCATCCGCGAAATTCAATTTACTGGATTTTGGCTGTGGAATTGGGAATTTATACGAATCCCTGCATAAATTTTTCCCGCATGCTTCCTACACAGGGGTGGATCAATCTGAAGAATCCATTGTTCAGGCGAGAACTCATTTCGCAAATAACTCCCTTTTTCACTCGCTACATGCTACCGACTGGAAACATTGCCAATACGACCTCATATTTTCGGCTGGAGTTTTTCACCATATCCCGCACGACCAACATATAGATATTTTAAAAGAGCTTACATCTCTTCTTAAGCCCAATGGCAAGTTAGCCATATGGGAGCACAACCCTCTGAACCCGTTTACAAGAAAAATTGTCCGAGATTGTATTTTTGATGAAGATGCAGTTTTGATTCCCCCTGCTTTGATGAAGAAAACATTATCTGAAGTTCAACTGGCCGAGATACAGGTGATCTACACCACCTTTTTTCCAAAAACATTGTCTTTTTTAAATGTATTGGACCCTTATCTAAGCTGGCTACCATTGGGAGGACAGTTTGTAACCATTGCAGAAAATAGAGCAAAGTAGCGAGTTTCTTCTACAAATACTCTCTCAACCCCTCTTCTAATTTTCGGGGAGAATAAGAAATCAGAGCAGAGGTCTTGTGAATATCCTGATCTTTCTCACTCAGCATACGAGGGATTTGGTCTGGCGTAAAAGAACCCAGTTTCAGAAATGAAGCCATCGAAATGCCCAACCTCACTATCCAGATGGGAAGGTGTATTTTCTGCCTGCGAACTCGCAGGTATTTTGATAAACGATCGATCATGGCATCAAAAGAAATCTTCTCCGGGCCACATAAATTGAGCCGCTGATTTATCAAGCCCGGTTGCAACACCACCTGCGCCATAGCATCCACCACATCATCAATGTATACAGGGCTCATGCAATAAGAACCATCTCCGATAACAGGAATGATCTTTAAATTTTGGACCCATGCAATCAAAGTTCCGATGCCTTCTTTCATCCCCGAACCATAAACCTCTGCAGGCCTGAGAAGGGTCCACTCCAGTCCCGATTGACAAACCAATTCTTCAGACTCCAATTTGCTCACACCATAAGCACCGCTGTCTGAGGTGGCGGCGGCAGAACTGATATAGACAAACCTTCTGACATCATTTTTTTTGCAAGCATCGATAAGATTTTGAGTGCCCAATCGATTTATTTTGAAGTATTCAGCAGAATCAGAAGAATGGGTGAGAGCGGCCAAATGCAAAACCGCATCGATGCCTTTGCAAGCACGACTTAAAGACTCAGGGTCACTCATATCCCCAATGACCGTCTCGCAAGAATCATATTTGACCACCGCCCGATGCTGTAAAAGCCGCAAAGAACACCGATCATTTTCGAGTAATAACGCAACCAGCTTCGAAGCCAGAATGCTTGATGCCCCAGTGATTAAAAGTTTCATTCAGGCCTCTTCCACTTGAATCGACTTATTTTACAAAAAATTCTTTGATACGATACCCGATCAGGTTTGTCAAAAATTCTAGAATAGCTAGGGGTTTTACAAAGGAAGGACGTGAGTCAATGCTATGAAAAGTGGTCTCGATTTCTCCAATCTTCATTTTCAAGCTCCGCGCCTTGATCATGATTTCTGCATCGATGAACCAATCATCCGACTGTAGATTTAAATTCTGATAGAACTCGCGGGTCATTATTTTTGGCTTGGAGTTCATATCTCGAGCATTGATCCCCGGAAACAAACATTTAAACAAAATATTATAAACTCTGGATATGATCAGACGATAAAAACCATCACTTCTTACAACTCGAACTGTCTTGGCTAAATCGTACCCATTATCGACCATTAGCTTGTAAACACGAATTACATCTGCGCACGGCATTTGCCCATCGCCATCGATCACAGCAAGATTATTGCCCGTTGCGGCTTCAAGGCCCGATTTCATATCCCAACCCATCATGCCCTGCTTCACTTCAGCCACGAATTTTATGCGCGGGTCAGCATCCGCAATCTTCCGAACCACCTCCGGCGTTTGATCTCCCGTTCCCGCCAAATAATTGCCGACGAGAATGATTTCCCAATCTATTTTCGCGGCTTGCAAAGAATCGACCAGAGAGTCCACAAACCCTTCAATCGTAGAAGCACTTCGGTAGGCTAATACAACCACTGAAATGTCAGGACGCTTCATCTCACAACCTATTTAAAGCTAATATCAATTGCTGAAATACCGATAAATCTAATAAGTGAAAAAGGATCATACCATAGGGATATCTTGAAACTAACCGCATTATTGTCTTGTATGAAAGATCAACCATCCAACAACCTTTTATATCCAGAGCCTTTGTCTCTTGAGTATAATAATAATGAGTTCGGATATCTCCAACGATTTTTAAAAGTGACCCGCATCCATAATTTTCTAAAAAACCAATATCCCTTAGTTTTCCTCCTGCCATTTGCCTTCCTGCTAATTTTCACAGGCTTGGACGACACCGTTTTGCAAGTTGATGAAGGAGCTGATACCTTCATATCAACCACTATTCTCAAGTATGGCTACCCCAAACATTCTGATGGAACACAATACACCATGCCCTATGGAGATGCTTTTGGCGGTATCTTTATGTATCGAACATGGGTTCCCTATTATATCCAAAGTGCTTCGCTCTACTTGTTTGGGCAAAACACATTTTCAGCCCGACTGCCTTTTGCAATTCTAGGGGTATTCTCGATTTGGAGTCTCTATAGTTTTACATTGAGGTGGACAAACCGGAAAATCATCGCCTTTTTTGCGGCGCTATTGCTCGTAACTTCCGTTCCAGCCCTGCTCTATTTTCGTACAGCGCGTTATGTTGCCATTCCCATACTTTTGACGCCTCTTTTACTGACCTTCTATATCACCCTTTTTGATAAAGAGAAATGGAACCCCGTTCCCCTCACCTGCGTTGCGATTCTCTATTTCCACACCATGTATGTTGAGTTTGCTGGAGTCATTCTAGGCATGCTCATCCACTTATTTCTGTACCGGGGTCGGGTCACAAAAGACAATTTAAGCAAGGTGAAGGGTTCAGCGATGATTACCGCTCTGCTCTGCCTTCCATGGCTGACGGTCCTGCCGACATTGATGAACAGAATCTCTGAATTTTACACATCCACCAGTTCACTGATTGACACATCTTGGTGGCGTTTTCCCAAACATTTTTTTGCCTTTCTATTCCAAACTAATAATTATATTTTCCCATTTATTCTGGCGCCGTTCCTATTTCTTTCGGGCTTAAAACCCCAACGCTTTCAGGTTTCTCTTTTAGTCCTTTGCACCGTATCGGTTTTCGCCACAGCCTCTTTGCATTCAATCCCCCTTCTGCAATATGTCTCGGCATGCATACCCCTGCTTTTTATTCTTCTTGCCATGATCGTCTATTATCTATTCGAGAAATCGATGGTTTGGCAAGCCGCTCTCATGCTGACATTGATTGCAAGTAATTTCATTCACGTGGCTCCACTGATACCTCTAAAACAATGGGCAGAACTTAGCAGCGAAAAGTTTTTGACCACTGGCTACAGAGGTGATGCCTATCGCACCTTCACCAGAGAAGCCGAGCTAAAATCTGAGTTTTACCAATACTGGCAAGAGCTGAGCCACCGCTATCAAGGCCCATTGGACGAGTTAGTGAGGTTTTTTGAAACACATGGGAAAAAAGGCGAAACATGCTATATTGATAACGAATCGGAGGTGTTGGCCGTTCTTAGCCCTCTACAAATGATCCACGGTGAAGATTTGAATTTTTCAAATCCACCTGATTGGATCGTTCTAAGAGGCAATCAAAGAAACCCACACCTCGATGCAATGAATCTGCAGATAAAGAAAAAACTCGACGCTATTTTTTTCAACAACAACTATGAAAAAACTGTTCTAAACGCTCCGGTTAAACGAATCAATAATTCATACGAAATTCAAATACACCGGTTTCGCTCACCCACCTCATCGAAAAAAGTCCATGTTTACCGGCGCATCGCTGGCAATTCGGACTTATCTTAAGCCATCGTGAAACTCATCATTCAAATTCCCTGTTTAAACGAAGAACTCACTCTTCCCGAAACAATCAGAGATCTGCCCGACAAAATTGAAGGCATCGATACCATCGAGATCCTTGTGATTGACGATGGCAGTTGCGACAGAACGATAGAAGTTGCAAAAACGCTGGGTGTGCATCACGTTCTTAAGTTTACAAATAACAAAGGGCTGGCGAAGGCTTTCATTTCAGGGGTTAATGAATCGTTAAAACTGGGGGCAGATATTATTGTCAACACCGATGCAGACAATCAGTATTTCGGTGGTGACATTCCCAAACTCATTCAGCCTATTCTTGACAAAATGGCCGACATTGTCATTGGCGATCGACAGGTAGAAACCATCTCGCATTTTTCACCCCTTAAAATTTTCCTGCAAAAATTTGGCAGTTGGGTAGTACGACAGCTTTCGGGAACGCAAGTTCCCGATGCGACAAGTGGGTTCCGCGCCTACAGCCGCGAAGCGGCTTTGCAATTGAATGTCGTATCAGACTTCACTTATACCGTAGAAACGATAATCAGCGCCGGGACAAAGAATCTAGCCATTGAACATGTGCCCGTTAAAACCAACCCCAAATTACGAGAATCAAGGTTGTTCCCCAGCATGCAGATATATTTGCGGCGCAGTTTTGTCACCATGCTCAAAGTTTATTCCATGTACCGACCTTTGAAACTTTTCTCGGTTGCCGGGGGTGCCACGTTTTTCTTGGGCCTTGCTATTGGTTGCCGATATCTGTTTTTCTTCTTTCAGGGACAGACTGAGGGACATATCCAATCTCTGATCCTATCCGCGATTCTTCTCATTGTCGGGTTTCAAATT
>JABIYR010000183.1 GCA_018702695.1 Nitrospina sp. | reverse complement strand
GACAAGACCAGAGCAGTCTGATAGCGTATCTCAACTAATATAATATTAAATTTTTTTGGTGATATAAAGCATGCCTTGGGACGATTTACACGAGCCGAAAGGCCCTGAAGACCGATTTAAAGGAAGTGGTGGACAAGGAGGAGGCGGAGGTCAACAAAAACCCCCTTTTGAGATGCCACAATTAAAAGTTCCTCAATTCAACCCCTCTATGTTGCTATGGGTTATTCTAGCTTTGGTGGTGGTGTGGATTTTGCCCGGAACCTTCTATTTTGTCGAACCAGATGAAGAGGGAGTCGTCACTCGTTTCGGAAAGTTTCACCGTACCACTTCCCCAGGTCTGCATTTTAAGTTTCCATCTCCCGTTGAGCACAGTGCCACTCCAAAAATTCGGCAGGTCCGAAGAGCGGAAATCGGGTTCAGAGCTTCAGAAGGAAGACCTATCCAAAAAGTTCCCGCTGAATCACTCATGCTGACCGGAGACCAGAATATCATTGATATCAATCTCGTTGTTCAGTACCGCATTATGGATTCGGTAAAATATCTCTTCAATGTACGACGACCTCATAAACTGATTCGCGACTCGGCAGAAACCGTCATTCGCGGAATCACTGGTAGCAAAAAAATTGATGAAGCATTGACCACGGGTAAGGCAGAAATTCAAGTTCTCGCCAAAGATCAAATTCAAGCATTACTCGACAGGTATGATTCCGGGTTGCAAGTGGTGACCATACAGCTTCAAGATGTACACCCGCCTGAACAGGTTGCGGCCGCGTTTAAAGACGTTGTCAGCGCCCGAGAAGATAAGGAACGCATGATCAACGAGGCACAGGGTTATCGCAACGCGGTCATTCCTGAAGCACGGGGACAAGCAGCAAAAATCATTCAGGAAGCTCAAGGGTATCGCGAGAAGAACATCAAAACCGCTGAGGGTGATGCGAAACGATTCGTACAGCAATATACGGAGTACAAAAAAGCGCCCGACATCACGCGTAAACGTATTTATCTTGAGACCATGGAAGAAATTTTACCAGACGTGAAAAAATTTGTCATGAACAACAAAAAAGGCAACGGAGTTCTACCGATTCTCCCTCTGGGCGAGAACCTGTTGGGAGGTAAAAAATAATCATGAAACAAAATTCTTTTATCATAGGCCTTGTAGCCGTCATCGTTATCTTATCCTCCTCCATGTTCACGGTCCAAATGACTCAGAGCGCCGTGGTGCTGGAACTACAAAAACCTAAAGAGATCATCAAAAAACCGGGGCTTTATTTTAAGATTCCCTTCTTCCAGCAAGTCCGTTATTTTTCCAGACAATTGCTGGATAATGACTCAAACCCTGCTGAGGTCATCACGCGCGATAAAAAGAACTTGCTGATTGATAACTTCACCATGTTCCGCATCGTAGACCCTTTAAAATTTTTGGAAACCGTTCGCGGGGAACGAGGCGCGCGTGCGCGTCTGGATGACATCATTTATTCTGAGTTGCGCGTCGAAATTGGTACCCATGACCTGCGTGATATCGTCACCGCAACGCGAGACACAATTATGGCAAAGGTCACTAAAGAGACAAACATCAAGGCCGCCGAATATGGCATTGAAGTGGTTGAAGTGCGTATCAAGAGAACCGACCTGCCCCCTGAAATCGCCAATTCCATTTTTAATCGGATGCGTACAGAGCGTGAGCGAATCGCGATGGAGTACCGATCTGAAGGAAAAGAAGAGGCCACTAAAATTCGTGCTGAAACAGATAAAGAACGCACCATTCTGGTTGCCGAAGCTTATAAGCAAGAGCAGTCGATTCGAGGTGAAGGCGATGCGTTGGCGACAAAAATTTATGCCGATGCTTACAGCAAAGACCCCAAGTTTTACTCTTTTATGCGCTCGATGGAAGCTTACAAGAATTCTTTAAAAACTGACACCACGCTCCTAATGTCTGAAGATTCTGACTTTTTGGAGTTCCTGAATAAATCCAAATAGCAATTTCTCCTTCATACGAAGTGGCATAATTCATGGAACGTCCCTATCATAGGGTTAGGACTTTTTTCTTTACTTACTGGGTGGCATGAGAATACTCATTGTGGGTGCCGGCATCGTCGGGTACAACCTTGCTCAAGAGCTTTCACAAGAAGGCCATGATATCGCTATCGTGGATCAAGATCCTGAGAGAACCCGACGCATCGCTGACACATTAGATGTAATGGCCATTGAGGGTAACGCCTGTTTGCCCAGCGTGCTCATGAAAGCGGGAATCAAATCCGCCGAAATGTTGATCGCGGTGACAGAAAAAGATGAGATCAATTTACTCTCCTGCTTTCTGGCTTCTCGATTTAAAGTCCCCAAAAGATTCGCTCGGCTCCGCAATATGGAGTTCACCGAAGACAATAAAATTTTCTCTCCAGAAGAGTTGTTCATCGATCAGGCTATCAACCCCAGTCAGATCATTGTCGAAACCATTCTAAAAATACTCGAAACTCCCGGAGTCGTCAGCGTTGCAGAATTCGCCGGTGGGGACGTTCTCTTGCGTGAGTTTGATGTGCCGGAAAAAGCCCCTATAGCGGGCAAGTCCATTCAAGACATCCGCAGTATCCTACAGATGGACTCGTTCATCATTGTCGCGATTGTACGCAATGGAGAACTGGTCATCCCAAAAGCTGAAGACATTCTTCATGCGGGAGATCGATTTTACACTTTGGTAGACAAAGAGTTTTTGCCTTTTCTACTACCCATGCTAAATCGCACCCTCGATCAGGTGGAGAAAATCATCATCTACGGGGCAACGTCCACCTCTATTCAGTTGGCCAAGATGCTGGAAGAAAATATGCGCGATGTCTGCATCATCGAACCTTCCAGAGAAAAGGCACATCTGGCCGCAGACAAACTTGAGCGAACCGTTGTCCAGCATGGAAGCGGCACCGACATGGACTTGTTCAACGAAATCAATATGAAGGATGCCGATTTTTTTCTGGCTCTTTCCCACGATGACGAGAACAATATTCTTTCAGCTCTATTGGCGAAAAAATACGGTGCCAAGCGGGCTTTGGTCATCACTCATGATCCAGAATATCTGCCCATTTTAGATTCCATTGGCATGGATATCACCATCAACCCCCGGCTCATCACTGTCAGTGGTATTCTGAAACATTTACGAAGAGGTCGAGTGATGTCGGTCTTCAAGCTCATTGAAGATGCCGAGGTCATGGAAATCGGTGTGGATGAGGACTCGTCCATCGTTAATAAAAAAATTGCTAAAATCAAATTCCCCAAAGATGCAATCATCGGAGCTATTCTCAGAAAAGGCGAAATGTTGCTCCCAAATGATGAAATCACCTTAGAGGCGGGGGACTCGGTCATCGTGGTAGCCCTACCCGGAACCATCGAAAAAATTGAGAAACTATTCGACCGTAAGAGATCCTTTCTTCCCTTCCGATGAATATACGTGCGATCTTAAATGTCGTAGGAGTTCTACTCGTACTTCTTTCTGGTTTGACCCTCGCCCCAATGGGAGTGGCCTTTTATTTCGGCAATGCTCCCCTTGAAGGTTTCATGTCCGAAACCTCAGCTTTTGTCTGGACGTTCAGTCTCAGCCTGATATCGGGCCTGATGTTATGGAAAGTGTTCCCTTCTGGCTTGAACAAGCTTCGAGATCGCGAAGGGTTTGCCATCGTCACGGTTTCCTGGCTCTCCATGTCGTTGTTTGGAGCATTGCCCCTTTATTTGAGCGGGACCTGCCCTGAGTTCATCGATGCATTTTTTGAAAGCACCAGTGGGTTCACCACCACCGGGGCTTCCATTCTTCAAGATATCGATGTCGTGCCACACGGCATCTTGTTTTGGAGAAACCTGATGCAATGGGTTGGAGGAATGGGGATCATTCTACTTTCGTTAGCTATCTTTCCGATGCTGGGAATCGGCAGCTTCCATCTGTTCAAGGCTGAAATTCCGGGCGGATCCACGGTTGAGCAAACACAACCACGCTTGGCCGAAACAGCGAAGATTCTCTGGAAAACCTATCTGGCTTTAACCCTTATGGAAATCATTGCCTTACGGTTTGCCGGGTTAAATTGGTTCGATGCCGTATGTCATACATTTTCCACCGTTGCAACAGGCGGATTCTCCCCTCATAACGGAAGCATTGGGTCTTTTGACAATGTCTATATCGAAAGCATCATTATATTATTTATGTTTCTCGGCGGGGTCAACTTTGCCCTGCACTTTCAACTGTTTCGACGAAATTTTTCTGTCCTGTTCAAAAACCCTGAGTTCAAGGCCTATTGCACCATGTTGGTGATGGGCACTTTGTTTGTCACTTGGGGGCTCACTCAGGTTTCCGGAAACGTCGATGCCAGTCAGGCGTTTCGAAGTGCGGCCTTCACCGTCGTTTCCATTAACACCACAACAGGGTTCGTGACAGACGATTTTAATATGTGGCCGGACTATCTAAAACTCTTTATGGTCGTAATCATGATGGTGGGCGGATGTTCAGGCTCCACCAGCGGATCTTTCAAGGTCATTCGTTTTATAATCTTGCTAAAAATCATCATGCGGGAACTTAAATTATTGACCCATCCACGCGCTATTTTTCATGTCAAAGTGGGCAACAAAACCATTGACGCCGATGATCTGTCTAATGTTGCCGCTTTAACGTTTTTGTTTATCGGGTTTTCTGCCCTAGGTGGAATATTGCTTTCAGCAATGGGGGTCGATCTCACCACTGCAATGACCGCTACCGTGGCCTCCTTATTCAATATAGGCCCCGGTCTGGGCGATGTTGGAGCTATGGGAAACTTTTCAGAAATCCCGGCTTTAGGCAAAGGCATTCTCATACTTTTCATGTTATTAGGAAGGCTCGAAATATACGGCGTTATATTGCTTTTTTTACCGATGACATGGCGCAAATAAAATTTGATTTTGATTTGACAATAATTTAGACTTCCCGTCTCCCGCTTGAACTTTAACCGAAGCAAACCTAAAGATATATGGGGAGTAAATCCATGTGTTTTTAGGATGCGGTTAAAGTCCAGCAACGGGAAATTATCGGCTTCAAGATCGTTGCTAAACATTAATTTATTGAACTTAACTATAGGGCGATCGTTGCCCTGGATTCGTAAAGGAATTTAAATAGAATGGAAACCGCTCCACTAAAAATCACAGAACTTGTCTTGCGAGATGCACACCAATCTCTACTTGCAACCCGAATGCGAACGGAAGACATGCTTCCCATCGCTGAAAAATTGGATCAGGTAGGTTTTTTCTCTATGGAAATGTGGGGCGGGGCGACCTTTGATACCTGCATTCGCTTTCTCAATGAAGACCCTTGGGAACGAGCCCGCGCGCTCAAGAAAAAAATGCCCAATACCCCGTTTCAAATGTTACTGCGAGGGCAGAATGCCGTCGGCTATCGACATTATGCCGATGACATTGTCGAACGATTTGTCATGCAATCGGTCGAAGTGGGAATCAATGTATTCAGAATATTTGACGCGCTCAATGACTTTCGCAATATTGAAACGGCTGTCAACACTGTGAAAAAATGTGGTGAAACCGTTGAAGGGTGTATCAGCTATACAGTCAGCCCGGTTCATAATATTGAACTCTATCTGCAAATGGCAAAACAGCTTGAAGATATGGGTTCTGACATTATATGTATTAAAGACATGGCGGGCCTGCTGACCCCAAGTGCCACAAAAACTCTGATCAGCGAAATCAAGAAAACCAGCAAATTACCGATTCATTTGCACACCCACGCCACCACAGGGTTAGCCGGCATGAATATGCAGTCTGCCGTCGATGCCGGTGTGGATATTGTCGATACAGCCATCTCTGCGTTATCCATGGGCACGTCGCATTATGCAACCGAGTGCATGGTAGCAGGCCTGAAAGGTACGCCACGCGATCCCGGCCTTGATCTTGACTTGCTCGAAGAAATTAATGACTATTTCACCGAAGTTCGGAAAAATTACGCCGAGTTTGAAAGCGATTTTAATGGGGTTGACATCAACATCCTGAAATCGCAGATTCCTGGTGGCATGATTTCCAATATGGAAAACCAGTTGCGCGAACAAAACGCTCTCGACAAGCTCAATGAAGTCTTGCTAGAAGTTCCACGAGTGCGAAAAGATATGGGTTACCCACCCTTAGTCACTCCGACCAGTCAAATCGTTGGCTCTCAAGCAACGTTGAATGTATTGACGGGGGAACGCTATAAAATGATTACCAAAGAAACTCGACAATGTCTGTTGGGCAATTATGGCAAACTCCCCGCTCCCATTGATGAAGAGTTATTGGCTAAAGTGTCAGAAGATGGAAAGGTGACCAGTTGCCGTCCTGCTGATTTGCTCGACCCAGAATGGGATAAAGCTTGTAAAGAACTCGGCGATAAGTACAACAGCGAAGACGACCGGTTGACCTATGCTCTGTTCGGAAAAGTGGCACTGAAATTTTTTGAAACCCGAGGCAAACCACAGCCCGCACCGGTAGCAAAAGCTTCCACAGCGGGATCGGCTCCAGTTGCCCCAGCCCCAACCGGGTCTGCGGTTTACAATGTTCGAGTCAATGGTAAAAATTACACCGTGGAAGTCTCAAGCGGAGGAGCGGTTGCCACATCGGCGGCCCCTGCACCGGTCGCGACACCAAGCCCTGCGGCACCCAGTTCATCGGGAGGTTCGCCTCTGAAAGCACCCTTACCGGGGTCTATCTTCACCCTGAATTGCTCAGAGGGAGACGCGATTAATGAAGGCGATACCGTTCTTGTTATGGAATCTATGAAGATGGAATCTGAAGTCAAAGCTCATCAATCAGGAACCATT